>CANKHC010000009.1 GCA_947481595.1 Fidelibacterota bacterium
ACGACCGCGTCTCGATCCGCCCGCATGTGCTGGGCAACTTCCGCAACATGCTCGAGGCCAACGCCACTTCGCCGTCGATGCTGCTCTATCTCGACAACTGGGTCAGCACCGCCACCACGCCCAACGAGAACTACGCCCGCGAGATCATGGAGCTGCACACGCTGGGCGGCGATGCCTATCTCGGCACCAAGAATTCCGCCGACGTCATCAAAGGCGCGGACGGCGTGGCGATTGGTTTCACCGACCAGGACATCGTGCAGGCCAGCCGCGCACTTTCGGGCTGGACCATCCAAGGCGGCCAGCGTTCCGGCAACACCGCCCTGCCCTCGACCGGCGAGTTCATCTATGCCTCCGGCCGGCACAACACCAACGCCGGTTCCATCCTGGGCAACAACGTGGTGTCGCTGACCGGCGCCATGCAGCAGGGCCGCAGATTGCTCGACCTGATCGCCGCGCACGATGCGACGGCGAAGTTCATCTGCACCAAGCTGGCCAAGCGCATCTTCGGCGACACCCCGCCGCAGACCGTCATCGACCGCGCGGTGGCTGCTTGGAAAGCCAACAACACCGCGCCCGATCAAATCACCCAGGTCCTGCGCGCCATCCTGCTCGGCGGCAACGAGATCATGACCGCGCCGGTGACCAAGATCCGCCGTCCGTACGAGCGCATGATCGCTCTGTTCCGCACGACCGATACCATCGTCAATGCGGCGGCGACGATGACCAGCCTGTTCGATCCGCTGAACGATCATCTTTTCGCCTGGCAGGCGCCGGACGGGCGCCCCGACGACAACGCCTACTGGCTTGCCACGGGTGCGACGGTCGCCACGTGGAACCTTCTGCTGCAGATTTTCTATTACCCCGAGATCAAGACCTCGCTTGCTGACCAGACGCCGGTTGCCTCGCGCACGACGGCGACAGGTGTGGTTGAATATTGGGTCGAGCGCATGGTGGGGGCCACACTGTCGCCCGCCGCCATGACCGCATTGATCGCCGACCAGGCGAGCTACAGCGGCGTGCCGAGCCTGATCAGCCGTAATTCATCGACGACAAATATCGAAAGCGCCTACCGCCGCCTGGTGAGCCTGATCGCCACCAGCGAAGAATTCACGCTGCGATAGGAAGGGACAAGAACATGGGACACACCCACCACATCTCCCGCCGCAGCCTGCTGGCCTGTGCCGCTGCCGGACTCACCACGGTCGCACCCGGCGTGCGCGTCTCCTTTGCGCAAACCGCGCCGGCCACACCGCGCGACATCCTGGTGGTGCTCTTCCAGCGCGGGGCAGCCGACTGGCTGCAGATGCTGGCCCCCGCCGGCGATCAGAACTACATCAACGCGCGGCCCTCGCTGCGCGTGCAGACGTCGGGCAATACGCCGGGCCTCGGTGTCGGGACTCTCGGCGGCACCGACTTCTACCTTCATGCGGCGGCGCCGGAGCTCAAGACGCTTTACGATTCCGGCGACCTCGCCTTCGTGCACGCGGTCGGCATCCACACCGTCGACCGCAGCCACTTCATCTGCCAGGACATGATGGAAAAGGGCGGCGCCGACGCCGAAGCCGAGAGCCACTCCGGCTGGCTCGCGCGCCACTTGGCCTCGGCCGGAGACGGCGGGCAGGAGCTTTCCACCGTCGCCGCCAGCGCCACCAATCCGGTGTCATTGCTGGGCGAAGCATCAGCAGTGGCCATTGCCGATGCGCAGCAGTTCAACATCAGCGGCGGCAACGCCAACGGCAACGTCATCCGCGCCATCAATTCCGGCGAGAGCGTCTACCAGGCGGTGGCCACGGCGTCGCTGGACGCGGTCGCCAGCGTGCAGCTCGGCCTGCGCACCATCAACGACACCTCCGGCACGGCGGGCTATACGGCTGGCGCGTTGTCGCAGTCGCTGCGCTCGGTCGGACGCTTAATCCGCATGAACGTCGGCGTCGATGTGGTCACCGTCGATTACGGCGGCTGGGACATGCACAACGCGCTGGCGGGCGAGTTCAACACCCGCACCACCGAGTTCAGCCGCGCCATCTCTGCATTCTGGACGGACATGGCCGCTTACCGCGACCGCATCACGCTTATCACCATGACCGAGTTCGGCCGCCGCCTGCAGGAGAATGCCAGCCAAGGCACCGACCACGGCTCGGCGGCGGGTATGCTGGTCCTGGGCGGCAATGTGAACGGCGGCAAGATTTACGGGAACTGGCCGGGACTGGCCGCGAGCCAGCTCACCACCGGCGACCTGACGGTGACCACCGACTACCGCCAGGTGCTCGCCGAGATCCTGGTCAAACGCCACCGCGAGACCAAACTTGCCGAGGTCTTCCCGACGATTGCCTATAGTCCGTTGGGTATTTTGAGCTAGCTTGCCGCGGGGGCGGCGGTGCCGCGCGTGTTCCAGAGATAGCCGGCGATGGCGATCACCAGCACGACGGCTTGCGCGACCAGCGGCAGCAGTGACGGATAGACGCCGAGGATTTCAATGCGCGGGCCGTCGACGGCAATCGCCGGCACCCAGCCCGCTTCCTGTAGGGCTGCCACACCCTTGCCGGCCAGGACCACAGCCAGCACGGCGATCAGGAGAGAACTCCAGCCGAAGAACTGGCCGATGGGCAGGCGCTTACTCGTGCGCAGCATGATGGCCGCGATGACGGAGAGCGCGGCCACCCCGGCGACCAGTCCAGCGAGGATCGCGCCGCCGTTCCCGCGCGTCCACAGCGCGATGTAGAACAGGATGGTCTCGAAGACTTCGCGGTAGACCGCGACGAAGGCGAGCAGGAAGAGAAGGAAGGCCGATTTCTTGGTCAGCGCAGATGACAGCTTTTCGCGGATATAAATCTGCCAACGTCCGGCCAGGCTTTTCTGGTGCATCCAGATGCCCACGGCCAGCAGGATGACGGCGGCAAACAGCGCCGAGAAGCCTTCGGTGAGTTCGCGGTTGGCACCCGATATATCGAAGGCATAAGCCGCCACGGCCCAGGTCGCGAGACCGGCAAGCAGGGCGCCGATCCAGCCCATGTGCACATAGGGCAGCACATCGCGGCGGTCGACTTTGGTCAGGAAACTGATCATGGCGATCACGACCAGCAGCGCTTCGACGCCTTCGCGCAGCAGGATGGTGAAGGCGCCGAGGAACGTCGCGGTCGCATCCTGTTCCGCCGACAGCGCCGCTTCGGCGTTGTCGAACATGGTATTGATCGCCTTGGCTTGGGCTTCGAGCGCACTCGGCGGAACCTGTGCCGCGATGCTGGAGCGGAATTCGATCATCGCTGTCTCGACCCGGCCAAGCAGATCGGCGTCGCGCGTGCGCAAGGCCGCTTCGGAAGGCTCGAAGCCGTCGAGATAAGACGACAGGGCCAGCGTGGTTGCGCGGCGGCCGTCGCCGGATTGATAGGCCTTCACGCTCTCGGCGAGTTGGCTGCGGGCGAGGGCGAGGCTGGCGGCATTGGCGTTCTGTCCGACGACGTCGGGAGTGGCGCGCAGGTAGGCCATCACCGGGCGCGCTTTGTCGGCGCCGATTTCGGCGGCGAGCCCTGATTCAATCGTGCGGACCAGGCTTTCGAGATTGGGGAAACGCCCACGCACGGCGGCGTCGGCTTTCCACAGGGCTTCGCCCGCCGTGCGGATCTCAGGCGTGGCCGACCATGTCGAGGCGAAGAACGCCACATCCCAGCGCTGCTCGGGCGAGAGCTCGGGATCGAAGCTCGCCATGGGCGTGCCAGCCAAGCCTTGGCTGACGACTTCATACAGCGAGAACAAGCTGCGCTCGCGGGCGCGCTCGTGGTCAACGAAGGCGATCGGCGGAGGATCAAGCTGGGGTGCGGCTGGTCCATCGCCGGCGCCGGTCAAGCCGTGACAGGCGGCGCACTTGTCGGCGTAAATCTGCGCGCCGCGCGCGAGGTTGGGCGCGGCAGCCGGCGCCATCGGCACGGGATAGGCGGCCAGCAGCGCATCGGCGAGCGCATGGGCAATGTCGGCGACCGCCGTGGGTTGGGCCATGCCGGCGACCGCTGCCTGCAGCTGCGTCGCCGAGGCCACCAGTGTGGCTTGACCACCCTGCGCCGGCAATTGCGCAAGACGCGCGAGCGCGGTGTTCGCGAACTCCTTCATCTCGGTGAATTCGGCGTCGCTGATCACCGCGCCGTCTTTGACCGCGCCGGTATAGTCGACGGCGATGTAGTCGAGCAGTTTCCAAATCTGGCGGACTTCGGCGTTGACCGTTTCCGGTGCAACGGCGGCAGCGGGCGCAGGCTCGGCAGCCTGCGCGAATCCGACCGGCACGCCTGCAAGTGACAGCGCGACGATCGCCAACTTCAGAAATTCACGTGCCACGGAAAACAGGCCCAATCCTCACAGGGAAGAGTGAGCCTGTGTATTGCAATTAATAATGGGTCGCAAGTTAAAAGGCGCCGGTTTTCTTTGCGCGTGAGCCGAGCTTAGAAAAGCGGAGCGCCACGGAGGGGTGCGTTAGCGGCCCGCGTGGGCACGGCAACGCGCCTGACGCCAAAGACGTCAGGCGCTTGCTTGCGACGAACCGAGTCCTAGCCGAGCGGCTGCGCGCTGGTGGGCTTGCAGATCTGGTCCCACGTCATCACTTCATCGCCCTGCTGGCGCACCTGCTTGAGCGACATCTTGGCGCGGTCGAGACTGCCCTGCCACTGCTCTTCCTGCGCGGCGAGGTTCTTCGTCGGGTTGCCCCAGGCGATGGCCTTGGGGTCATAGGAGCTGGTGGGAATGATGTAGAGCTGCTTGCGTTGCGCCGAATAGCGATACAGCGCGCGCGTCTCGTCGTTGTAGGCGTAGACGTCGGTCGCGGTGGCCTTGGTGCTGTCTTTGCCTTTCGTCGTGACGATCGAACCTTCGCAGGAGATCCAGACGTCGGCGGCCATCGCCGGCCCCGCGGCGAACGCCAGCCCCAAGCAAAGCAAGCCGGAATAACGGTTGAAGATCTTCATGGCTGCATCCTCCTTCGTCTTAGGCCATAAAACGGAGCTAAGGATTTAACCGGTGACCCACTGATTTCAAGCGAAAACTTGCAACCTTGTCGCAGATATCTGTTACGTCCACGGGGGGCTTCCGCGTCCCCCGGGTTGCCGCAGCGCACACAACAAATGCCTGAAATACGGCCTCAAAATGCAGCGCCCGCAGGACGGTGGTACTGTGGCCATCCCTGCGTCAGATGGCGGCGGTTTGAACAACCCTTATGAGTGACGGCGTTCCTCCATCGTCCGGAGCGGTCCCCAGCGCCGATGCCTTTTATTTGCCCGCGGATTCCTGCCGCCAGGCGCGCCTGTGGATGCCTTGGCCGTCCGGTCCCCTGCGTGAGGCCGTCGCCACGGTCGTGCGCGCGGCCGCAGCTTTCGAGCCGGTGGCTCTGCTCACCGCCGCGGGCGACGATGCCCGAGCGCGGCGAACCTTCGGCAGCGACATCGTCGATGCTCTGCCGCTGGCGCCGCGCTCGCTGCGCCTGCGCGACATCGGGCCCTCGTTCCTGGTCGACGGCAAAGGCGGTTCGGCGGCGGTGGACTGGCGCTTCGACGGCTGGGGCAAACGCGGCGACAGTGGCGACGCGGGGCTCGCCCACGCCCTGCTCGGTGCGGCCGAAGTGCGCCGCTTCCGTGCACCGCTCACGCTAGAGGGCAGCGCCATTGCCGCCGATGGGCGCGGCACGGTGCTCGCTCTCGCGGCGGCGGCCTTCGATCCGGCGCGCAATCCCGGCCTGGCACCGCTCGACGCCTTCGCCATCCTCAAGGGTTGGGTTGGTGCCGCGCGTGTGATCTGGATCGCGGCAGCCCATCCCGCCGACACGCTGCTCTCTGATCTGCGCGCGTTGGCGTCGTTCATCGCACCAGGCTTGGTTGCCGTCACCGACAGCGGCGCACCCACCTTCGCTGCGGTGGCCGATCAGCTCACACGCAGCCGCGACGGGCGCGGCCGCCCGCTCGAACTTCTGCGCCTGCCCGCACCGCCCGAGGACGCAGGGCTTGCCTCCTACAGCAACTTTCTGCCGCTCAACGGCGGACTGCTGGTGCCGGCATTTGATGCGGCCAGCGACGCGCGCGCTGCTGACATGCTCGCTGAACATTTTCCTGAGCGTAGCGTGCAGCTTGTGCCCGCGCGCGAACTTGCACTGGCCGGCGTGACGCTCACCAGTCTCGCGTTGCCACATCCTGCGCGCCTGCTAGAGCGTGACCGCGCCACGGTGCTGCCGCGTTCCGCGTGGTCACAGCCAACACCCGACGTCGAGGGTTTGCTGCAGCACTACATCGATCTCGCGGAACGGGAACGGTGATTATTTCGCAGCAGGGGCAGCCGGCTCGGCGGGCGCCGTGGCTGGCGTGTTGATCAGCTGCCAGAAGCGATTGCGCAGCGCCGTGGTGGTCGGCGCAGGGGCCACTTCATCGGTCGCCTGCGCAGCGGCCAAGTCGGGCATCAGCCCCGCGTCGGATTTGATTTCCGGTTTGATGTAGAGCGCAGCCCCTTGCACCGTGTTGGCAAATCCTCTGGCATTGGTCAGACGCGCGGCGACTTCGGGGCGGAGAAGATAATCAACAAAGCGGACGCCGTTGGCGGTGTTGGCGGCAACACGCGGCACGCCAAGCAGCGTGTATTGCACCACGGTGCCTTCCTTTGGCAGCACATAGCGGATGTCGGAGGCCAAGCCCGCTGCGCGCGCCTTGGCACGCGCCTGATAAACGTCGCCCGAGGTCGCGAGCGCCATGCAGACCTGGCCCGCAGCGAGATTGTCGACGACGTCGTTGGTGGAGAACGTCTTGACCGAGGACTTGATGCCTTCCCAGAGCCGCGCGGCCGCGTCGGTGTCTTCGACCTTGGGGGAATCCGCCGGAAGCTTGAGATAGGTCAACGCGACCGGGAACGCCGCGGTCGGGCTGTCGATGACCTGGATGCCGCAGTCTTTGAGCTTGGCGGCGTTGGCCGGATCGAACAGCGCCGCCCAGCTGTCGAGCGCGGCGTCGGTGCCCAAGCGCTCAGCGATCTTGGCGGCGTCATAGCCGAGGCCGACGGTGCCCCACAAGAGCGGCAGCGCATGCGCGTTGCCGGCGTCATAGACGCTCGCGCGCGCCGTCAGCGCCGGATCGACGTTGCGCGCATTGACGAGATCGCTGGAGTCGAAAGGCCTGAGCAGGTCGCGGTCGACCAAGGCCTTCAGCCCGATGCCCGAAACCAGCACCACGTCCTGGGTGATATCGCCCCCGTCCGCCAAGGCCAGGAGTTGTTCCGGCGTGTCGTAGCCGTCGACGATCACCTTGATGCCGGTATCGGAGGCGAAGCCCGAGAGCACATCCGCGTCGATAGCATTGCGCCAGGCGAGCAAGCGCATCTGGTTGCCGGGCGCGGGTGCGGCCGCAACCGGCGCAGGCGTGGCCGCGGTGGGCGGCGACAGGATGTCGGGGGCCGGCGCCATCGCCAGGAAGGCCGCCCAGCCGGCGATCAGGACCAGGCTGAGGATCAAGGCCAGCGTCCAGCTGCGCAGGCGCCGCCGGGGCTTGTAACTGATGGGAGGTTTCTCGCGCTCGCTCATGGCCGGGTTTTTCCCGTTTTTACCGAGAGGCTGCAAGGTCAAACGAGCGAAACATTGAAATGTGCCGTCCCGGGAAGGGGTTCGCGGCCCTTGTCGGAGGGGCCCCTGCCCGTTACCTAAGGACAACACCTGTCACACATGTTTCTGGCGTGAGAATGGCCCTGACCACCGACGTCACCACCAAGACCGCCTTGATCACCGGCGCCGGCCGGCGCATCGGCCGCGCCTTGGCCGAGGACTTGGGGGCTGCCGGGTGGCGTGTGGCCGTGCACTACCATCATTCGCGCGAGGAAGCCGACGAGGTCGTCGCCGCGGTGAAAGCCGCCGGCGGCAGCGGAGCGGCCGTGCAGGCCGATCTCGGTGATGCCGCCTCCGTGGCGGGGCTTGTGCCGGCGGCCGTCGCGGCCTTGGGTCCGCTCGGCCTCTTGGTCAACAATGCTTCGATCTTCGAACGTGACGACATCGCCAGCGCCACCTTGGCGTCATGGGATTCTCACATCGCCATCAATTTGCGCGCGCCGTTTTTTCTGAGCCAGGCTTTCGCAGCACAGGTGGATGCAAAGGCGCGCGCGCTGATCGTCAATGTCATCGATCAAAAGGTCTGGAACCTGACGCCCCACTTCGCCTCCTACACCGTGAGCAAGGCGGGCCTTTGGACGCTGACTCAGACACTTGCCATGGCGCTGGCGCCGCGCATCCGCGTCAATGCCATTGGGCCTGGACCGACGCTGCCCAGTCCCTATCAAACGGAAGAGCAATTCGCGACGCAGTGCAAAAGCATGCCGCTGGGGCATGGCACGAAGCCCGCTGAAATCTGCGGCGCTTTGCGTTTCCTGCTTGCGGCGCCGGCTATGACGGGGCAAATGATCGCCCTCGATGGCGGCGAGCATTTGAACTGGAAGCGCGCCGGTCAGGTGAGCGAATAAGGAGTCCCGCGATGAACAAACCGGTCGTTGAGCCGCTCAAGATCGCCGATGCCGCCGCGGGCCTGCGCCATGTCTTCGTCCGCGACCTCGTGCTCGATTGCAACATCGGTGTGCATCAGCATGAAAAAGGCCGCGTTCAGCGCGTGCGCATCAACCTCGACCTCGGCGTCACCGAAGGCGGTACCCACCACGACCGCCTCGAGAACGTGGTGTGTTACGAAGACATCGTGAAAAAGGTGCGCGCCGTCGTCGCCGACGGCCACATCAACCTGGCCGAAACCCTGGCCGAACGCATCGCCGCCCTGTGCCTGCAGGACCCCCAATGCCGCTCCGCCCGGGTCCGTGTGGAAAAGTTGGAGGTTTTCGACGATGCCGGCGCCGTCGGGGTGGAAATCGAGCGGATCTCGAGCCTACGCCCACGTCCCTGGAGCTAATGCACATCCGTGCATTCCCTAGCGGGTTGCAGGGCAAATAAGTCAGGCCCAGCGCAAAAACGTCATGGTTTCCGCCAGTCGAATCGTGGCCGAGTCATTTCCGGAGAAGGCCTGTCAAGCAAAGTTGTTCACATCGGGCGGCTTCTGCCCTAACACGCAGTAAGCTTTTCGCGGACTTCGGTGTGAGTCGCACGAAGCCTTCGGGCCCGGCTAAAAAACCTAAATATTTCAATGGCCTGTTTTTTGTGCCCAGAAATTGGGCAGGTGGGGCAGACGCCATATTCTCTGCCGTACGGGATGACCTCCCGGTGCTTTTTCAACAGACTTATCCACAGTTTTCGTGGATATCCGCCCGGGGGATTTTCACCACCGGGTCTTGCCGATATTTCAGCGGGGTGACGGTCTTTTGTGGCCCGTTTGGACATGGATTTGCGCCCATTCCCAAGCCGCCCCCTCGCGTTGACGGCACGGGGCAAAGGTTCCACATAAGGCCATGCGCCCAGAGACGCCCTCCGAGCCTCCTTCGGACACCTCACCAGCAGACGTTGAACCGGAAAAGCCGCGGGCTGGGCTCGCGGTCCTGGCGGAGTTCGTCAAAACCTTCCCGCAGAAACCCGGCGTCTACCGCATGAGCAACGCCGCCGGCGACGTGCTTTACGTCGGCAAGGCCAAGAACCTCAAAAAGCGGGTGGGCAGCTACCTCAACATCGAGCGTATGGCGCTGCGCCTGCAGCGCATGGTCTTCGATACCCACGTCTGCGAAGTGGTGATCACCCACACCGAGGCCGAAGCGCTGCTGCTGGAAAGCAACCTCATCAAGCAGCTGAAGCCGCGCTACAACATCCTACTGCGCGACGATAAGTCGTTCCCCTACATCATGATCCCGGGCGGCCATCCCTATCCCCGCATCGTCAAGCATCGGGGGGCGCGTCAGAAGGACAACGAATACTTCGGCCCCTTCGCCTCGGCCGGCGCCGTTAACGGCACGCTCGCGAGCCTGCAAAAGGTGTTTCTGCTGCGCAGTTGCACCGACACGGTCTTCGCCAACCGCGCGCGGCCGTGCCTGCTGTATCAGATCAAGCGTTGCGCGGCGCCGTGCGTGGGCAAGATCACCGAATCCGACTACGGCGTGCTTTTGCATCAGGCGCGCGAGTTCCTGACCGGCGACAGCCGCGCGGTCCAAGCCGATCTCGCGCGGCGCATGGACGAAGCCGCGGGCGCGCTGCAGTACGAAGCCGCCGCAGAGTTGCGCGACCGCATCCGCGCGATGACGGCCGTACAGGCGCACCAGGACATCAACGTGCAAAGTCTGGGCGAGGCCGACGTCGTCGCCCTTCACCGCGCCGGCGGGCATTCCTGCGTGCAGGTGTTCTTTTTCCGCGGGGGACAGAACTTCGGCAACCGCGCCTATTTCCCTTTCCATGCCGCCGATGACAGCGATGGGGAAATCCTCGAAGCCTTCATCGGCCAGTTCTATGCCTCGGCGATGCCGCCGCGCGAGGTTCTGGTCAACGTCACCCTGCCAAATGTCGAGATCCTGGCCGAAGCCCTGGGCATCAAAGCGGGGCGTTCGGTCACCGTCACGCAGCCGCAGCGCGGCGACCGGAAGAAGCTGGTCGATCACGCCGCGACCAACGCGCGCGAAGCGCTGCAGCGCCGCATGGCCGAGAACACCGCCCAACGCAAACTGCTCGAAGGGACCGCCGAGGTCTTCGCGCTGGCCACCGCCCCGGACCGCATCGAGGTCTACGACAACTCCCACATCTCCGGCACGCACATGGTCGGTGCGATGATCGTGGCGGGGCCGGGCGGGCTGGTCAAAAACGCGTACCGCAAGTTCAACATCAAGACCGTCGATTTGGCCCCCGGCGACGACTACGGCGCCATGCGCGAGGTGTTGACGCGCCGCTTCGCCCGCGCCCAAAAAGAGGACCCCGAACGCAAGCTCGGGACCTGGCCCGACCTGGTGCTGCTCGACGGCGGGCAGGGCCAGTTGAACGCGGGGTTAAAGGTCCTGGCCGACTTAGGCATCAGCGACCTGTGTGTCGCGGGCATCGCCAAGGGCCCCGACCGTAACGCCGGGCGCGAGCAATTCTTCATGCCGGGCAAGGAGCCCTTCATGCTCCCGCCCAACCATCCGGTGCTCTATTTCCTGCAGCGTTTGCGCGACGAAGCGCACCGCTTCGCCATCAGCGCACATCGGGCAAAACGCTCGAAAGCCATCGGCCAGTCGCTGCTCGATGAAGTCACGGGCATCGGGCCTGAGCGCAAGAAGGCACTTTTACGACATTTCGGCTCGGCGCGGGATGTGGCGGCCGCCGGCCTGCAAGACTTGCGCGCGGTTCCCGGAATCAGTGCAGCGACGGCAAAAAAAATCTATGAACACTTCCACCCGGACGGCTAAAGCGCGTTCGCTTGTTTTGTCGAATCGCGATCGCGCTTTAGCTTTTGATTGGTCGCATTTTCTTGGGGAAAACCGGTATCCACTTTTCCCGAAAATGCTCTAACATCCCCTTCCCACTCCCGGCGACAGGACTGCGCGTGCTCAACCTGCCGAATATTCTGACGCTGTCGCGCATCATGATCATCCCGCTCGTGGTGACGACGTTCTTTTTCGACAGCCCGGCCATGCGCTGGACTGCCTGTGCGCTGTTCACGGCGGCGGGCATCACCGATTTTTTCGACGGTTACTTGGCCCGCCGCGCCAACAAGGTTTCGGCTTTCGGGCGCTTCCTCGATCCCATCGCCGACAAGCTTCTGGTCGCCACCGTGCTCCTCTTGATTGTCGCCTTCGATCGTGTCGGCCGCTGGTCGTACCTGCCGGCGCTGGTCATCCTTCTGCGCGAGATCACGATCTCAGGACTGCGAGAATACCTCGCCGAACTGCATGTCAGCGTGCCCGTGACCAAGCTCGCCAAGGCCAAGACCACGGTGCAGATGGTGGCGCTCGGCTTTTTGATCGTCGGTTCTGCCTCGCCCTGGTGGATTCCGGCGGAACTGATCGGCGAGATCGGGATCTGGTTCGCGGCCCTCATCACCCTCATCACCGGTTACGACTATCTCAAGTCGGGCATCCGTTACATGGCCGGCAATCCGCCGCCCACGGGATCGTAAGCGGGCAGCATGACGGTCCTTTACTTCGCCTGGGTGAAAGAAAAAGTCGGACTCAGCGAAGAGCAGGTCACGCCGCCCGCGTCTGTCACCACCGTCGCCGAACTGATGGATTGGTTGGCGGCGCGCAGCGGCAACCACGCGAGCGCCTTCACTGAGCGCAAGATGATCAAAGCCGCTGTTGATCAGGTGCATGTGCCGCTGGCCTCGTCCCTGACGGGCGCACGCGAAGTGGCGTTCTTTCCGCCCGTGACCGGCGGCTAGTTCTTTTCCAGATAGATGTAGTGGCCCATGACCGTGTCGGTGGCCTCCTTGCGGATCGGCTGGAGGTCCGTGCGCAGCACTGTAAATCCGGTTTGGGCGGCGAGGGCGGTCAGATAGTCGAGGTTGTGTTTGTAGTGGCCGTTGCTCGTGAGGACGAAGGTGGGCGCCGTGCCGACTTCGGCGGTGAACACAAACAATCCCTTGGTATGGAGCGCGGCCTGTGCGGCGCGGTACATGGGCGCCATGTCGCCGAGATAGACGAACACATCGGCGGCGATGGCGAGGTCGAAGCGTTCCGCCAGCGCCGGCGTTTGCTCTACCACGTTGCCGGCGACGAGTTTGTGGTAACGCCCGCGCTTGCCCGCCTCAACCAGCATCTTCTCCGAGAGATCGATGCCCACCAGGCGCGGCAGGGCGTAGTGGGTTGCAAGCGCTTCAGCCATCAGCCCGGTGCCGCAGCCCAGGTCGAGCACGCCTTGGAAGCTGTCGGGTGCAGGACGCAAACTGCGCAGGCCGGCCATCAGCAGGGACGGCGAGCCGTAGCCCAGCCGCTGTACCAAGTGCGTATCGAAGTCGGCGGCGAGGTTGTCGAAGAAGGCTTTGGCGAAGCCCGCGGCATAGGCATCCGTCGTCGGGACGCCCTCGGCCGCCGCCAGCAGGTGGCGCACCACGGGGTCGGCCGGATCGGTAGCGATCATGGCGCGGTAGCAGTCCGCGGCGCCCGCGACGTCGCCCATGCGCCGGTAGGCGTGAGCGATGTGGTGGCGGATCTCATTCACTGCACTTGGCGCCGCCCCGCCGTGCGCGGCGATCACCGCCACGCCTCTAGCGCCGATGGCCACTGCTTCCGGCCCGCGCTGGAGTTCATTGAGGGTCTGCACCAGGGCGGCAAGCGCCTTGGCGTGCAGCGGTGCGATGGTGTGCGCCTGCTGGAAATACTGCACGGCGCGGACGCGGTCGCCGACCGCAGCGTGGGCGCGGCCGAGGTTGAACGCGGATTCCAGCAAATTGGGATTGAGCGCCAAGGCCTGGGTGAGGTGCTGGCGCGCGCCGTCAAATTCGCGCCGGTGCATCAGGATCAGGCCCAGCATCTGTTGCGCCTCGGCGCGCGTGGGCTCGATCTCCACCACCTTGCGCCACACCGGCTCGGCTTCGTCGAATTTCCGCAGCTGCACGAGGGCGTCGCCGAACCCGCGCAGCACCAGCGCCGCGTTCGGCTCACGTTCCGCCGCCGCGCGGAAATTGCGCTCGGCCTCGGCCCAGTCGTGGCGGGCCGCGGCGGCGTTGCCCTGGGCGATGAGGTCTAGTAACTCCATGGCGTTCACTATGCCCGAGGAGGCGAGGCTTTTTCTACGCCGGACGCGGGGCTATGCTGAGCCATGTCCCAAGACGACCTCTCACACAACACCCCACCTGCAATCCGCGTCCAACGCGACCCCTTCGATCCGGGTGCCGAGATCAACGCCTTCTGCGCCCGCAATGCCACCTCGGGTGGTGTGGCGACCTTCATTGGCCAGATGCGCGATTTCCGCGGGCCCGATCGCGCCGGCGGCGAAGCCGTGACGGCGATGACCCTCGATCACTACCCCGGTATGGCGGAGCGCGAGCTGGCGGCCCTGGTCGATGAGGCGCGCGGCCGCTGGCCGCTGGACGACGTGCTGGTGATCCACCGCTTCGGAAGGCTGGTGCCGGGCGACGCCATTGTCCTCGTCGCCACGGCTACGGCGCATCGCGGCGACGCCTTTGCGTCCTGCGCTTTTCTGATGGATTGGCTGAAGACCAAGGCGCCCTTCTGGAAGAAGGAAGAAGGGGCCGATGGAGCGGCATGGGTCGAAGCGCGGGCCGCCGACGACGCCCAAGCTGCGAAGTGGAAGTAGGCGGTTGATAGGCCGCGCTACACCGCGCTCGGCTCGTTGAATTGCGCGCGCCGCTACGCGGCGCTCGCCTTTGCGGCGCGGCCGATCAGCGCGTCGAAGTCCGCGATCAGGTTGCGGCAGACTTCTCCCGGCGTGAAGCGGTAGGGACCAGCTTCACTCACCGGCGTGACCTCGGCGGCGGTGCCGGTCAGGAAGCATTCCTGCGCCTTGGCCATTTCCTCCGGCATGATCGCGCGTTCGATCACCTTGTAGCCGCGCTTCTTGGCCAGCTCGATCACCGTGCGCCGCGTAATGCCGTCGAGGAAGCAGTCGGGCGTCGGCGTGTGGATCTCGCCGTTCATCACGAAGAAGATGTTGGCGCCGGTGGCTTCGGCCACCTGGCCGCGGTAGTCGAACATCAGGGCATCGTCGAAGCCCGCGTTTTCGGCGGTGTGTTTGGACAGGGTGCAGATCATGTAAAGGCCGGCGGCTTTGGCTTTCACCGGCGCGCAGTCCGGGGCGGGACGGCGCCACTGTGAGATCTGAAGGCGGATGCCTTTGAGCTTGGCTTCCAGGGTCCAGTAGGTCGGCCACACCCAGCAGGCGATGGCGACGTTGATCTTGGAGGCGCGGGAAGCGACACCCATCTGCTCGCTGCCGCGCCAGGCGATGGGACGCACATAGCCGTCGGAGATGTTGTTGGCGCGCAGCACTTCGTAGGTCGCTTCGTTGATCTGCTGCGGCGTGTAGGGGATCACCATGTCGAGCTGCTTGGCCGAGAAGAACAGGCGCTCGGTGTGCTCATCGAGCTTGAACATCTTGCCGCCGTAGGACCGCTCGCCTTCGAAAACGCTCGAGGCATAGTGCAGGGCGTGGGTGAGGATATGGACGTTGGCGCCGCGCCACGGGATGAGCTTGCCGTTCATCCAGATAAAGCCGTCGCGATCGTCAAAAGTCTGAGCCGCCATCGTCCTCTCCTGTCGTCTTCTAAGCGTCCTAAACCGTTCCAAAACGGGTGGTTTTGTTATTTAATTACTCAATAACGACAATACTGGTAACATTCTGATGGTATTAAGTCAAGGATGCTGACATATTATCCCGGAACTATCCCGATCTGGGACCATTGAGCGCCGGACCATGACTGAGCCGAAAACCATCGTCAATCCGCTGTTCCTGCGCGACGAAGACTTGCGCCAGGGGATTGAACTTCTGTTTTTTGCCTACCGGGATTTCACCGCGCGCGGCGATGCCATCCTCGCCAAACAGCATTTCGGCCGCGCCCACCACCGTGTGATCTATTTTGTCGGCCGTCATCCCGGCATCACGGTCAGCGACCTGTTGAGGATCTTGAGCATCACCAAGCAAAGCTTGTCGCGCGTGCTCAGCCAGCTGGTGCGCGAGGATTACATCCAGCAGAAGACCGGCACCGCCGACCGGCGGCAACGTTTGCTGTTCCTCACCGAAAAAGGCCGCGCCCTGGAGCATGAGTTGACCTCCGAACAGCGGACGCGCCTGGCGGCGGCTTACAAGGATGCCGGCGCGGTCGCCGTCGAAGGCTTCCGCAAAGTCATGTTGGGCGCAATGAATGCCGCCTCGCGTAAGCATTTCCAGACTTCAGAAAAGTAAGGGAACACGGGTGCCGCCAACAGCCGATCGATCACAAGACCAGGCCGCCCCCTACCCGCCCCACATCCTCGTGGTCGACGACGACACGCGTATCCGCAATCTTCTCCGGAAATTCCTGACCGACAACGGCTACATGGTGACCACCGCCGCCGACGCCGCCGAGGCGCGCCGGCAGTTGGCGGCCTTGCAGTTCGACCTGCTGGTGGTCGACGTGATGATGCCGGGTGAGGATGGACTCTCTCTGACCAAAGGGGTGCGCAAGGACAGCGCCGTGCCGATCCTCATGCTCACCGCCATGGGCGAGTCCGCCGACCGCATCAACGGGCTTGAACTCGGGGTCGATGACTACATGGCCAAGCCCTTTGAGCCGAAGGAGCTGGTCTTGCGCATCGCGTCGATCTTGCGGCGCGCGCCGCCGGTTGAGGCGCCGGCGAAGATGGAGCTGCGCCTTGGAGAATGCCGCTATGACCTGGCCCGCCAGAAGCTGAGCCGGAGCGGGGCACCCGTACACTTGACCAGCGGCGAGGCTGAGCTTCTGCGCATCCTCGCCCAGCACGCCGGCAGGCCGGTGGACCGCGCCCTGCTCGCCGTGGCCGGTGACGGCGACGCCAACCCCCGCACCATCGACGTGCAGATCACGCGTTTGCGCCGTAAACTGGAGGCTGACTCGCGCCAGCCGCGCTACCTCCAGACCGTGCGCGGGCTCGGCTACATGCTGAGGCCAGACCCGTGACAAGAATTCCATGAGCGACAAGCCCATAAACTTAGGTGCACGCCCACCCGCGCAGATCATGCCGGCGCCCGGCTTGCTGAAGTGGCTGGAGCCCGGCGCGCTGGACAAGGTGATGCCGCGCACGCTGATGGCGCGCGTCAGCCTGACCATCGTTGTGCCGCTGATCCTGGTGCAGCTGATCTCGACCTATGTTTTCTACGACAACCACTGGGACACCATGTCGCGGCGCATGTCCGCCGACCTCGCCGGCGACGTGGCCGCGGTGCAGGCGGTCCTCGCCCAACAGGACACCGCGGAGCAGCGCGCGTGGCTTACCGATACAGTGCGCCAGACTTTGGACCTCGGGGTGTCCTTCACGCCAGGCAGCGCGCTCACGTCAGGACGCAAGTTGGTCGGCAGCGAAGCAGACGCATCGGACGTTCTCGAGCGCGCACTTTGGCAGTCCTTGCAGAAACCCTTCACCATCGACACGCTGCAATACCGCACCGAGCGCTTGGTGGCGATCCAGGTGCAGGTCGAAAACGGCGTGATGCAGATCCTGGTGCCGCGCAGCCGCATCTTCGGGAACAACTCGACCTACGTCTTCGTGATCTGGATGGTGGGATCAAGCATGCTGCTGTTCGGCGTGGCCACCGCATACCTGCGCGGCCAGGTGCGCGCCGTGCGCCGCCTGGCGCAGGCCGCCGACTCCTTCGGCAAAGGCCGCGAAGTGCCCGACTTCCCCGCCGAAGGTGCTTTCGAAGTGCGCCAGGCCGCGCGCGCCTTCAACATCATGCGTGACCGCATTCAAAGGCAGATCACCCAGCGCACCGACATGCTGGCGGGTGTGTCGCATGACCTGCGCACGCCGCTGACACGCATGAAACTGCAGCTCGCCATGATGGGCACGGCGACCGCCGAGGATGTTGCAGCGCTGCGCGACGACTTGGGCGAGATGGAGCGCATGCTCGAGGCCTATCTCGCCTTTGCCCGCGGCGACGGGGCCGAAGAAGCAACGCCCACCGACGTCGCAGAACTGCTGGAAGACGTCGTTGGCCGCTTTCGCCGCGAGGGGGCGAACATCAGCCTTAACGTCACCGCCCTACCCCTCCGCGCGGCCATGAAACCCATCGCTTTTGAGCGCTGCCTGGGCAATCTCATCGGCAATGCCGTGCGCTACGGCACGAACGTGGTTGTGAGTGCTGCGCGCAGTGGCAACTTCCTGACACTGACCGTCGATGATGACGGCCCCGGCATCGCGCCGGAAAAACGCGAAGAGGCCTTCCGCGCCTTCACCCGCCTTGAGCCCTCGCGCAATCCCAAGACCGGCGGCATTGGGCTAGGCCTCACCATCACCCGCGACATCGTGCGCGGCATGGGCGGCGAGATCGCCCTGGAAGACAGCCCGGCCGGCGGTCTCAGGGCAAACCTCAAGATACCGCTCTGACGTCAGCCTGAAGGCGGCTATATTTGCCGTCATGGCGCTCCTCTCCCGAGACCGCTGGTGGCCGCTGGGCATTCGTGTCCTGGTGTACGGCAGCTTGAGTGCGGTGATCTTCACGCTTCAGCCGCTGCCGCGCTGCTACTTCAATGTCCTGCGCGAGACCAGCGTGATCGCGCCCTGCCTTACGACGGGCGAAAACATTTTTTTGCGGGCGCGCTACCGGGCTTATGCCTTGGTGATCGCGGCGGACAAATTCAAGGCCGCCGGCCGGCTTGCCGAAGCGGTCAGCGCCAGCGAACGCGCCTTTGCGCTCGATCCGAAGATGGAAGGCGGCGCCTACCAAGTGCTTGAAATGCTGGTCGCCGCCGGGCGCAGCCAGCGCGCCATCAAGAACTACGCCAATGCCATGAGCCACTTCTCGCACGCGCTCGACTACGCGCCTGATCATCCCGTCGTGCTGATGGAGCGCGCGCAGGCCTATCTAGAAATCGCCGCCTTCGACCGCGCGGTCGCCGATGTCGAGCGCGTCATCGCGTTGCGCCCGCAGGACGGCAGCGCTTACCGCCTGCGCGCGCAGTTGATCAAGCTGCAGGACGCCGCGCCCTAAGCGTTGATTGGTTTTAATCGCAGCAACCCCCTCACCCCAACCCTCTCCCCGCTGGGGAGAGGGTGCCGAGCGGAGCGAGGCGATGAGGGGGAGATTCAACTTCATCAAATCTTGCTTTAGCGGGGCTTGGACGTGGGGAATACCTGCTTCAAGGCAGCCACGATGATGAAGCTGATGATCACCAGCAGCATCCACGAGCTGATCTTGTTGGGCCCGACGATGGCCCATTGCTGCTGTTGATGGGGATAAACCCACGCGCCGAAGAACGTCGCGATGTTTTCGGCGATCCAGATGAAGAACCCCACCAGGAAGAAGGCCAGCGTCACCGGCATGGACCGCTCGGCGGTCAACACGGTGAAGTGCACGCGCGCGCGCCAGAACAACACCAGGACGGCAGCCGCCAGATACCAGCGCACGTCCATGACGTAGTGATTGGTGAAGAAGTTGGCGTAGATCGCCACCGACAGCAGCACCGCCACCGGGAGATTGGGAAACCGGCTGACGCGCACGTCGAGGATGCGCCACGCCTGCATCAGGTAGCTCGCCACCGCGGCGTACATGAAGCCGCTGTAGAGAGGCACGGTGCCGATGCGGAAGAAGGCCGGCTCGGGGTAGCTCCATGAGCCGACTTCGGGCGAGGTCTTGAAGAGCTCCAGGCCCATGCCGATGGCGTGAAAGAGCGACAGCACCGCCACTTCGCGCCAGGTTTCCAGGCGTGCTGCGATCAAAGCAAGCTGGATGACGATGGCGCCCAGGAACAGGAAGTCGTAGCGCGCGAGGCCGGGGATCTGGATGTGACCGGAGATCAGCAGGAGGAAGAGAAAAGAGCCGGCGAAAACGCAGGCGGCCAGTTCCTTCAGCCCGAACCAGACGAACTCGTGCAGATAGCCGGCCCAGCGCGGTCCGAGCAAGGGTGTCACCCGGTCGCGGGCGAGCTCCAGCGTGCGGACAACGGCGTTCACGTTCAGAACCGGCGTTAGGCGGCTTCGGGTTCCTCAGCCTTGCGCCCACGCCAGCGCGCCATGCCGGCCAGTTTCTCGGCGCGGTCCAGCGCCCGGTCGAGGGCGGCCATGGTCTTGGAGAGATCCGTGCTGTCGTCGGTCATCCAGGCGCGCAGCGCCGCCGCCGCGACCGCTTTCAATCCGGCGACGCGCAAACAGCCAATGGGTCCGCTGGTGTTGACGCCGGCAGCTTCCAGCATCATCACGAAGGACTTCTTCAGCCGGCAGAGGCCGACAAAGGCCGTGGCTGGATCGCGCGCGACACCGCTGATCACCGCCTTGGCCTCTTCGCGGCGCTCATTCATCGCATCAAAGCGGCGCATCAGGATTTCGAACAGCCGGTCGCGCGAGGATTCCTCCGGCGCCGCTTTGCCGGGGCGGATGGTGCGCTCGTCGATCTGGTCGATGAACTTCACCAGCAGCTTGGCCTTGTTGGGCACTTCCAGCAGAACGTCGCCAAGGCTCATGCCGGCGCGGCTTGCCACGGCTTCCATGCTCACCTGCCGCCAGCCCGAGGCCAGGGCTTCGTCGAGCGCGGCGTCGATCACGCGCTCCAGCGGCGTTCCCGCCTTTTCCTTCTTGGCTGTCTTCTTCGCAGATTTCTTGGTCGCCATGACAACCTCCGTGTTTTAACCGGCAAGTTCTTTTGAGCGTTTGGTCGCCTGGGCAACCGCTTGCTCCATCAACGCCGGCACACCGCCGGCGCCCATCAATATTTCCAACGCCGCGGCGGTCGTCCCGCCCGGGCTGGTGACATTCTTGCGGAGTTGCTCGGGCGGCGTCGCCGCCTGGGCTTCCATCAGCGCACCCGATCCCGCAATGGTCGCGCGGGCGAGGCGTGTGGCGAGGTCCGCCGGCAGGCCCGCTTTGATCCCGGCATCGCGCATGGCTTCCGCCAGGAGAAAGACATAAGCCGGGCCGCTGCCCGACACCGCCGTGACGGCATCCATCTGCGTTTCGTCGGCGAGCCACTCGACTTGGCCGACCGCCGACATCAGCACTTCGCAGACCCGCCGTTGTACGGCGCTCACGGCAGGGGCGGCGTACAGCACACTGATCGCGCGGCCGATGGCAGCAGGCGTATTGGGCATGGCGCGCACGACGGCGTCGGTGCCGAGGCGCTCGCGGAAATAGCCCGTGGTCTTTCCGGCGATCACCGACAGGATCACCGGCTGCTGTGCGACGAGAGTTTTGTATTCCGGCACGACGGAATCGGCGATCTGCGGCTTGACCGCGAACAGGATGACATCGGGGTGGAAATCGCGCGGCACGTCGCGCACGCTGGCGACACAGCCGAGGGCGCGGTGGGTTTTGCAGGGGCTGACCGCGTCGCGGCCGGCGGGCTCGACCACCATGGCGTCGACGGGCAAAAGGCCGCGCTTGAACCAGCCTTCGAGCAGCGCACCACCCATTTTGCCGCAGCCGACGAGAAGTATCGTGCCTTCCATGGGCAAACGATAGCACCCGCCTCGCGGCCTGCTAAGTGGTTAGTGAACGCTCGCGGATTACGTCTGGTTAGGCTTCGCCAACAGTGTCCAGCAGCGAGCTGGCGATGGCGTCCTCGGCGGTGCGGCCGCCCCAGATAACGAACTGGAACGCCGGGTAGTAGCGCTCGCATTCAGCCATGGCGAGTTCCATCAGCTCGCCAATGGCATCGGGTTCGACGCAGTCCTTCAGCCGTACCGTGTGGCGGAACATCGGGATGCCTTCTTCGACCCACAAGGCGAAGTGGCCCATCCACAGGCGTTCGTTGAGCTTGGCCAAGAGTTCGTAGATCTGGCCGCGAAGCTTGGGTTGGACGCGCATGTCCAGGGCACAGGAGAAATGCAGCGCCTGAAGATCCTCGGACCAGGCGAAGAACATGCCGTAGTCACACCAGCTTCCGGGAGCTTCGACGGCGAGTTCGGTATCACAGCGCCGGTCGTAGACCCATTCCTTGCCGGCGATCACTTCTTCGATGAGTTCGATGGGATTGCTGACCGCCGTCGTCGTGGTGCGGCGCTGCGTGCTCGACTGCATTCAATGACCCCCGAAACTACCCCTGGGCCGCGTCGGACCTGATCCCAAGAGACCTAAGTCCGAGATTCAAGATATAGTAGGGGTTCGGGGGTCGCAACACAAAATCGTGAATGATTCCACGGAGTCGCGGGTCATAGGCCCACAATGCCTGTGGACAGTTTCGCTAAGGGATTCTGGTTGCTCGAAAATCAGCCGCCGCTCTTGCGCGCGAGAATTTTTTCGAGCTCCGCGACGCGCGCCGCCAGTTTCTCTTGCTCGGTGCGCGCGGCGGCAGCCATCGCCGCGACAGCGTCGAACTCTTCGCGCCGCACAAAGTTGCCTTCGGCCATGAAACGCTCGAAGCGGTCGCGCACCAGGGCTTCGATCTCCTGCTTCAAGCCGCCCAGCGCGCTGAGGGCCCCGCCGGCCACCTTGGCGAGGTCGTCGAAGATGCGGTTCTGGCTTTGCATGACAGCTCTCCATCAATTGAAGCCCTAATATTGG
This sequence comes from Fidelibacterota bacterium, assembly GCA_947481595.1. Taxonomy (GTDB): domain Bacteria; phylum Pseudomonadota; class Alphaproteobacteria; order Rhodospirillales; family Rhodospirillaceae; genus SHVO01. Next base: position 22,021 of record CANKHC010000009.1, read on the forward strand.
CGTTCAGGAGCTTCGATGCAAGTTGGCGCAGGCGGCGTCCTCAGGCATAACCCCCACATGTATGTCGTCACCGGCGGCGCCGGATTCATCGGGTCTAACCTGCTCGCGGTGATGGAAGCGCGCGGGATGGGTCCGCTGGCGGTCATCGACCGCTGCGACAGTCCGCATAAGAGCCGCAATCTGGCCAAGCGGACCCTGGCCCATGTCATCGCCCCCGAGCAGACCTTCACGTTCCTGGACGAACAGGCCGAGACTGTGACGGCCGTGTTTCACCTGGGCGCACTGACCTCGACCACGGAGCGCGATGTGGAGAAGCTCAACGAGGTCAATGTGCGCCTGTCCCGCGCCTTGTGGACATGGTGTGCTCGCCGGCAGGTGCCTTTCGTCTATGCCTCGTCCGCGGCGACCTATGGGAATGGAGATAGCGGTTTTGACGATGACGGACGTATTGAGGCGCTCGCGCGTCTCAAGCCGCTCAATCCGTACGGGGCCAGCAAACACGCCTTCGATTTGTGGGTAGCGCAGGACCTCGCCGCGCTCAATCCGCGCCCGCCGCTGTGGGCCGGGCTCAAGTTCTTCAACGTCTACGGCGCCAACGAATTCCACAAAGGCAGCCAAGCGAGCCTGGTGCCGCAGATCTATCCCAAGGCGGCGGCGGGCGAAGCTTATGCGCTTTTCCGCTCGCACAATCCCGATTACGCCGACGGCGAACAGTTGCGCGACTTCATCTATGTCGACGATTGTTGTGACGTCATGCTCTGGCTCGCTGGGACGCGCCCCAAAAGCGGGCTCTATAACTTGGGCACCGGCACGGCGCGCAGCTTCAAGGACCTGGCGGCGGCGGTCTACCGTGCGAGCGGGCATCAGCCCAATATCACCTACCGCGACACGCCCGCAGACATCCGCGGCCAATACCAGTACTTTACCGAGGCCGAGATGGGCCGCCTGCGCGCCGCCGGTTACACCAAAGCCTTCACCACGCTGGAGGAGGGTGTGACCGCCACCGTGCAGAAATACCTGTCGCAACCCGATCCTTATCGTTGAGTCATGTTAGCCCTCATCTTCCCCGCCATTGATCCCGTCATTGTCGAGATCGGCCCCTTCGCCATCCGCTGGTACGCGCTCGCCTACATCGCCGGGCTTTTCGGCGGCATCTGGTACGCGCGCTGGATGGTGAGGCATGAGCCGCACCTGATGACGCCGTCGCAGGTGGACGACTTTCTGCTGTGGGTCCTAGGCGGCGTCGTTCTCGGCGGGCGACTGGGGTATGTGCTGTTCTATAAACCGGCCGAATACCTCGCCAACCCGCTCGCCATTGTCAAAACCTGGGAGGGCGGCATGTCCTTCCACGGCGGTTTGCTGGGTGTGTCTCTGGCGATCATCCTGTTCGCGCGCCACATCAAGACCGACAAGTGGTACGTGGCGGACTTGGTGGCATGCGCAGCGCCGATCGGTTTGGGATTGGGGCGCCTCGCCAACTTCGTCAACGGCGAGCTTTGGGGCCGCGTCGCCGATGTGCCCTGGGCCATGGTCTTCCCCGGCGGCGGGCCTGACCCGCGCCATCCCAGCCAGCTTTATCAAGCGGCCCTCGAAGGGCTCTTCCTATTCTTGCTCCTGCACTTTCTGTGGCGCAATGAAAGCATTCGCCGCCGCCCGGGCATCATCACCGGCGTCTTTTGGATCGGTTACGGCGTGGTGCGCATCATTGGCGAATTCTTCCGCGAGCCCGACGCCTTCCTGGGCTTTCTCTTCGCCGGCGCGACCATGGGCCAGCTCTTGTCCGTGCCCATGGTGCTGTTCGGCCTGTTCTCCATCTGGCGGGCGCGGCGGGTTCCCGCCGCCCTATGATCGCGGCTCTCCTTCACCGCATGCAGCGTGAAGGGTCCGTGCCGGTCGCCGACTACATGCAGGCCGCCGCCCAGCAGTATTACGCGCGCGGCGACGTCTTCGGCGCGGCCGGCGACTTCATCACCGCCCCTGAGATCAGCCAGACCTTCGGCGAGTTGATCGGCCTTTGGTGTGCCGTGGTCTGGCAGAACATGGGCGCACCGGCATCGTTCCAGCTTGTTGAATGCGGACCTGGGCGCGGCACGCTGATGAAAGACCTGCTGCGCGCAGCGGCGCGTGTGCCGGGCTTCAGCGCTGCCGCGCGGGTTCATCTCGTCGAACAGAGCCCTGCGTTGCGCGAGAAACAACGTGCGACGCTCAGTGGCCACACCGTTACATGGCATGAAACCGTTGATGGCGTTCCGCGGGGGCCGATGATCCTCGTCGCCAACGAGTTCCTCGACGCGCTGCCCATCCGCCAGTTCGAGATGACGCTCGCGGGTTGGCAAGAACGCTACGTCGCTGCTGATGCCGCCGGAAATCTCACCTTCGTGCTGAAACCAGGTACACCGGATGGCGCGCCGTCCGCGAAGCCCGGCGACATCTTTGAGACTTCGCCCGCCATCGCTGCATTTGTCGGGAACGTCGCCGCGCGCATCAGCCGCGACGGCGGCGCGGCGCTGCTGGTCGATTATGGCCACGGCACCACAGCACTCGGCGATACGCTCCAGGCTGTGAAGCGTCACAAACCCTGCGGGATTTTTGAGACCCCAGGCGAGGCCGATCTCACCGCCCATGTGGATTTCGCTGCCGTGCGCGCAGCCGCAAAAGGGGCGCGCGTGTGGGGGCCCATGGCGCAAGGCACTTGGCTCAGCGGCTTAGGGATCAAGCTGCGCGGCCTGCAACTCGCGAAGGGCAAGGATGCGGCCACAGCGCAGGCCATTGAGTCGGGCATCCGCCGCCTCACCGAAGCCGATGCCATGGGCGCCTTGTTCAAGGTCATGGCGCTCACCCATCCTTCACTGGCCATGCCGGAAGGTTTCCAGCAGGATGGCAGCCCATGAGCAACGCCGTTCACGTCGCCGCGCTGAAGTCACCGGGCGTCAGCCATGCCTTCTTTACGCGGGGCGGCGGCACCTCGGGCGGTCTATACGGCTCCAACAATTGTGCCTTCGGCTCCGACGACGACCGCGCCGCCGTCGCGCGCAATCGTGAAGCCTGCATGCAGGCGCTCGGTGCCAACGCCCTGGTCACCGTCAAGCAACGCCACACCTCCGACGTGCTCATCGCCCGCACGCCGTTCACCTGGGACGAAGCGCCCGAAGCCGATGCCCTGGTCACGGCGCGGCGGGGATTGGCGCTGGGCATTCTCACCGCCGACTGCGTGCCGGTGCTTTTTGCCGATGCCGAGGCCGGCATCATCGGAGCGGCGCACGCCGGCTGGCGCGGGGCCTTCGAGGGCATTCTCGCCAACACCGTCACCGCCATGGAAAAACTGGGCAGCACGCGCGCAGGGATAACTGCGGCCGTCGGTCCCTGCATCGCGCAAGCCTCATACGAAGTCGGGCCCGAGTTCATCGCGCGTTTCACAGGCCGCGATCCGGCCTTCGCGCGCTATTTCACGGCGCCTAAAACCAGCGGTCACGTGCATTTCGATCTTGCCGCCTTCGCGGCCGACCGCCTGCGCGCCGCCGGCGTGGGCACCGTCGTCGTTGAGGGCAGCGACACCTGCGCCGACGACGGCCGCTTCTTCAGCTACCGCCGCTCGGTGCTGCGCAAGGAACCCGACTACGGCCGGCAGCTTTCGGCCATCGCCATGAAGGCAACGCCGTGAAGCGGTTTCTCGTCGTCGCCTTTCTTCTGGCGCTCAGTGCCTGCGGCGCGGTGCCGCAGCCCTTCAGGGATACATCCAAAGTCACCACCGGCAATCTGCTGCTCGACGTGCCCACGGCGGTTGGCATCGCCGTACTGCCGGTGCACGGGCTGCCCGCACCGCTCGACATGCAGATCAGCCGCGCGGTCGCAGAGCGCCTTCAGGCCGCCGAGATCCCAGCCGAAGCGGTTTCGGAGAACCGCGGCCTGGGATTCACCCTTCAAGGCGAGGCCACAACCCAAGACCCGAACGCTGCCGAAGTCGCGGTCGTGGTGACCTGGACCCTGCGCTCGCGGCGCGGTGGTAATGCGAGCGACCCTACCCGCACCTTCCGCCAGGTCATCAGCGTGCCGCGCACCGTCTGGCAGGGCGGCGACGAGATGCAGGCGCTGCGCCTCGGCAGCGAAGCCGGGGTGGCGATCAGCGACTTGATCAACGGGATCGCGCCGCCGGCCCTGATGGCGGCCGGAGCACCTGCGCCGGCGATGCCCGCTTTCCCCTCGGTTTCAGTCAAACCCGTCGAGGGCGCACCCGGCGACGGCCGCGAAGCCTTGCGGCTGGCGGTCCTGCAGGCGCTGACGATCAACGGCGTGAAGCGTGACGACGTCAATCCTGACATCACGCTGACCTGCCAAATCATCGTCACGCCGTTCGAGGCCAACCTGCAGAAGGTCGAGATCGCCTGGCGTGCCACAACCCGCGACGGCAAGGATCTGGGCAACGTCAAACTGGACAACACCATCCCGGTAGGCGCCCTGGACGGCACCTGGGGCCCCACCGCCTTCGCCATCGCCGACGCCGCGGTGAACGACCTGCTCACCCTCCTCGCGAGCAAACCGGCACCGTAAAACACCCGTTTCCCGCTGCCAGCCTGTGGATAATTTGCCACACCAAATATTTGTGCTGAAATCCTTGGATTCCGAGGGTTCTCGGCGGTTTACAGTGTGATGACAGATTGATACTTTCCGCGCGCCTTGATCGTGCTTACGGGTGGGCACTTCGGGGCGGCTTAGGGGCAGCGGGGATCCATGAAAATTCTGGCGGGCAACAGCAACAAGCCGCTGGCGGAAGCGATCTGCGCCTGCCTGCACCTCCAGCTCACCAATGCCAGCATCAAGCGCTTCTCCGACATGGAGATCTTTGTCGAGATCCACGAGAACGTGCGCGGCGAGGATGTCTTCGTCATCCAGTCGACCTCCTACCCCGCCAACGACAACCTGATGGAACTGCTGATCACGCTCGACGCCCTGCGCCGCGCCTCCGCGCGCCGCGTCACCGCCGTGATCCCCTACTACGGCTACGCCCGCCAGGACCGCAAAACCGGCGGCCGGACGCCGATCACCGCCAAGCTGGTGGCCAACCTCATCACCCAGGCCGGTGCCGGCCGCGTGTTGAGCATGGACCTGCACTCGGGTCAGATTCAGGGGTTCTTCGACATCCCGCTCGACAACCTTTATTCGGCGCCGGTGTTCACCGACGATATGCAGAAGATCTACAAAGGCCAAAATCCTGTGGTGGTTTCGCCCGACGTCGGCGGCGTGGTGCGTGCGCGCGCCGTCGCCAAGCGCATCCACGCCGACTTGGCCATCATCGACAAACGCCGCGAGAAAGCCGGCGTGTCGGAAGTCATGAACATCATCGGCGAGATCAAGGACCGGCCCTGCATCCTGGTCGATGACATCGTCGATTCCGCCGGCACGCTCTGCAACGCCGCCACCGCCCTGATGAACGAGGGTGCGAAGTCCGTCTCGGCCTATGTCACGCACGGCGTGCTGTCGGGCGGCGCGGTGGGCCGCGTCACGGCCTCGCCGCTCAAGGAACTGGTGATCACCGACAGCATCCAGGCCACCGAGGCCGTGCGCCTGGCCGACAACGTCCGCCAGCTTTCCATCGCGCCCTTGATCGCAGAAGCCATTAAGCGCATCAGCCAGGAAGCCTCGGTTTCCAGCCTGTTCGAATAGCTGCCTATCCCGGCGCGCACCGCCCATTTAGGCGAATTCCATCGACTTTGTGACCATTTTGCGCTCTGCTTCGTTGCAGATGCGAAAGGGATGGTGGCTATGCACTCGACATTGTTGCGTACAGCTTTGATCCTGCTTTTGATTGCGGCAGCGGCACCCGTATCCGCGCAGAACTCTCGGTCCGACAGCGAGATCAGCCGAGACTTTTCGGCAGCCGACCGCCAGGGCGACCTCGCCCGTCTGAAAGATTTCGTCTACCCCAAGGGCTTCACCGACCAGTCCATCGTCGACCTCGAGAACGGCCGCGTGCCCGCCGACCTCGCCGTGGTCGACTATGCCCGCCTGCACTGCGGCGAGACCAACCGCTTTGTGCTCAATCCCTGCATGGTGCGATACGCCGACGCCAAGGGCGTGGGCTATTACGTCGTCACCCAGGACGGCAACATGCGCTTCGCCGATCTCAAGGGGGCCACCGACTACTATCAAAGGCGGGTCAGCGACACCGCCAACCTGCTCGCCATTGAGGTCGAGCTGATGAACGCTTTCGTCGACGATTTCTGCGCCAAGATCAAAGACGGCAAGCGCGCCGCCGACATCATCGCCGAACAGGGCGGCAACCATCCGCGCATCAACCACCCCATCGCGCCGGCGAACCCTTCGGCCAAGTGGCAATTCTCCAATCTTTTTTCGTGGGACCGCTGCAAGGATTGTGTCGGCGTCATCGCGGTCAACCAGCCCGATCCGCCGGAGGCTCCGACCTGCGGTAACCTGCGCAAACAAAGCGCGCCGCACATCACCTACTTCGTGGTCGACCGCGAGACCAGCAAAGGTCACAAGTCGTTGGACGACGGCCTGGCGACGTTCACCAAGCTCGCGGCAGTTCGAAAATAAGCGGGTCGGAAATAACTGAGATTAGGCCCGTTCCCAATCCACGACCGCGAGGTCGTGGCTGGCGGCTTCGCGCCTGAGCTTGGCGTCGGGATTGACCGCGATGCCCTCGTGCGCCCAGCGCAGGAGATCCAAGTCGGAGTAGTGGTCCGAGTAAGCCACCGTACGGGTCGGCGCCGTCAAGGTCCCGAAGTAGGCCTTCACCGCTTCGAGCTTCGCCGCACCGTAGAGATTCTCGCCCTCAAGGCGCGCGCACAGGCGTTCTTCCTGATCCCAGACCGAGCGCGTGGCGATGACATGATGGAAGCCCAGCCGCTCGGCGAAGGCGCGGGCATAAAAATCCAGGCTCGCGGTCGCCAGCACCAGGTGATGACCGGCAGCGCGGTGGCGCGCGATGGCTTCGCGGGCGCCGGGACGAATATGGGATTCCAGCCAGCGCGCGGCGAAGGCTTCCGACCAAGCTGCAACTTGTGCGCGAGGAGCGCCCGCGATCCATTGCTGCAACATCGTCTCTTTGAGGTTGCCGCGGGTGGCGCGGCCAAAATGGTAGCGTGCCAGCGTCGGCAGTCCGCGTAGGAACTTCCAAAAGCTCGAAGGACGGATGATCGACCGGCAGTGGAGCAGGAACGGAGTGTAGGTTCCTGAACGGGTGACGGTTCGGTCTAAATCGAAAACGGCGACAACAGCAGGCGGTGACAACATAAAAGGCCTCTCGAACGGCGCGCATATTGAAGGAATGTTGCGGTTTTCGCCAAGCCCTTTTTGTGCGGTGCAATGGGGGAACCCCTGCTGCCTTGCCTTGCCGGAAGACTCCGTGTAAACCCCCGGCGTCCTTGTCCAAACGGGGAAGGACGGCTGCGGCACCCCTGGAGGCCGCGCCGGCAAGGCCATTCGGCCAAGCCATTGACTCTAAAGGAGAATACCGATGCCGAAAACCAGCACTTTAGCTGTGCAGGGGCGCGATCGGGCAGGTAAGGGGGCAGCTCGTGCCACACGTCGCGGGGGCCTCGTCCCCGGCGTGATCTATGGCGGCAAAGAAGATGCCACGCTGATCGCCCTCGAGCCACGCACGCTCGTCACCCTGATGCACGACCCGGCTTTCAAGACCAACATTTTCGAGGTCGACCTCGGCGGCAAAAAGCAGCGCACCATGGCCATGGATGTGCAGCTCGACCCGGTCAGCGACAAGCCGATCCATGTCGACTTCCGCCGCATCGAGAAAGACACCCTCGTGCGCGTGCCGGTTCCGGTGCGCTTCCACAATGAAGGTGCGTCGCCCGGCATCAAGATGGGCGGCGTGCTCAACATCGTGCGCCACGACGTCGAAGTCCGTGCCCGTCCCGACGATTTGCCGGACCACATCGACGTGGACCTCACCGGTCTTGGGATCGGCGACTCGGTGCACATTAACGCCATCACCCTGCCGAAGGGTGTGAAGCCGACCATCGCGCGTAACTTCACGATCTGCACGATCGCTCCGCCGACCGTGATGACCGCGGAAGAAGAAACGCCGACCGCTAGCGCTGCCACCGCCGAAGGTGCTGCCGCTCCCGCCGAAGGCGCTGCTGCCGCCGCCGGTGCTGCTGCTCCGGCTGCCGGTGCCAAGGGCGCTGCTGCGCCTGCTGCCGGCGCCAAGCCCGCCGCCGGTGCCAAGGCTGCTGCCGCTCCGGCCGCCGCCAAGAAGAAGTAAGCGATTACACACGCCGCCTGCCCTGCTTCAGGGTAGGCGGCGTGATGTCGTTCACCTCAGGATATCTCTCAGGGAACTCCCATGCGCCTGCTGGTCGGTTTGGGGAATCCCGGCAAGCAATACGCTTTCAACCGTCACAACATCGGCTTTCTTGCGGTCGATGCCATCGCCGAGCACTTCCGCTTTGCGCCCTGGCGCGCGCGCTTTCAGGGCGTGGTCACCGAGGGCGAGATCGGCGGCGAAAAGATCCTAGCTCTCAAGCCCGAAACCTACATGAATCTCTCAGGCCAATCGGTCGGCGAAGCCGCGCGTTTCTTTAAGATCGCGCCCGCGGACGTGATTGTGGTCTACGACGAGATCGAACTGCCGCCGGGCAAGGTCAAGGTCAAGCAAGGCGGCGGATCCGCCGGGCACAACGGCATCCGCAGCATCGACGAGCATCTGGGCTATGACTACTGGCGCGTGCGTCTCGGTGTGGGCCGCCCGGATTTGAAGCAAAACGTCAAAGGCCACGTGCTCGAGAATTTCGCCAAGGGCGACATGGACTGGCTGGGCCAGCTGCTCAATGCCGTTTGCGAAGCGACGCCGCTGCTCATTGCCGGCGACGAAAACAAATTCATGACCAAGATCACCCTCGCGCTGAATCCGCCGCCGCCCAAACCGCCGCGGAAAGAAGAGCCAACGGAGAGTAAATAGAGATGGGTTTCAATTGCGGTATCGTCGGCCTTCCCAACGTCGGCAAGTCGACGCTGTTCAACGCCCTGACGGCGACGGCGGCGGCGCAGGCGGCGAATTTTCCCTTCTGCACCATCGAACCCAACGTCGGGCGCGTTGCCTTGCCTGACGAGCGTTTGGACACCCTGGCCAAGATCGGCAAGTCGGCCAAGATCATCCCCACTCAGCTCGAATTCGTCGACATCGCGGGGCTGGTGCGCGGCGCCTCCAAGGGCGAAGGGCTGGGCAACAAGTTCCTGGCCAACATCCGCGAGGTCGATGCGATCGTGCACGTCCTGCGCTGTTTCGAGGACGGCAACGTCACCCACGTCGAGAACTCCATCGACCCGATCCGTGACGCCGAGACCGTCGAGACCGAACTGATGCTGGCCGACCTCGAAAGCCTCGAGCGCAGGGCCGACCAGGCGCAGAAGAAAGCCAAAGGCGGCGACAAGGAAACCAAGGAACTGCTGGCGGTGATGGAGCCAGTACTGGTGGCGTTGCGCGCCGGCAAGCCCGCGCGCACCGCTTGGCCCAGCGATCCCGCCGCGCGCAAGATCTTCAACGGACTCCAGACCCTTACCGGCAAGCCGGTGCTGTATGCCTGCAACGTGGAGGAAGCCTCAGCCGCCACCGGCAACGCGCTCTCGGCCAAGGTTGCCGCCCGCGCGAAGGCCGAAGGGGCGGGCCATGTCGTGATCTCGGCCGCCATCGAAGCGGAAGTCGCCCAACTCACCGATCCCAAAGATCAGACGGAGTTCCTCGGCGCGCTCGGCCTCAAGGAAACCGGGCTCACTCAGGTGATCCGTGCCGGCTATGACCTGCTCGAGCTGTGCACCTATTTCACCGTGGGGCCGAAGGAAGCCCGCGCCTGGACGATCAAGAAGGGCACCAAAGCGCCGCAGGCCGCGGCCGTGATCCACAACGATTTCGAGAAGGGCTTCATCCGCGCCGAGACCATCGCCTACGCCGACTTTGTCGCGTTGGGCGGTGAACAGGGCGCCAAAGACGCCGGCAAGGCGCGCTCCGAAGGCAAGGACTACGTCGTCGCCGACGGCGACGTCATGCACTTCCTGTTCAACGTCTAAAGGTTCGCCCCCCTACTCCGCGTTGTGACAGACAACGCAGAGCTTGTTGCCCTCGGGGTCGCGGAAATAGGCGCCGTAGTAGTTGGGGTGATACTGGGGACGTAGGCCGGGCTTGCCCTCGCAGGTGCCGCCGGCCTTGAGGGCCGTGTCATAGCAACGATCGACCGCGGCACGGGTCGCCGCCATGAATGCCGTCATCGGCCCGTTGCCGGGATGCATGGCCTTCTGGTCATAGGGCTTGCCGATCAGAAACAACGGGCGCGGCTTGCCCTTCTCCATCCATCCCGCCCAGCCGGTGTCGGGCTCATGGAATTTCATCACTAGGCCAAGCTCGGCCATGAGCGTGACGTAGAACGGCGACGTCCGCGCGAAGTCGTCGATGCCGATGTAGACGTGCGACAACATCTATAACGCCAGCGCGTCGCGGCGTTGGGCGTTCTGCAGGCGTTGCAGACACATCTCGACGCCCGCGCGCATCAAGTCGACGTCCACGCGGAAATCGGCCAGCTCGTTGTTGCCGTACATGTTGAGACGCACGACTCCCGGGGTTTCCACCAGGTCGCAGTCGACGCGTTCGTAAACCTGACGCAACACCAGGGCCGAGCCGACGCCGCCCCAGAAGCCCGTGCCGATGTTGCGTGGTGCGAGCAACAGCGTCGTGCAATGCTCGGGGGCAAAATGCGCCAGCACACAGCTGGCACCGGCGGCGTACACCACGATTTCGGCACCGGCGATGGTCTCGACCTGCTCGCGCGCACTCATGCTGCCGAGCAGCGGAAATTCAAACCCGAAGTCCGCCAGCACGGCCTTGACCGCATCCTCGTTGACGATCTTGCGGAACTTGGCACCCTCGCGGCCGGCGTAGATCCGCCGGCGGCGGTGGATCGGCGCGCCGCCGATGGAGGCAAACGTCTTGAACCGCAGCCAATGCAGTCCCGCCGCCCAGAAGCGGAAGACCCCTTTGGTGTCGCGGTAGTGGCAACACGAGGAGACCCAGGCCTTGCGGTAGGCGGGCGGGTTCACGATCGGCACGCGGCGGATCAAATGCCGCGGCACGCCCATCATTTCGATGAACCCCAGCCAGCGTTCGGGCAATTCCTCGTAGACGATCACCGGCAGCTTGCCGACGATCCCGAAGGGCTCAAAACAGGCCAGGCGGTTGGGAAACTCGAAAATGAAGTGCCCGAAGTTCGGCGCATTGTTCAGATGGTACCAGTCGCCGTTGCTACGGTCGGTCCACATGCCGCCGATATGGATGCATTCCTCCTCGACATAGCTTTGGAAGAACGTCGCGCCGCGCTCGGCGACAAAGGCCTGGAATTCTTTGAGCCCCATCTCATTGATGTTCTGGCTCGACTGCAGATGGAAAACGACCCGGCCGTCTTTGGTCACGATGTTGGTGTGGTCGAGGACCTGCACGTCGTTGAGCTGGCCGGCGCAGACATAGGCCGCGCTGAGCGCCAGTGGCTCGGCGGCGCCTAAGCGCCGGCGCGGAACCTCCATGTCGCCGTCGTCGTAGGCGAGTTCCAGAAAGGGGCTGCCCTGTTCGGCGCACAACGCCTTGATTGTCGTCAGTGCACCCGCCACGTCCCTGCCCCGCAATGATGAACCCCGTGCGAAAGTATAGAGGCCGGACGATTCCTTGGCTTGCTCAAAACAAAAACGCCGGCCCCATGAGGACCGGCGTTTTGCATTTCAGACGTCACTTCCGCTTAGTGCGGGATGTTCTTCCACATCCGGCGCTTGGCGAAGTAGGCCAGCACCGCAAAGATGAAGGCATAGAGGGTGACGCGTAGGCCGGTCGAATGGCGCTGTTCCAGCTTGGGCTCGGCGGCCCAGTGCAGGAACGCGGTCACGTCCTTGGCGATCGCGGCGGCGGTGGTGGGCGACCCATCGGCGTAGGTCACCTTGCCGTCCTCGATCTGCCGGTCCATGGCGATCTGGTGGCCGGGGAAGAACTTGTTGTAGTGCATGCCGGGCGCCATCTCGACGCCGGCCGGCGGGTTCTCGTAGCCCAGCAGCAGATTGTAGACGTAGTCAGGGCCGCCATCGCGCGCCTTGGTCATCAGCGAGAGGTCGGGCGGCAACGCACCGCCGTTGGACACACGCGCCAGCGCGTCGTTGGCGTAGGGCTTCGGGATGTGGTCCGAAGGCAGCGCCTTGCGCTTGAACATGTCGCCTTCGTCGTTCGGGCCGGCCTCGACCTCGTATTCCGCGGCCAGCGACTTGATCTGGGCTTCGCTGTAGCCCAGGTCTTCGAGGTTGCGGAAGGACAGGTACTGTACCGCATGGCAGTTGGCGCAGACTTCCTTGTAGACCTGGAAGCCGCGTTGCAGCTGCTGGCGGTCGAACTTGCCGAGCACGCCGTCGAAGCTCCATTGCCCCTTCGGAATCTCGATATGTTCAGCAGCAACAGCAGGCAAGCTCAGTGCAGTGGCGGCGATGCTCGCCAGAATGATCTTTTTCATGGCTTTCACTCCGCCGGGCTCGGTTGGATGACGGCTTGGCTGATGCTGGCGGGCAACGGTTTGGGCGTCTCGAGCCAACCGATCACCGGCATGATCACCAAGAAGTGCAGGAAGTACCAGGCCGTGCCGATCAGGCCGATGGTCGGGATGATGCCTTCCGCCGGCTTCATGCCGACATATCCGAGCACCAGCACGTCGATGAACCAGAGCAAGAAGAACACGCGGAACACCGGGCGGAAATTGCCCGAGCGCACGCGGCTGGTATCGAGCCAAGGCAGCGCGAAGAGGATGAGGATCGAGCCGAACATGGCAATGATGCCGATCAGCTTGTTCGGGATCGAGCGCAGGATGGCGTAGAACGGCAGGTAGTACCATTCCGGCACGATATGCTCAGGCGTCTGCAGCGGGTTGGCTTTGACGTAGTTGACCGCCTCACCCAGCGCATTCGGGAACCAGAACACGGCGATGAAGTAGATCACCACGAAGACGCCGAGGCCGAAGATGTCCTTCATCACGTAGTAGGGGAAGAAGGGGATCTTGTCGGCCGGCGCCGCATCGATGCCGAGCGGGTTGTTGGCCCCCGGGACATGCAGCGCCCAGACATGCAGGAAGATCAGGCCGACGATGACGAACGGCAGCAGGTAGTGCAGCGAGAAGAAGCGGTTCAGCGTCGGGTTGTCGACCGAGAAGCCGCCCCACAGCAACGTGACGATCTGCTGGCCGACGACAGGCACCGCGGAGAAGAAGTTGGTGATGACGGTGGCACCCCAGAAGCTCATCTGGCCCCAGGGCAGCACGTAGCCTAGGAAGGCGGTGGCCATCATGGCGAGATAGATCAAGAGGCCGATCCACCACAACACTTCGCGCGGGCTCTTGTAGGAGCCGTAGTACATGCCGCGGAAGATGTGGATGTAGACGACGATGAAGAAGAAGCTGGCACCGTTCATGTGCATATAGCGGATCAGCCAGCCGTTGTTGACGTCGCGCATGATGCGCTCGACGCTGTCGAACGCGAGGCTGACGTGCGGCGTGTAATGCATCGCCAGGAAGATCCCGGAGAAGATCATCACCGCCAGCATGAACATCGCCAGCGAGCCGAAATTCCACCAGTAGTTCAGGTTGCGCGGCACCGGGTATTTGGTGCCCAGCGAATGATCGAGCCAGCTGACGATCGGCAGGCGCTGTTCGTGCCACTCGTAGGCTTTACGCCAGGCGCTTTTTTCCATGCTCATGTGTGTGCTCCTAGCCGATCAGGACGGTTGTGTCGGTGAGGAACTTGTAGGGCGGCACGTGCAGGTTCAGCGGTGCGGGCCCTTTGCGGATGCGTCCGGAGGTGTCGTAGACCGAACCGTGGCACGGGCAGAACCAGCCGCCGAATTCACCGCGCGGCTCGGTCGCTTTCACGCCCTGGGGGATGCAGCCGAAGTGCGTGCAGCTGCCTTCGAGCACCAGAAACTGTTCCTTGCCTTTGGTGACGCGCTGGTCGTCGGTCTGCGGGTCGCGCAGTTCGGAGACGTTCACCTTGCGCGCCGCGTCGATCTCGGCGGCGGTGCGGTGGGCGATGA
>CANKHC010000010.1 GCA_947481595.1 Fidelibacterota bacterium
GATATGGTCGAGCGTGCAGCGGTGGTCTGCGGTGCTGCGCGCTGTGCGCCGTACAATCACGTCTTTCTGGAGGGCGTGAAGGCGGCGCTGACCGGAGATCCGAACTATCAGAATGGACGTTTTCTGGCCAAACCCGTTCAAGGTCTGAAAGCCATGGGCCGCGTGTACGCCGGTTGGGCCCTGTCGCACGGCTTCTACCGCGATGAAAAATGGCGCGGTGCGGGGTTTTCGTCATTGGAGGACTATCTCGCGCGCAATTGGGATACCGCCTTTGCTCATCGGGACGCCAATAACGTGATGGCTCAGATCGCCATGTGGCAGGCCGGGGATATCAGCCGCTGCGCCGCCTTCGGCGGTGATATGACGAAGGCCTTGGCGGCAATCACCGCCGACATCCTTTTGATGCCGGGCTCAACCGACCGGTATTTCGACCCCCGCGACAATGAAGCGGAGTTGCCGCTGCTCGTGAACGCGCGTTCGGCGGTGCTCAGCCCCATTGTCTCCGACTACGGCCACCGGGCGGGCAATCCCATAACGCAGCCGGCGGAAAGGGCGTTTATTGCCGCCGAAGTCGCCGCGCTGCTGGAGCGTTAACCCCTCGTTGCGCGCTGCACCCAAAACGATTAACCCCTTCAAGGCGTTAACGGCGGGCGCAGGGCATAGGCGGCCAAAATCTGATACAATGGCGTCCTGGCGGCAGAGACCTTAAATAGGGGTCTCGAGGGAGACCCAGCCATGTTCGACATCGATCCTGATAAACCCAATATCCCGGCGCTCGCGCGTATCCTGTCGGGCATAAGCCTGCTGCTGCTGATCGGCGCGGCCCTGTCGGGGATTCTGTCGTTCTCGGGCTATGAGTGGGTCAACGAGATCACTGCCGTCGTCGGCGCCGTCGGCGGGTTCCTCCTGGCCTTGGTTTTCGCCGGCCAGGCCAAGATCCTCGAACTGTTAGCGGTGATATCGGCGCGGACCAAGTCGCGCTTCGCCATCGAGGCTCTGGCCAAGGCCGCCATGCCCGCGGCTCCTGGCGCAGCGGCATCGACGTCGAACCGCATCACCACGCCGGTCAAGGAACGCGTCATTCACGTCTCCGAGGAACAGGCCCGCCAGCAGGGCTTTAAGGTCAAGTAGGTCGCCCTCGTGAACGCTGTCTTCCAGCCGCGTCAGATCATCGACCGCCGCCAGATCAATGCGGCGCTGGATGTGTTTGCCAGCGACGATACCGCCGAGGCCAACAAGCGCAGCCATCTGCTCGAAGGCATCAAGGCCGCCTACAAGGCAGGCTTCGCCGAGATCCGCCGCCGCTTCGAGGAAAACAAAGCCACGGGTGCGGAAACCGTCGCGGCTCACAGCTACCTGATGGACCAGGTGATCCGAATTCTCTTCGATGCCGCTACGGCGCATTTTGTCCGTCGCGGCGTTCCCACCACCGGCGAGCGTGTGAGCGTGGTGGCCATCGGCGGCTACGGCCGTGGCGAGCTTGCCCCTTTGTCCGATGTCGATCTTCTGTTCCTGCTGCCTTACAAGCCGACGCCGTTTTCGGAGCAGCTTGTCGAGTTCATGCTCTACCTGATGTGGGATCTGGGCATCAAAGTCGGCCACGCCGTGCGCTCGGTGAACGAGAACATCACTCACGCCAAGGCGGATATGACCATCCGCACCACACTTCTGGACGCGCGCTGGATTTGGGGCGATCAGGAGCTGGCGGCTGAATTGATTGCGCGTTTCAAGAAAGAGATCAAACGCGGCACCGCCAAGGAGTTTGTGACGGCCAAACTTGCCGAGCGCGATGAGCGCCACTCCAAGCTCGGAGATTCACGCTACCGGCTTGAGCCCAACATTAAGGACGACAAGGGCGGGCTGCGTGATCTGCATACGCTGTTCTGGATCGCGAAATATCTCTACGGCGTCTCCGACGTGCGTAAACTCGCCGACCAGGGTGTCATCGACGACGATGCCGCCGCGCGGTTCACCAAGGCGCACGAGTTCCTGACCACTGTGCGCTGCCATCTGCACTACCTCACCGGGCGCACCGACAACCGGCTGACCTTCGATTTGCAGCGCGAGATCGCGCCGCGTTTAAGCTACGTCGGTCGCGCCGGAGCCACGGCGGTCGAACGCTTCATGAAGCACTATTTCCTGGTGGCGCGCGATGTCGGTGACTTGACGCGCGTCTTCTGTGCCCTCCTGGAAGAGAGCGGCACCGAGAAAAAAACCATCTTCCGCCTGCCCGTGGCGTTCCGACGCAAGAATATCGACGGCTTTGACGTCGACCGCGGACGCATTGGCGTGAAGGACGAAACCGTCTTCGCCAAGGAGCCGGTGAAGCTGCTGTCGATCTTCCTCACCGCTCTCGAGCACGGCTTGGATTTCCAGCCGGCGACCTTGCGCTTGATTTCCCATGCGGCCAAACGCGTCAGCAAACTGCGCGATGATCCCGAGGCCAACCGCGTCTTCATGGAGATCCTGACCTCGCCCAAAGGGCCGGAAGCTACACTGCGCCTCATGAGCGAGTGCGGTGTCTTCGGGCGTTTTGTGCCTGATTTTGGCCGTGTTGTGGCGCAGATGCAGTACGACATGTACCACGTCTACACCACCGACGAGCACACGATCCGCGCCATCGGCATCCTAAACCGTATCGAGCAGGGCAAGCTGAAAGAAGCGCTCCCCGTTGCCACAGAAGTCATCAGCAAGGTCCAGTCGCGCCGGGCCCTTTACGTCGCGGTGCTGCTGCACGACATCGCCAAGGGCCGCGGCGGCGATCATTCGGATCTCGGCGCCGACATCGCTCTTGAACTGTGTCCGCGCCTCGGCTTGTCGGCGGAGGAAACCGATACCGTCAGCTGGCTGGTGAAAAACCACTTGGTGATGAGCAACACCGCCTTCAAGCGTGATCTCGACGATCCGCAGACCATCGCCAAATTTATCGAACAGGTGCAGTCGCCGGAACGCTTGAAGCTGCTGTTAGTCCTGACCTGCGCCGACATTCGCGCCGTCGGTCCCACGGTCTGGAACAATTGGAAGGCCACGCTGCTACGCGACCTCTACTACCGCGCCGACAGCGCCATGCGTGGCGGTCAGGCGGGCGGCGTAGACGCGCGTGTGCAGGCGGCCAAGGCCGCACTCGCCGATCGTCTTGCCGATTGGCCTGAGAAAATGCGCGAGGGCATGCTGGCTTTGGGCTCGCCGGCCTTCTGGCTCTCCAACGACACCGACACTCACGAACGCCTGGCGCACTTCATGCGCGCGGCCGAGGAAGTGGGCGAGAAGATCGCCGTGGACTTCACCATCGACAGCTACCGCGATGTCACCCACATGGTGATCTACACGCCCGACCATCCCGGCCTCTTTGCCAAGATCACGGGGGCGCTGGCGCTGGCCGGCGTGTCGGTGGTCGATGCCAACATCCTGACGCTGTCGAACAGCATGGCGCTCGACACCTTCTCGCTTCAAGATTTCGAAGGTCAGGCGATTGCCGAGAACCGCTTCGCGCGCATCAAGTCCCGCATCGTCTCGGCCCTCGAAGGCCGCCTGCGCCTCAATCAAGAACTGACCAAAGCGGGTCCCCGCCTGCCGACGCGGGCCAAGGCCCTCGAGGTACCGCCGCGCGTCATCATCGACAACGCCGCCTCGAAGGTCTGCAGCGTGGTCGAGATCAACGGCCACGACCGGCCGGGCTTCCTCTCCGACGTCACCAAGGCCATGGCTGACCTGGGCTTGCAGATCTTCTCGGCACACATCTCGACCTACGGCGAGCGCGTGGTCGACGTCTTCTATGTCAAAGACGTCTTCGGCATGAAGATCGAGAACGAAACCAAGCTGCGCCAGATCCGCGAAGGTCTGGGCAAGGCCATCGGTGTCAAGGTCGAGAGCTTCGAACTGCAGCGCGGTGAACGCCGCGCCAAGCCCCGCGAAGGCAGCGCGGCCTAAAAAGGCCGTAAACGAAGGTCATACATCGCGCGGGGATTCACACAGACTCGCCGATGCGGTAAAGAGATTCATGTCCTTGCCCACACCTCCGGCACCGCCAGAGGCACCCAGACCGCAGGTGCCGTCGCTGTTCCGCGCCTTCGCCACGGTGGGCAGCTACACCATGCTCAGCCGGATCACCGGCTTCGTTCGGGAAATCCTGACGGCGACGTATCTGGGTGCAGGTGCTGTTTCCGACGCCTTCTTCATCGCCTTTCAGCTCCCCAACCTGTTTCGCAGCCTTTTTGCCGAAGGCGCGTTCTCGGCGGGCTTCGTGCCGATCTTCTCCCAACGCCTGGAAAAGGACGGCCAAGCGCGTGCCAAGGAATTCGCCGACGAGGCTTTTGCCGTACTGGGTGCGGTCCTGTTGCTGTTCACGGTGTTGATGATCCTGATCATGCCGGCCGTGCTGTATCTGATGGCGCCGGGCTTCGGTCGCGTGCCGGGCCAGATGGAGCGCGCCACCGAACTCGCGCGCATTGCCTTCCCGTATCTCTTGTTCGTGTCGCTGACGATGCTGCAGTCCGGCGTGCTCAACGCGCTGGGTCACTATGCGGTCGCGGCAGCGGCCCCTGTGCTGCTCAACATTACTTTGATCGCCGCCCTGCTGATCGGTGTCGGTGCAGACGGCGACCGGGCGGTGTACCTGGCTTGGGGCGTCTTTGCCGCCGGCGTTGTGCAGTTTGTCTGGCTGTGGGCGGAGTACCGCCGCGTCGGCATGCATCTGAAGCTCGTACGTCCGCGTCTCACCCCTGACGTCAAGCTTCTGTTGATGCGCATGCTGCCGGTGGCCTTCGGCGCCGGCATCTATCAGATCAATCTCGTGGTGAACAAGAACATCGCCTCGCTTGTGGGTGAGGGGGCAGTATCGTGGATCAACTATGCCGACCGCGTGAACTTGCTGCCCGTCGGCATATTCGGCGTTGCCATCGGTGTCGCCCTTTTGCCGCTGCTCGCACGCCAGATCCAGGCGGGCAATGAAGCCGCGGCACTCGCCAACCAGAACCGCGCCATCGAAGTGAGTCTGCTGCTCACCATCCCAGCGGCGGCCGGTATCGCTGTGCTCTCCGAGCCGATCACCTCCGTGCTGTTCGAACATGGCGCCTTCACGCCTGAAGACCGCGTTGCCGTGGCCAGCGCCTTGTTGGCGTTTTCCATCGGTCTGCCGGCCTATGTGCTCAACAAGGCGCTGACGCCGGGCTTCTTTGGCCGTCATGACACCAAGACGCCCGTGAAGGCTTCGGCGACGGCGCTGGTCGTCAACATCGTCATTGCCGTAGGGTTGATGAAGTCCTTCGGCCACGTTGGCATTGCCCTGGCGACATCGGTTTCGGCGTGGCTGAATGCCAGTGTTCTGGCGGTGATCCTCTACCGGCGCAAACATCTGCAACCCGACGCGCGGCTCAAACGTCGCCTGCCGCGCGTGATCCTTGCCACCGCGATCATGACGGCGGCGGTCTACTTTGGACTCCAAGTGATCCTCGATCGCTATTGGGCCCTGTTTGGTGCGCCCGGTGCGGCCTCCGGGAACAACCTAACGCGCGGCTTTGCCCTCATGGTGCTGATTGGCCTCGGCGGATTGGTCTTCGCCGTCAGTGCGCTCGTGCTCGGTGCGGCAGAACGCAGCGACCTCGCCAACCTGCGACGCAAGCGCGCTTGACGTCGTAAACGGGCGGGCGTACCAACCCTGCGTCCGGTCGGTGCCGGAATACGGGGGTGTCCAAGCCTTCCGTTCAACACATGTCAGGGATCATCCCCCATGACCAGCGGGTCCACTCCGCCGGTGGCCACGAAAGGCCGCATTCTTTCGGGCATTCAGCCCACCGGTAATCTGCATCTCGGAAATTATTTGGGCGCGATCCGCAATTGGGTCGCCTTGCAGAACGACTTCGAATGCCTGTTCTGCATCGTCGATCTGCACGCCATCACCGTCTGGCAGGAGCCAGCGGCGCTGACCCATGCGACGCGCGAAGTCGCGGCCGGCATGATCGCGGCCGGCATCGATCCGGTGGCGAACGCGCTGTTCGTGCAAAGCCACGTTCCGGCGCATGCGCAGCTCGCCTGGGTGTTCAATTGCGTCGCACGCCTCGGCTGGCTGAACCGCATGACCCAATTCAAGGACAAGGCCGGCAAGGATCGCGAGAAAGCGTCAGCCGGGCTTTACGTCTATCCCAACCTCATGGCGGCCGACATTTTGGTCTACAAGGCGACGCATGTGCCCGTGGGCGAGGACCAGAAGCAGCATCTGGAGCTCGCGCGTGACATCGCCCAGAAGTTCAACAGCGACTACGGCGTGGAGGTCTTCCCGCAGCCGGAACCCGTCATCCGCGGTCCGGGCATGCGTGTGATGAGCCTGCGCGATGGATCCAAAAAGATGTCGAAGTCAGATCCGTCCGACTTCTCGCGCATCAACATGACCGACGACGCCGACGCCATCGCCGGCAAGGTGCGTAAGGCCACGACCGATCCGCACCCCTTGCCCGACAGCGTGGCGGGGCTCGAGGGCCGCGCCGAGGCGGCCAACCTCCTCAATATCTATGCCGCCCTGACCGACCAGACCTTGGAGCAGGTGGTTACTGAGCAGGCCGGCCAGCAGTTCAGCGGCTTCAAGGCCAAACTGACCGACACGGCGGTGGCCGTGCTGGGCCCCATCAACGCCGAGATGAAGCGGCTGATGAATGACCCGGCTGAGATCGACAAGGTCCTCGCCCGCGGGGCTGCGAAGGCCAATGCCATCGCCGAGCCGGTATTAGCAGAGGTCTATCGGACCGTGGGTTTCTTAAGCCGTTGATATTCCATATTTTGCTGCAGGCTTTGCTGCAGCATACAGTGCAGCAAAGTACGTTTATGCTGCACCCGATGCTGCAGCATAAACCCTAGCGCCCACGCCTAACGGAGCGCCCAGAATCCGGCGCCTTTGCCGTAGGGCATGCAGAACAGGTCAGCGTCCCCCTTGTAGGTATCGCTGTCCGTCGAATGCTCCTCCAGGGTCTCGAGAATGCGGGCCTCGGCGGCGGACGGCCAAGGACGGCCCGCGGCCAGGCGCGCCGCTTCGACAGCCTTGGTGATTTGCGGCAAGAGCCCGCGCCCGTCGATGGCGGACAGACCCGCGCGCACATCCTCCAGCCAGAGGGCTTCTTCCGAGGGCTTAGCGGCGGCCTTGGGACGGCGCGCCACTGCGTCGGGGTCCCGCAGGGCGGAAATCGGTTGGCGCTGGCCATCACCCAGAAAGTGCCAACCCATCCAGGCGTTTTCCGTGCCGGCCCCAATCGCCCGGCTTAGCTCATTCAGGCTGCCGTGGGTGGAGCCGTCGCGCCGCAAAACCCAGACACCGCCCGAAGCCGTGGCCCGCACGTCTGCACCCTTGAACCGGCGGAAGATCTCAAATCCCTCGGGGAAGACCACACCGTGGCGGCTATCGCGAAATCCCTCCGGTGCGCTCCCGGGGCCTCTATGTTTTTCTAGGACTGAAGAATTTGTAGAGAGAATGCGGGTGAGGATGGCATCTTCGGAATCTTCGCCGTTCTGGCGCAATGCCCAAATTTTTGCATATAAATCAACGGACACGGCGATTTGGCGCATTCTATATTTCCCTATAATTATCTACAATATAGGGGAAATGATATTTTACAAGAAAATATCAGATAATCTGGCAGGCGCGATCAAAGGAAAGGCGCGGGCTGCGCGGGAAGAGCCCCTGATCGTCGCCATAGCCGATGTTGCAGAGGAAGTTGGCTTTCACCCGGCCGTCCGGCCAGAAGGCAGCATTCACTTTGGCTTGGTCGAAGCCGCTCATGGGGCCGCAGTCGAGGCCGAGCGCTCGGGCGGCGATCATCAGATAGGCCGCCTGCAGGCTGGAATTACGCAAGGCGGTTTCCTGGATCAGGGCCGGCTTGCCGGCGAACCAGCTGCGTGCATCCTCATGCGGAAACAGTTCGGGCAGGAGGTCATAGAATTCGGTGTCGTAGCCGATGATCGCCGTCAGCGGCGCGGCCATAGTCTTGGCAAGGTTGCCGGCAGACAAAGCCGGTCGCAGTTTCTCTTTGCCCTCCTTCGAGACGACAAAGATGAAACGGGCCGGCGAACAGTTGGCGCTGGTGGGGCCCATCTTGGCCAGATCATAGACCTGGCGCAGGAGTTCCTCAGCGACGGCTTCGGGCTTGAAGCTGTTCTGGGTGCGCGCGGCGCGGAAAATCAGATCGAGGTCAGCCTCGCTCGCGCTTCCCCGACTCGCCATGGGTCTACGCGACCGCTTCGACCTGAAGCACTTCGGGGACGTAGTGCTTGAGCATGTTTTCAATGCCCATCTTCAAGGTCGCGGTGGAGCTGGGGCAGCCGGCGCAAGAGCCGCGCATGTTCAGATAGACCGTGCCGTTCTTGAAGCCCTTATAGATGATATCGCCGCCGTCTTGGGCCACGGCCGGGCGTACCCGGGTGTCGATCAGTTCCTTGATCTGGGCGACGATCTCGCCGTCGACCCCTGCGTCATTGAACTCGGCGTCGTCGGAGGTCTCGGCGTCTGCCTCGCCTTCCATCATCGGTGCGCCGGACGTGAAATGGTCCATTACCGCGCCCAAGACCATGGGCTTCAAGACTTGCCAGCTCTTGTCTCCGGTCTTGGTGACGGTCACGAAGTCGCTGCCGAGGAATACACCCGCCACGCCGTCGATCTCGAACAAGAGGCGCGCGAGCGGCGAGCGCTGCGCGGCGTCGCGGCTGGTGAAGTCGGCAACACCAGTCTCCAATACTGCGCGGCCCGGTAGGAACTTGAGAGCGGCCGGATTGGGGGTGTCTTCGGTCTGAATGAACATGGCTAAGGCTCCAAATTGTGAGCCCTAAATAGGACCAATCCGGTCCCCCGGCAAGGTCAGGTCAGGGAATCCAAGCGTTCTTCAGAAAGATCGCCCGGCACGATTGTGACCGGAATATCGAGCTTTCCCGCGAGCTTGCCGGAGACCGCCGAGACGATCGGGCCGGGGCCTTCGGTGCTGGTGCCCGCACCTAAGACCAGCATGGTGATATGGGTCTGATCGACGATGACCTTTTGCAGCTCCGGCAGGGTGTCGCCCTGACGCAGGTAAAGCTCGGGGAACTTGCCCGTCAAACGGTGCACCTCGGCGGCCACTTGCTGCAGCAGGCGTTCGGCTTCGGTCTTGGCCTCATGTTCCATCAACTCGCCGACGGTCGAGAAGTGCTGAAACTCCACGTGCGGCACGGCGTGGAACAACGCGACCGTGCCGCCGCTGTTGACGACGCGGCGGCAGGACCAGCGCAGGGCGGTGTTGAATTCAGCCGAGCGGTCGACGACCACCAGAAACGTGCGCGCGGTGTCGGCGATCTCTGGTGCGGGAGCTTCGGGTGTGGTGTCGCTCATATCAGACACGCCGGAAGACGGCACCCGCCGCCCAGCCGGCGCTGCCCGCGAGCAGGACGGCGATCAGGCCATACAGGAACGCAAACCGGCCATGGGCGAAATCATAGATGTCGGCTCCCACGCCGATCTTGGAGATCGTCAACGGCACGATTTCCGCGCTGGTGATCTGGCCGTCGCGGAAAAGATAGACTTCGACCGTGTATGTCCCCGTCGGCACGTTGGCCGGAAAATGCAGCTCGGTGCGGAAGAGGCGGTTAGACATCAATTGAATATCGCCGACACCCTGGTCGTAAAGCAGCTGCTCGGTCTTCAAGCGCACGAACGCCTTGCGGAACTCGCCGGCCTGCGCAGCGGGAAGGTCGTCGGCGGTGACGGCACGGATGGTCTCGATGCCGATCTGCTGGCGCGCGAGCAGGTTCTCAGGCGCGAACTCCTCCAGCGGACGGCTGGAGGCAACGCGGTAATAGGTGGGCACGTCGCGGAATGTGACTTCGGAAGCGTTGGCCCAGATCGGACCGAAGCGGCCCTTGCGGCGCACGACCTCATCGCGCGAGGGTCCGCGCACGACGACGACGATATCGCCCGGGCCGTTGGTGGCGCCGAACAGCAGCACGTCGGTGCCGGTAAAGCCTGTGGTGATGGCGACGAGGTGGTTGGACAGGTCCGCCACCAGCGGCACGTCTTGCGCTTTCGCGTTCACGCCGAGGAGCACAAGCAAGAGTGCGGCGATGCGCTTCACGAGCCGTCTCCGGCGCCCAGCGAGAAAATATCCTGCGGCGGAATCACCAGGTCGAGGGCGAGGCGCACAGCAACACCGAGCACGATGATCGCCAGCATCACGCGCAGATATTCGCCTTTGATTTTGGGCGACAACCGCGCGCCGATCTGCGCGCCGATCACACCGACGACGAGCAGCAGCAATGCGAGCACGATATCGACCGATTGATTGACGGTGGCTTGCAGCAGCGCGGTACCGGCGGTGACAAACGTAATTTGAAAAAGCGATGTGCCGATCACGATCTGGGTCGGCATGCCGAGCAGGTAGATCATGGCCGGGACCATCAGGAAGCCGCCGCCGACGCCCATCATCGCCACGAGCAATCCCACCAGCCAGCCAATCGCCAAGGGAAGAAGGGCGGAGACATAAAGCTTCGAGCGTTTGAAGCGGATTTTGAACGGCAAGCCATGCATCCACATGTGCCGGCCGGGTCCGCGCGCTGCCAGCGCCAACGGGCGGCGCTTGAGCACGCCGGGCAAGCTTTCGATCATCATGAAGCCGCCGACGAAGCCCAAGAAAATCACGTAGCCCAGCGAAATGGTCAGGTCGATGTGGCCGGCAGCTTTGAGCACATTAAACAGCCACACGCCCATCACCGAACCGACGAAGCCGCCGGCGGTGAGCACCGCGCCCATGGTGAAGTCGACGTTGCCGCGGCGCATGTGGGCCATCACACCGGAGACCGAGGAGGCCACCGTCTGCGCCGCTTGCGTGCCCACGGCGACGGAAGGCGGCACGCCGATGAAGATCAGGAGCGGGGTCATGAGGAAACCGCCGCCGACCCCGAACAGCCCCGACAGCAAGCCCACCGCACCGCCCAGCCCTAAGACCAGGAGGATGTGTACCGAGATTTCGGCGATGGGTAGGTAGATCTGCATGTGGCCTTAAAACATAAGCGCCTTAAGGCTTTGTAGAAGTCGGGGCGCAGGTGTTCAAGGCTAAAGGGCTAGGCCGCGTTTTTCAGGTACCAGGCGTAGGCCTTGGCGATGCCTTCCCTGAGCCCAACCTTCGGTGTCCAGCCCATGGCGTTCAGCTTGGCGCTGTCGAGCAGCTTCTTGGGCATGCCGTCGGGCTTGGTGCTGTCGTAGGACAGCGCGCCCTTGAAGCCCACCACCTCGGCGACAGTCTCGGCCAGCTCACGGATGGTGACATCGCTGCCAAAACCGATGTTGACGTGTTCTTCGCCCGAGTAGTTTTTCATGAGAAACACGCAGGCGTCGGCCAGGTCATCGACGTAGAGGAATTCGCGCAGGGGCTTGCCGCTGCCCCACAGCACCATGGACTTGTCGTCCGCAAGCTTGGCGCGGTGCGCCTTGACCATCAGCGCCGGCAGGACATGGCTCGACATCAGGTCGAAGTTATCGCCGGGGCCGTAAAGGTTGGTGGGCATGCCGCTGATGTAGTCGCGGCCGAATTGGCGGCGGTAAGCCTGGCACTGCATGATTCCGGAAATTTTTGCGATCGCGTACCACTGGTTGGTGGGTTCCAGCGGTCCGGTGAGAAACGTGTTCTCCGCCATAGGCTGTGGTGCGAGGCGCGGGTAGATGCAGGAGGAGCCTAAGAACATCAACTTCTCGACATCGACCTTGTGGGCCGTGGCGATGATGTTGTTTTGAATCGCGAGATTGTCGGTGAGGAAGTCGACGGGCCGTGTGTCGTTGGCGAGGATGCCGCCGACCACGGCGGCGGCAATGAATACCGCTTCGGGCTTGTTCTTAGCCATCCAGGCTTCGACATCGGCCTGACGCGTGAGATCAAGTTCAGCGTGCGTGGCCTTCAGGATCTCGCAGCCTTCGCCTTCAAGACGGCGCACGATAGCCCCGCCCACCATGCCGCGGTGGCCGGCCACCCAGACGCGTTTGCCTTTAAGAGCGAAAGCCATCAAGCATCTCGGTCGAAGCTCTGGGCTTCTTCTTTGACGGCGATGAAATCGTGGGCGACCATTTCCTTGACCATCGCCTTGAAGGTGGTCTTGTGCTTCCAACCCAACTGTTTGTGGGCTTTGGTCGGATCGCCGAGCAGCAAGTCGACCTCAGTAGGGCGGAAATAGCGCGGGTCGACTTCGACCACGGTCTTACCGGTCTTGGCATCGAAGCCCTTCTCGGCGGCGCCTTTGCCCTTCCATTTGATCTTGCGGCCG
Organism: Fidelibacterota bacterium; assembly: GCA_947481595.1. Lineage (GTDB taxonomy): Bacteria > Pseudomonadota > Alphaproteobacteria > Rhodospirillales > Rhodospirillaceae > SHVO01. The sequence goes on from CANKHC010000010.1 coordinate 12,262, forward strand.
ACTTCGGCGAAGGCGATCTCGACGAACTCGCGCACAGCATGGGTCTCGCCGGTGGCGAGCACGTAATCATCCGACTTCTTCTGCTGAACGATGCGCCACATGCCCTCGACGTAATCGCGCGCATGTCCCCAATCGCGCTTGGCGTCGAGGTTGCCGAGGTAAAGTTTGTCCTGCAGGCCGAGCTCGATGGACGCCACCGCGCGCGTGATCTTGCGCGTGACAAACGTTTCGCCGCGCAGCGGGCTCTCGTGGTTGAAGAGAATGCCGTTAGAGGCGTGATAGCCGTAAGCCTCGCGGTAGTTCACCGTGATCCAGTAGCCGTACAACTTGGCGGCGGCATAGGGCGAGCGCGGATAGAAGGGTGTCTTCTCCGACTGCGGGATCTCCTGCACCTTGCCGTACAGCTCGGAGGTCGAGGCTTGGTAGAACTTGGTCTTCGAGCCCAGATCCAAGATGCGGATGGCTTCCAGCAGACGCAGCGTGCCCATGCCGTCGGCATTCGCTGTGTACTCCGGCGTCTCGAAGCTCACCTGCACATGGCTTTGCGCCGCGAGATTGTAGATCTCGTCGGGCTGCACTTCCTGGACTAGGCGGATCAGGTTGGTGGCGTCGGTCATATCGCCGTAGTGCAGGAAGAACTTCACCCCGGTCTTGTGGGTGTCTTGATACAGGTGGTCGATGCGCCCGGTGTTGAAGGACGAGCTGCGGCGCTTCACGCCGTGCACGATGTAGCCCTTCTTCAGCAGGAAGTCGGCGAGGTAGGCGCCGTCCTGGCCGGTGACACCGGTGATCAGGGCGACTTTAGGGGATTTGGCCATGGGGACCTTTTGCGGCGGAGGCGATGGGATATGCCTCTTTCTATACAGAAGATTGTCGATTCTTCAATGGTATAGAGCCAATTTCGGTTATGCTCGGCGCGAATACTTGTTACCCCTTAAAGCCTTGAGGCCCCTTGGCGCTTCTTTCCGAACTTCTGCCGCAGGGCGGTATCGCGCGGCGCGTGCTCCAGCCGCGCAATCTGATGGTCTATGCCCACGACGTGGTGATGGCCTTCACCGCCTTCATCGCGGCGTTCTTCCTCCGGCTCGGCCCCGGCTTCCTTCAGGACCGCCCCGACGTCCTTGAATCGGCTGCGACCTTCGCCGGCGTGGCGGCGCTGACCTATCTGTTCACCGGCCTCTACCGCCATGTCTGGGAATATGTCTCGGCCAAGGATGCGGTCAACATCCTGCGCACCGCGACCATCACAGTGCTTCTGTTCCTGCCGGCCTGGTTCTTCGTCACGCGCCTGGAAACCCTGCCGCGCTCGATGCCTTTCATCAGCTGGTTCCTGCTGGTGATGCTGCTGGCGGGTCCGCGCCTGGCCTTCCGCATGCTTAAGGACAGGCACGCGCGTGGGGCGGCGGTCGCCTCCGACGCCACACCGATTCTGCTGATCGGCGCCGGCGCCGAAGCTGAGCAGTACATCCGCCGCGCGGGTGCAGGCACGCGCATTGTCGGCATGGTCACCGAGATTTACGGCGACCGTATTGGCCAGATGATCCACGGTGTCGACGTGCTTGGCCGGATCGAAGACATCGCCAGGGTCGTCGCCAATCTCGACGCCCGCGGCCTGCGCCCCGAAAAGCTGATCCTGGTCGGTCCCAACATCAACGGCGGCACGGTGCAAAAGCTTTTGGATGTTGCGACGGTGCTCAGCATCCCGCTCCAGCGCGTGCGCTCCGACGACGGCACCAACCTGACACCCCGCCCCATCGTCATCGAAGACTTGCTCGGCCGTCCGCAAAGCAATCTCGACCGCGCCGCCATGGCGGCAATGATCCGCCGCGGCCGGGTGCTGGTGACGGGTGCCGGCGGTTCCATCGGCACCGAGCTGGTGCGCCAGATCTGCGCCGAAGGTCCAGCGCATCTGGCCCTGCTCGATCACGGCGAGTTCAATCTCTATTCCATCGACCACGAAGTGCGCGCCAAGTATCCAGCGCTGTCGTGCGCCACGCTGCTGGCCGATGTACGCGACAGCGCCTTGATGCGCGACATCATCGCGCGCGAGAAACCAGATCTGGTTTTCCATGCAGCGGCGCTCAAACATGTGCCCATGGTCGAACTCAACCCCCTCGAAGGCCTGCTCACCAATGCTGTCGGCGCGCGCAATGTCGCCGATGCATCCATTGCCGCAGGCGTGAAGACTGTGGTGATGGTTTCCACCGACAAGGCGGTTAACCCTTCGAACGTCATGGGCGCTTCCAAGCGTGTGGCGGAGATCTACTGCCAGGCCATGGATCTGCGCCGCATGGGCACGCGCTTTATCACCGTGCGCTTCGGCAATGTGCTGGGCTCGGCGGGCTCGGTGGTGCCGTTGTTCGAGAAGCAGCTCGCCGCCGGCGGACCGCTCACGGTCACGCATCCTGACATCACGCGTTACTTCATGACCACCCATGAGGCGGTTGAGTTGGTGCTGGAAGCGGCAGCCCTCGGGCCCACGCGCAACGACGAAGGTGCGATCTACGTGCTCGACATGGGTCCGCCGGTGAAGATCATGGACCTGGCCAAGCAGATGATTTTCTTGGCCGGAAAAACCCCCGGCGCCGATATCTCCATTCAGGTGACCGGCTTGCGTCCCGGGGAAAAGCTCACCGAAGAGCTGTTCCACGACGAAGAGCCGCCGGTGGCCACCGACATGGCCGGCGTGCTGATCGCCCGGCCGCGCACCGTCGATCACGCCGTCATCGCCGCTAAGATGGCGGCCCTTGAAGATGCCTGCCGGCGCCGCGACGAAACCGTGGCCTTGGCGCTGGTGGCCGACCTGGTGCCAGAACTGCGCCGTAACGCCGGCGCCAAACCACATCTCAAAATCGTCAAGTAAGGCCCGTTTTCAAGGGCTTGGCGCTGTCTTGCCGGGCGAATCTCCTTCCGCTATAAGGGCGGCGGCCGCGCGACTGGCGCAAGGATGGACTGACCATCGGGGAGCGCGGCCTTAACTTCCGCCGCGCGCCTGGGCACCAACACTCATCAAGGTGGCCCCATGTCTGCTCCCGTTCGCCGTGCGCTACTTTCCGTCTCCGATAAATCTGGCCTCGTGGAATTCGCCAAGTTCCTGCATGAGTCCAAGGTCGAGATTCTCTCCACCGGCGGCACCGCCAAAGCGATCAAGGACGCCGGCATCCCTGTCAAAGAAGTCTCCGAGCACACCGGCTTTCCCGAAATGCTCGATGGGCGCGTCAAGACGCTGCATCCGATGATCCACGGCGGCCTGCTCGGCGTGCGCGGTAACGCCGAGCACGAGAGCACCATGTCCAAGCACAAGATCGCGCCGATCGATCTGGTCGTGGTCAATCTCTATCCCTTCGAAGAAACCATCGCCAAAGGTGCCGACTTCGACACCTGCATCGAGAACATCGACATCGGCGGGCCGGCGATGATCCGCTCCGCTGCGAAGAACCACGCCGGCGTGACGGTGGTGGTGGATCCCGCCGACTACGGCGTGGTGGTCGCGGATATGAAGGCCAACGGCGGCGCGGTGACCGACACCACGCGGCGCCAGCTGGCGGCGCGCGCCTATGCGCGCACGGCGGCCTACGATGCGGCAATCTCGTCGTGGTTCGCCGGCGAGCTGAAGGAAGAATACCCCCGCTGGCAGAGCTTTGCCGGCAAGCTCAAGCAGACTTTGCGTTATGGCGAAAACCCGCATCAAAGTGCAGCGCTCTACGTCACCGGCGAAAAGCGTGCGGGCGTGACCTCGGCCCAGCAGATCCAAGGCAAGGAGCTCAGCTACAACAACATCAACGACACAGACGCGGCTTATGAGCTGGTGGCGGAGTTTACAGGCCCGGCCTGCGCGATCATCAAGCATGCAAATCCTTGCGGCGTCGCATTGGGCAAGGATTGTCTCGATGCTTACAGCAAAGCGCTGCTCTGCGATCCGGTGTCGGCCTTCGGCGGCATCATCGCGCTCAACCGGCCTATCGATGGCCCCACCGCCGCCAAGATCACTGAGCTCTTCACCGAAGTCGTGATCGCGCCCGGCGCGGACGATGAAGCCAAGACCTATTTTGCTAAAAAGAAGAACCTGCGCCTCTTGATCACCGACGGCTTACCCGATCCCGGCGCGCTGGGGCGCACCGTGCGTAACGTCGCCGGAGGTTATCTGGTGCAAGGCCGCGACAACGGCCGCATCGGCAAAGCCGATCTCAAGATCGTCACCAAGAAGCAGCCGACCGCGCAGCAAATGGACGACCTCTTGCTCGCCTTCACCATCTGCAAACACGTCAAATCCAACGCCATCGTCTACGTAAAGAACGGCGCCACGGTTGGGGTCGGCGCGGGCCAGATGAGCCGCATCGATTCCGCGCGTATCGCCCACAGCAAATCCAAAGACGCGGCGAAGGCGCTGGGGCAATCGGAAGCGCTGACGGTGGGTTCGGTCGTCGCCTCAGACGCCTTCTTCCCGTTCCCCGACGGCCTGTTGGTGACGGCGGAAGCCGGCGCCGTGGCGGTGATTCAGCCCGGCGGCTCGATCAAGGACGAAGACGTCATCAAAGCCGCCGACGACAATGGCCTGGCGATGGTCTTCACAGGGATGCGTCACTTCCGGCACTAGAATGGTCTTCTTCTTTTACCCTGCGTAAGAGAAGTAAGCCCACCAGCAAGAACACCAGCACCGTCGACATGCCGAGACGGTAGCTCCCCGTCGCCAGCGTCACCCAGCCCACCACGGCTGGGCCGGCGAAGGCGGTGACTTTGCCTGACAGCGCGAACAAGCCGAACATCTCGCCGCGCATGGCCGGCGGCGACAGGCGCGCCATCAATGTTCGGCTCGCTGCCTGGACCGGACCGAAGAAGGTGCTCATGGCCAGCGCCGCGATCCAGAACGTGGTTTTGTCCGGTGCGGCCATCACCACGCTGGCCGTGACAATCAACGCCACCAAACTCAGCATGATGGTCGGCTTCGAACCCCAGCGGTCATCCACCCAGCCAAAGAGGAACGCACCCAACCCGGCGGTGACGTTGAGGCTGATGCCGAGCAGGATGACTTCGTCGGTCTTCATGCCGAAGGTGATGCCGGCATAGACACCGCCCAACGCGAACACCGTGTGCACGCCGTCGGAATAGATCATGGCGGCGACGAGATAGCGGAAGACGTTGGCGTGATTGCGCACGTTGCGGAGCGAGAGCACGAGTTGCTTCAAACCCTGGCGGACGGCCAGGCTGGCGGGGATGCCCGCGGATTCCGGCTCCTTGACGAAGAAAAAGAAGGGCAGCGAAAACACGAGAAACCATACAGCGACCAGCAACGCGGTCGCGCGCACGTGTTCGGCTTGGACAACGTCGAGGCCGAAGGGCTTTGGGTCGGCCTGGATGAACACGACCAGCGCCAAGACAAGCGAGAGCAAACCGCCGGCGTAACCCACGCCCCAGGCCCAGCCTGAGATGCGCCCCATCGTCGCTGGTGTCGCGACCGTCGGCAGCAACGCGTTGTAAAACAGCATCGCCATCTCGAAGCCGATGGTGGCGATGATGGCGAAGGTCAGGGCAAAGGGCACGTCATCGGGCGTGGGCCGCGCGTACCACAGCATGGCGGTGGCGCCCACGCAGACGAGGGAGATCGCCATCACCCAGCGTTTGCGCTGCCCGGTTTGATCGGCGATCGCTCCACCGATCGGGCTGAGCACAGCGATGATGACCCCGGCGATAGCCATGCCGAAGCTCCACTGGGCGCCGCCGGTGGTGGGATCGGCGGCGATGCCTTGGGCGAAATAGGTCGCGAAGACGAAGGTGACGATGATCGTGGTAAACGCCGAATTGGCGAAGTCGTAAAGGCAAAAGGCGATCACCGGTTTCAGATCGCGTTTGCCTTCGCTCATGATGCGGCACCAAGTGCGGCTTCAATGCGCCAGGCGAGTTTCATCACCGCAAGCGCGGCTTCGCCGGTGACGCGGGGCAAACGTTTGCCTTCAATGCTCGCGATGAAATCTTGCATCTGTGCCGCCAAGGCATCACCCGTGAAAACCATCGGCGGGCCATCGTCCTCCGCCAGACTCTTGGCAATATAGTCCAGATGCCAGCGATGATCTGCCGCGCTGATGTGAAGATCGCGCAGGCGTTCCGTGGCCACGCGGCTGGCCATGAGGCTGGCGGTCGCGCTGTCGGCAAACGTCAGCTCGGCTTCGGCCTGATCGCGCGTTCCCGTGGCGGTGACAGTGGTCACGGCCAGCGGCTTGAGGGTGAGAATCGCATCGAGGTCATGAACCATCAGGTCGAGGACCACGCTGATGTCGCTGACGCGCGCGCTGGCGGGCCCGGCGCGCCGCGCGGTGAGGCGGGTGATGCCGGCGGGCTTGCGGGCGGCCAGCGCTTCGACCGCCGGATTGAAGCGTTCGATATGACCTATTTGCAGCACCGCGCGGTTGACGGCGGCGGCTTCAATCATCTGCCGGCATTCACTTTCCGTCGCGGCGAAGGGTTTCTCCACCAGGCAGTGCACGCCTTTTTTGAGCAGCGGCAGCGCGGTTGGGAAATGCGCGGCCGTCGGCACGGCGATGATCGCCGCATCGATGCTGCCTAAGGTCTCAAGGACCGTCGCGCCGAAATCAGTGTGCGCGGCGCGCGCGCGGGCGAGATCTGAGTCGAAGACGCCCGCGATGGCGATGCCGCCGTTCTGTGCCGCGCGGAGATGGTTGCGCCCCATGACGCCCGCGCCGATCACCGCGAGCTTGGGCAGCGTCCCCATGGCGGCGCCGCGCTTAAGCGACCGCCGTACGAACGGCGGCGATGACGCGGTCTTGGGCTTCAGGGCTGAGGTAAGGATGTATCGGTAGGCTGAGGACCTGCTGCGCCAGGCGCTCGGTCACCGGCAATCCGCCGCTGGCCACCGGCAGCGCACGGTACGGCGCCTGGGTGTGGATGGGCTTGGGATAGAAGATGTTGGTGGGGATTCCCTGCGCCTGCAGGGTCGCGGCAATACGGTCGCGGCGCGGTGAGCAAATGGTGTACTGCGCCCACACGGATGTGCAGCCCGCGCGCACTACCGGTGTCATCACCGCCCCCATGAGACCGGCGTCGTAGCGCGCGGCGACGGCGTTGCGCTCTGCGATCTCCGCATCGAAGATTGCGAGCTTTTCCAGGAGCACCGCCGCCTGGATGGAATCGAAGCGGCCGGTGAGTCCGACGCGCACATTCTCGTTGCGGTCGGCGCCCTGGCCGTGCACGCGCACTTGGCGCAGACGCCTGGCGACCTCATCGTCATCGGTGAACAGCGCGCCGCCGTCGCCGTAGCAGCCTAAGGGCTTCGACGGATAAAAGCTGGTGGCGGTGATATCGGCGCAAACTCCCAGAGGTTTGCCTTTGTAGTGGGCGCCGAAGCTTTGCGCCGCATCGCCCAGGATCCACATCCCATGCTGCGCGGCAATGGCGCGGATCGGATCGTAGTCGGCCGGCTGACCGAACAGATCGACCGGCATGACGCAGGCCGGACGCAATCCGGTCTGGCGCGCCACGGCAACGGCGCGTTCCAGGCTCAAAGGGTCGAGGTCGAAGGTATCGGGCAGCACATCGACGAACACCGGGGTAGCGCCCAAGATCGCGGGCGCTTCGGCGGTGGCGGTGAAGGTGAAGGACGGCACGAAGACCGCATCGCCACGGCCGACCTCGCGCGCCATCAGCGCCATGACGATGGCGGTGGTGCCGCTGGAGCAGCTGATCACATGCTTCGCCCCACAGCGCGCGGCGAGCTTCTTTTCCGCCTCGGCGACTTCCGGGCCCATGATGAAACCGCCGTGGGCGAGCACGCGGGCGATGGCTGCATCCATGCGCGCGCCGATGCGGGCGCGCTGCGCTTGCAGGTCAATGAATGCGACCGCCGAAAGGTCGAGGGGAGCCGTCGCCGTATCACGCATAGAAAGGAAGATCCTGTTTTAAGGAAAAGAGCGGAAAGTCCGCGGGGACCGAGGGGGTGAGGCCCTGTTGATTGATGGTGTTGCTCGACCCTAAACCCTGGCAACAACGCTTGCAAATGGAATGGGTTGCGCCTCGGACTGGGCCCCCTGAGCCCTGATCGCCGCTCGCCTGGACAAGCCCGCCGCTTGGGGGTTTAAGTGGGGCAGACCCATGAGCCGAGGCCCCTGTGCCGAACGTCCCTTCTGACCCCCTACCTCCCGACTCTTCCTCGCCCGCCGGTGGTCCGACCGGGGGTCTGTACAGCCGGTTGTTGCGCGAGGCGGTTGCCCCCTATGCCGGGCGCTTCTTCCTGGCGGGCCTGTGCATGGTTGCGGTGGCAGCGTCGACGGCGGCGCTGGCCTGGCTGATGGACCCGGTGGTGAACCAGGTTTTTGTCGAGCGCCGCTCCGAACTGTTGTGGCCCATCGGCCTCGCGGTCTTTGCCACGTTCGCCGTCAAAGGCCTGGCCGCCTATGGCCAGAGCATGATCATGACGCGCGTTGGCCAGACCATTCTCGCCGATCTGCAAAGCCGGCTGTTCCGTCACCTGCTTGCGATGGACCTGGGGTTCTTCGCCGCGCACCGCACCGGCACGCTGATCTCGAGATTGACCACCGACATTGCCGCCATGCGCATGGCGGTATCGACCGCGCTGACCGGCCTGGGCCGCGAAGCACTGTCGATCGTGTTTCTTGTGGCCGTGATGTTTTATCAAGACTGGCTTTTGGCGACCGTCGCCTTCGTCGCCTTCCCGGCGACGGTGATTCCCATCGCCACGCTCGGACGGCGCCTGCGCAGTGTGACCGCCGATACTCAAAGCCAGACCGGCACTTTCATGACGCTGGTGGAGCAAAGCCTCTCCGGCATTCGCCTAGTGAAAGCTTACCGCATGGAGGAGTACGAAGCCGGAAGAGCGCGCACCCTCACCACGTCCATCCGCGACACGGTCATCAAGGCCGAGCGCGTGAAGGCGCTCGCCAGCCCATTGATGGAAACCTTGGGCGGCGTGGCAGTGACCATTGTCATTGTCTACGGCGGCTGGCGGGTGATCGAGGGTGCGACCACCGCGGGCGCTTTCTTCTCGTTCATCACCGCGCTATTGACGGCATACCGCCCCGTGAAAGCACTCGCCAACGCCAACGCCGCCGTCAACGAAGGCATGGCCGGCGCGCAACGTTTGTTCGCCGTGCTCGATACCCGTTCAACGCTCACCGAGCGCACGGATGCCAAGCCGCTACGCATCACCCGCGCCGACATCGTCTTTGAGAACGTCGCCTTCTCCTATGGCGGCGATCTTGCGGCGCTGAAGAATATTTCCTTCACCGCGCCGGCGGGTGCGACCACCGCGCTGGTGGGTCCCTCAGGTGCTGGTAAGTCCACTGTGCTCAATCTTATCCCGCGCTTTTACGACGTCAGCGCAGGGACCATCCGTATCGATGGCCAGAACATTGCGGATGCGACTCTGAGCTCCTTGCGCGATGCTGTCGCCCTCGTCAGCCAGGACGTGGTGCTGTTCGACGACACCGTCGCCGCCAACATCCGCTACGGCAAACCGGGCGCCAGCGACAGCGAAGTCGAAGAAGCTGCGCGCGCTGCCGGGGCGCATGAATTCATCGTCGCATTGCCCGAGGGTTATGCCACGCTGGTCGGCGAGCGCGGCCAGGCCCTCTCCGGCGGCCAGCGCCAGCGCATCGCCATTGCCAGGGCGATTCTCAAAGACGCGCCGATCCTCTTGCTCGATGAAGCGACGAGCGCGCTCGACACTGAGACCGAGCGCCAGGTGCAGGCGGCGCTGGATCGCTTGAAGCAAGGGCGCACGACGCTGGTGATCGCGCACCGACTTTCGACGGTGGCAAGTGCGGAGCAGATCTGCGCTATCGACCAGGGACGTGTTGTTGAAACCGGTACCCATGGCGCATTGTTGGCCAAGGGCGGCCTTTATGCGCGCCTACATGCCATGCAGTTTTCACCCGGCCTGGCCGCGGACTAGGAGCAGGAATGGGATTCGATCAAGCCGTTGCGCGCTACGAAGCCGGTGACCGTGCCGCCGCCAAAACCGCCGCGCAGGCGATTTTGAAGAAAACACCCGGAAACGCCGACGCGCTCAACCTGTTGGCGGTGATAGCCCAGGACGAGGGCTTGCAGAGTGAAGCCGAAGCCTTTGCCCGCAAAGCCGTCGCGGCAGCGCCGGGCAATCCGCTCTATCTCAACACCTTGGGCAACGGGCTGATGGCGCAAGGGCGCAGCGCCGAAGCAGTGGAGGTTCTCGCCCAGGCACATGCCGCCATGCCAAAGCAGGCCGACATCCTGTTCAACCTCGCCAATGCCCAGCGCCAGGCGGGCCTGTTCGATGCCGCCATGCAGAGCTTCAAAGGCACCGCCGACCTCAGGCCAGGCCACACCGGGGCCTACAACAACATGGCCCTGATGTTGAAATCCATCGGCGACATCGAAAGTGCGGCGACCATTCTCATCGAAGCCATTGCCCACGCGCCCAAATCCGCCGAGACGCGCTTCAACCTCGGTAACGCCATGCACATGGCCGGGCGCCTGCCGGCGGCGGAGGCAGCGTTCCGCAAAACCATCGAGCTCAACCCGCGCCATGCCGAGGCCTATGTGAACCTTGGCGTGGTCTTAGCGGAAGGCGGGCTGAAGGAAAAAGCCGAAGAGTCTTTCCGCAAGGCGATCACGCTCAATCCAAATCTCGCCCAAGCTTACGTCGGCCTCGCCGATCTGATCGACGACGGCACCCTCGACGCGGTGGCCCATCGCCGCCAGGTGCTGGCGATGAAGCCGGAGCTCGCGGCGATCCCGATCCAGCTTGCTCATGTGCCTGCACTACGCCCCAGGCGTGTCGCGCGCGGAGCTGTTCAGCGAGCACGTGGAATTCGGCAAACTCCATAAGAACCCCAAGGCGCCTGCCTTCAACCCGAAGCACGACCTCGCGCCCGGCAAAAAGCCGCGTATCGGTTTTGTCTCCGGTGATTTCCGCTTTCACGCCATGCTGTTCTTCGCCCTGCCGCTGATCGAGGCGCGGGACAAAAGCGCCTTCGAAGTGTTCTGTTATTCCACCACCACCAAGACCGATCCCTACACGCCTGACTTCCGCGCGGGCGCCGACCACTGGCGCGATGTGCGTGCGTTGTCGACCGAGGCGTTGACCCAGGTGATCGTCGCCGACCAGATCGACATCCTGATTGATCTATCGGGCCACGCGCCTCACAACCGCTTGCCAGTGTTCGCCGCCAAGCCCGCGCCCCTGCAGGTCGCTTGGGGTGACTATGTCGACACGCGCGGGCTTGAGACCATCGACGTGCTCTTGGGTGATGCCATCCACACCCCCGCGGAGGACGACAAGTACTTCACCGAGCGCGTGGTGCGCTTCGCGCCGGACTACGTCGCCTACCGGCCGCCGCACTACGCTCCGTCGGTGAGTGCCCGGCCCACTAGCGCGCCGATGGTCTTCGGCACCTTCAGTGAAGTGACCAAGATCGGCTCGGAGTCGATCCGCCTCTGGGCGGCGGTGCTCAAAGCCGTTCCTGAGTCGCGCATCCTGCTCAACGGCTACCTGCTGGCCGATCAAACCCGCCAGGGCAACATCATCTCGGCCTTTATGGACGAGGGCATCTCGAACGAACGTGTGATTTTCAAAGATGGCGGCTTGCACGCCGCGTTCCTCGCGCAGTATGCCGAGGTCGACGTGATCCTCGACACCGCTCCTTACTCAGGCGGGCTGACGACCTGCGAAGCCCTGCTGATGGGCGTGCCGGTTATCACTGTCGCCGGCGACCGCTTCTGCGGCCGGCACGCCGCGGCGCATCTCATCAACGGCGGTTTTGCCGAGGGCGTACTGCCGTCGCGCGACGACCTGGTGGCCAAAGCGAAGGAACTTGCCGGCAATCGCGCCAGATTGGCCGAGCTGCGCAAAACCTTGCGACCCAAGCTGCTGGCCTCGCGTCTGTGCGACGTCGAAGCTTTCGCGAAGGACTTCTACGGGGCCTTACGGACGGAGTGGAAAGCTCTTTCTAAGAAGAAAGGCTAACCCGTCGTCATGGCGCCCAGCTGGCGATTGGCGACTGTCAGCATCGAGAGGCTGAGCGAATCCGCCGCTTTCACTTCGGCAAAGACCTGATCGTAGCGGTCGATGCGGGCCTTGTTCTCTGCTGCCCACTTCTCCACCGCGGCTTCCGGCTCCGCCTTCTTGGCCGTCGCCGCGATTCGCTGAGCCAAGGTGCGCTGGTGCGCGAACAGCTCCTCGATCGCCGCCGAGACCGCGAGCTTGTCCCAGTGGCTCAAGGTAGCGAAGGTCTCGGCGCGCGCACGCAAGGAGCCCAGGCCGAAGCGATCGCCCACCAGATAGTAGAGCTTCGCTGCTTGCGGCACGGTGAGTTTGCTGGCTTCGGCAATGACGGTGATGTCGTTGGCGGCCGCCAGGCGGTAGAGCGAGGCGACTTCCATGGCCAGCTTCGCCGGAACCCCCTTCTCCTGGTAGAGGGCCGCCTGACGTTTGACGTAGGTCGCAACCTCATCGGACCAGACCTGCTGCAGGCACTTGCGCAAGGCATCGACGTTGGGCTTTAGCGCCGCGATCTGCTTGGACATGTCGATGGGCGAGGGCAGGTGGCGCAGCATCCACAGTACGCTGCGTTCCAGCATGCGCCCCACTTCAAGGAGCATCTCCATCTGCACGGCGGCCGGGACCTTGTTGTCGAGGTCTTCGATCGCTTGCCAAACCGCGCGCAGGCCGTAGGCCCCTTCGGTGACGGCATAGGCGCGCACCACCTCGACGGGACCGAGGCCCGTGCGCTCCATCAAAGTGATCAGGAAGGAGGGGCCGACGCGGTTGATGAAGCTGTTGGTCAGAACCGTACCGACGATCTCGCGGCGCAGTTTATGGCGCAGGATGGCATCTTTGTATTTCTTCTGGAGTGGCTGCGGGAAGTATTCCAGCAGGTCCTGCTCGCCGATGTCGCTGTCGACGACGTCGCTGTCCATTAGCTTGTCGTAAAGGAACATCTTGCCGTAAGGCAGGAAGACCGCGAGCTCGGGGCGCGTCAGGCCAAGGCCCGCCGCCATGCGTTCCTGAATCTCTTCATCATTTGGCAGGAACTCGATCTCGCGGTTGAGCAGGCCTTCGCGTTCGAACAGTTTCATGGTGCGTTGCTGCGCATCGAGCAACTGCACGCCCTTCTGCTGCATCATGCTGATGGTTTGGCTTTGCTGGTAGTTGTCGCGCAGCACCAGCTGGCCGACTTCCTCGGTCATCTCGGCCAGCAGCTTGTTGCGCGCGGGCAAGGTGATCTTGCCCAAGCCCATCTGGACGTTGAGCAGGATCTTGATGTTGACCTCGTGGTCAGAGCAATCAACGCCGGCCGAGTTGTCGATGGCGTCGGTATTCAGACGCGTGCCGTTTTTGGCGGCCTCGATGCGTCCCAGCTGCGTCATGCCGAGGTTGGCACCTTCGCCCACGACCTTGGCGCGGATCTGGCTGCCGTTGATGCGGATGAAGTCGTTGGCTTTGTCCGAAGCGTCTGCATGGGATTGCGCCGCACTTTTCACATAGGTGCCGATGCCGCCGAAGAACAAGAGATCGGCCTTAGCCTTGAGGATGGCGTTCATGATTTCGCCGGGCGTGGCTTCGGCCTTGTTGATTTCCAGCAGTTCCTTGATCTCGGGCGAGAGCTTGATGGTCTTGGCGCTGCGCTCAAAAATGCCGCCGCCCTTAGAGATCAGCTTGGAATCGTAGTCGGTCCAATTGGAGCGCGGCAGTTTGAACATGCGCTCGCGCTCGGCAAAGTTCTTGGCGGCGTCCTTGGGGTTCGGGTCGATGAAGATGTGCAGGTGATTGAAAGCGGCCAACAGGCGCGTGTGCTTGGACATCAGCATGCCGTTGCCGAAAACGTCGCCCGACATATCACCGACGCCGACGCAGGTGAACTCCTGTTCCTGCGTGTTGACGCCAATCTCGCGGAAGTGGCGCTTGACGCACTCCCAGGCGCCGCGCGCCGTAATGCCCATGACCTTGTGGTCGTAGCCGGCAGACCCGCCGGAGGCATAAGCATCGCCGAGCCAGAAGCCGTATTCGGCCGACACGCCATTGGCGATGTCGGAGAACGTCGCGGTGCCCTTGTCGGCGGCGACGACGAGATAGGGATCGTCCTCGTCCTTGCGCACCACGTCGATGGGCGGCACGAGCTTGTCGCTGACGATATTGTCGGTGATGTCGAGCAGGCCGCGCTGCAACGTCTTGTAGCACTCGATGCCTTCGGCCTGGTACGCCTCACGGCCTCCAACAGCCGGAGGACGCTTGACGACAAAGCCGCCTTTGGAGCCCGTCGGCACGATGACGGCATTCTTGACCATCTGGGCTTTGACGAGGCCCAAGACCTCGGAGCGGAAATCCTCGCGGCGATCGGACCATCTAATGCCGCCGCGCGCGACCTTGCCGCCGCGCAGGTGGATAGCCTCGACGCGCGGCGCATAGACAAAGACTTCCACGTTCATGCGCGGCAGCGGCAGATCTTCGACGGTGCGGCTGTTGAGCTTGTAAGAGGTGTAGGTATTGAAGTTGCCGTCGGCACCTTTCTGGAAATAATTGGTGCGCAACGTCGAATCGAGCAGGTTCAGATAGCGCCGCAGGATACGGTCTTCGTCGGCGTTGGTGACGGCGTCGAGCGCTTTGAGGATCTGTTCGCGCAGCCCGGCGACTTTCGTGGCACTCGCCTTTGCTTTGGCAGCGGTATTTTGCGCCGGATCGAAGCTGGTGAGGAACGTGTCGACCAGCAGGCGAGCGATGCCCGGATGCGCCGCGAAGGCGTTCTCGATATAGGCTTGCGAGAACGGGAAGGTCGCCTGGCGCAGGTATTTGGCATAGGCGCGCAGGATGGTGACTTCGCGCCACCCCAAATCGGCAAGCGCCACGAGTTTGTTGAAGCCGTCGCTTTCCATCTCGCCGGCCCAAACCCGGCGGAAGGCTTCTTCGATCTCGTCGCGCGACTTGGCGATGTCGATGGGCGTTTTGGTGGCCACCGTCATGCTGAAGTTCTGCAGCCAGACCGGGCCTTTCCCGCCCGACGATCCCATTGGCGTGACCTGGAAGGGCTCTTCGCCCAAGACCTTGAAGCCCATGTTCTCGAGCACCGGCAGCACGTCGGACAGCGGCAAAGGCGCGCCGAGATTGTAGATCTTGAAGCACACCGTACCGCCGGTCGCACCCGGCGGCTGATAGACATGGATGCCGACCTGCTTGGTCTCCATGGTCTTGTTGATGAGCCCCATATCCCCAACGGCAGTCTCGACGTCGAAACGCTCGCGGTAGGACGAGGTGAAGGCGTGCAGGAAGATGTCGGCCTGGTGGGCACCGGCACGTTCGCCTTGTGCCTTGACCAGCGCGGTGCGCAGGTCGTCGGTCCAGGCGCGCGCGACCTTGACGATCTGTGCTTCGATGGCCTTCGCATCGATCTTCGGCACATGGCCAGGACGCGTGGCGATGATGTAGTGGATGCGCGCCAGCGCGCTGTCGGTAACCTGGGTGTAGAAGGACGAGAGGCGCCCGTCTAACGCCTTCGTCAGGATGTCGCCGATTTGCAGGCGCAGCGCGGTGTCGAAGCGGTCGCGCGGCACATAGACCAGCACGGAAGCGAAGCGTTCGAACTGATCCTGGCGCATGAAGACCGCGGTGCGCGGGCGCTCGAGCAGCTGCATCACCCCCAGCGCGGTTTCCATCATCTGACGGTCGGAGGTCTCGAACAGTTCGTCGCGCGGCAGGTTCTCCATGACGTTCTGAAGGACCTTGTCGTCATGGCTGTGCTTGCGGAAGCCCACCCGTTCCCTGATGCGGTCGAGCTTGTTGCGCAGCACCGGCACGAACGACGGGGAGTTGGTATAAACGTCGGCGGTGAACAGGCCGACGAGCATGTGGATGCCGATGACGGCACCCTTGGCGTCGATGATCTTCACCGCCACCACATCGAAGTGCACGCGACGGTGCACGGTCGAGCGCTGGTTGGCTTTGAGGATCAGGATCATGTTGCGGCTGTCGAGGAACTCGGACAGCTGCGGCGGCACCGGCATGCCGTCGCCGACACCTTCGAAGATCGCCAGGCGCGACTTGGTCAGCACGCCCAGGCTGTGCTGGTTCTCGACCGTGAAGACGCGGGTCTTGCCGCCGCCTTGCAGCAGCAACTGGCGATAGCCGAGGAACGTGAAATGATCGTCATTCAACCAATGAAGGAAGTCGACGACCTCCTGGGCGCGCGCGCGCTTCACGCCGGAGACGGGACCGTCGAAGTCGGTGGCGAAGTGGCCGGTGACGCGGCGCATCGCCGCCCAGTCGCGCACGGCCAGGCGCACATCGCCCAGGACCGCTTTCAAATTGTCCTTCAGACGATCAACCATGTCGTCTTCGGCCGCGCCGCCGATCTCGACGTACATCAGCGATTCAACTGCATCGCCTTTTTTCACCGGCGCGGTCTCGTCGCTTTGCGACAGATCGGCGCGTAGCTCGGTGAGATTGCCTTCGATGTCGCGTTGCACGGTCAGCACGGGATGGATCATGAGCAAAGCGCCCAGGTCCATGCGTTCGAGTTCGCAGCTGGTCGAGCTCACCAGGAAAGGCATGTCGTCGTTGGCGATCAAAATGCGGGTGCGCTCGGCTCCCGGCAGCGTGGCGATGGCGATCTTGGGCGTGCCGGTCTTGCGGGTCTGGAAGAACTCCCAGGCCGTGGCGGCGGTCTCATAGAGTGCTTCGGGCGTGCGGGCCTTGAGCTCCTCGGCCGGCATGCCGGCGAAGAACTGACGGATGAAACGCTGCAGCAGGGAAGCGTTCGGCGGCGCCTTCTTGCCGGTGGCCTTCTTCTCGGCCACACCGATCACGGCCGCGATCACCGCGGCGCGTTCGCGGGTTGCGGCCGGAGAGCCACCCCAATGTCGTTTGGCATAACCGGTTTCTCCCCCAATAGGTGCAAGCCCGCGGCCTGCACCTTGATTTGCGCCAGCCTGTGGAAAATCCCCCCAAGGCCTTCACAAAGCTAGCATATCCGTCGCGGACCCGGGATGCCAAAACACACCCCGGGGGTCTGTCCGCCCAGAAGACGGGCAAATGAAAAAGGGGCGCTGTTGCGCCCCTTTTTGCCGCCAAAAGCAGCCGGCGCTTACGCCGGACCGAGGTAGTCGCGCTTGCCGAGCGGAACGCCGCAATGGCGCAGAATCGCGTAGGCGGTGGTGATGTGAAAATAGAAGTTCGGCAGCACCCAGGTCGTCAGGTACTGCTCGCCCTTGAACTTGAGCTCGTTGGGACCGGCCTTGAAGGCGATGTCCTTGTTTTCCGTGCCGTCGATCTGGGCGGGCGTGAAGCTCTTGATGTGGGCGATGGTCTTGGCCACGCGCGCCTTCAGGTCGGCGAAAGTCGCCTCGGTGTCGGGGAAGCTGGGCACCTCGGCGCCGGCGACGCGGCTGACGAAGCCCTTCACCTGGTCGGTGGCGATCTGGATCTGGGCCGAGAGCGGCAGCATATCCGGACGCAGGCGGTAGCCGATCATGACCTCGGGCTTGATCTTGTTGGCTTCGGCGAAGGCGGCAGCCTTGTCGAGGATTGTCGACAGGCTTTCGAGGAAGCGCACAATTGGCGGAACGCTGGCTTGGTACATGGAAAGGGACATCTTCAAGTCTCCTGAAAAGGTGGAAATCCGGGGCAAAGCAGGCCTTCGGCAAGGCCTCCTGCGATGCGGCTTCGGCATGGTGATGTGATCGGCCGTTCCCCCAGTGGTCAGGGAAAATGTAGGGCGGCACACGCGGATTGGTAGGGGGATCGCGAAAGAAATATGGATGAGCCGCCCTAGGCGTTCATCTGTCGATCCTGGCGATCTTGAGGTTCAGCCCGCTGGTTTTGATTGTCGGCGCGCTGGCTGTCGTCGCCCACATACTGGGACCCCCCATTCTCCACGTCTGGATTCTCAAAGGGATAGTCCAAGCCCATTTCGAGGCCATCGCGAAACATACAGCAGCGGCGAGTACTGCCGTCGGCGGCGTTATAGACACAGACAACCGGGCGTTGCGCGCCCGTGGAGTAGACCTGCGCCACATTTCTCGCTGAGCGCACATCCTGGCACGATGCAATCCAGGTCAGGCGACCACTATCCTGTTCATAATATAACACGAACATTCCAAATTCCCGGTCTTTGCAACAAAAACGCCAGGTGTCTTTCGTAAACGGACTCTTTTGGGATTTGGTTCCGGCGGTAAAGACGTTGTAACGAGATTTACTACTGATACGCGCATGACGCGCTAGGGTGCGTGCCACACCGGCGTCAGCAGCGCGTATTGCCAGAGCGCCAGAAGGTCGTCCTCCAGTTGCTTTGGCGCATCTTTGGCGGCTGCGCCGCGCGCCGCCAATTTTTCCGTGACCGCGGGTGCCAGTGCCGCCCAGGGCAGCGGCTGCGCGGCCAAAAGCTCGAGCGCGGCTGCGCTGACGTCGGCGGCAGTGATGGAAAGGCCGCTGGCCGGTTCGCGGAACACCGCCGGCGTTTGCGTCCCTTCGCGCACCAGAGTGCTCTTCCACGTCACGTTCGACTTTGGATCCGGCCCACGCAGGGGATCGGTCTTGGCGAAAACGGCGTATCTGTACCCGCCACCGGCATAGTCGAGCGTATCGGCCATCATCGCCCGCTCGCGCGCCGCCGCTGGCCGTCCTTGCGGGCCTGGACCGATCGAGTGAAGGAAGTGAACGCCCTGCTCCCCCAGCGCGCCTTCCAGCGCGGCCGTCGAGAGTGGGTGGAAATGCTCGCCGAGCAGCTCGTGATAGAAGATCGAGTCTTCCAGCGCATCGCCATATTGAAACACCGAGAGCATGGGATGCCGGTCGCCGCCGATCTGCGCCACGGTGCGCGCCATGGTGCGCAAAACCGTGCGCGCGCTCTGCACCTGCTCGCGTGGATCTAAGTCGCGGTTGACCGCCAAACGTAAGGTGTTGCGCAGCCCCGCGACCAGCAGGGAATGGGGACCGTAGTGATAGCTGATCAGCACCACGCCGCCCGGTTTCAAGCAGGCGGCAATGAGACCGAGCAGGTGGCGCTGCACGTCCGGGGGCGTAATGTAAAGAACGCCGACGTGATAGATCAGGTCGAACGCGCCAAGGTCCTTGGCATTCAGGTCAAGAAAATCGGCGCAGTCGATGCGCGCGCGCGCGCCAAAACTTGCGCACCGCGTGGTGGCAAGCGCGCAGGCACTTTGCGAAAGATCGGTGCCGATCAGACGCCCGCTGCCGTTCTGGGCCGCGGCACGCACCAACTGCACAGCCGTGCCGCAGCCGAGATCGAGGACGTCGTACGACGCGCTGCGCGGTCCGGCGCCATAGAGCGCGGCAAGACCGAGCACATATTCGGGGTCGATGCCGGGGATCGGCGTGGGATCGTAAGGCACGCGGTCGTAGGTGCCGGCGATCTTGGCATTGGTGTCGCGCAGCTCGGAGGGTGTGTCTGCCATGATGTCTTTGAAGCAAGCTAGCTTCGCCCTCGCGGGTCGTCTATGGAAAAGCCCCCACACATAGCCTCGACTCCATGGCTTATTTTCGCAACACCGCCGTCAATCTGGTGAACCTGCACTATGCGATTCACGCCGTGGCGCTGTACGGCGGCGGGGCTTTTTATTTCGTGTTTCTGCTCAAGGCGGGCGTGCCGTTGCCCCTGGTGGTGGGCTCGTTGGCGTTGATTCTGGCAGGGCGCTTCATCATCCGGCCTTCGATTGTGCCGCTGGCGGTACGCTTCGGTCTGCGGCCACTGTTGATTGTCGGCACACTGTTCTGCGCGCTGCAGTTTCCGCTCCTGGCGGAAGTCGATGGCGTCGGGCCGATGCTGCTGGTTTTCCTCTTGGTCTCGGCGGTGGGCGATCCCGAACATCGCGGCCATCAGTTAGGCGCGCGCGAAGCTGCGGTCGCGCTGGTCAGTATCGTCAGTCCGCTCGCCACCGGCTGGGCGCTGGTGACCTTTGGCGCGCGCGCCGCCTTTGGTGTCGCTGCCGCGTTCCAGGTCATCGCCGCGGTGCCGCTGTTCTGGGCGCCCGACATCAAGGTGGAACGACATGTGCCGGGTGCGTTCAAGGCGGCGCTGCCCGGCGTTGCGCTGTTCTTCGCCGACGGCTGGGTCGCGATCGGCTACGTCGTGGTCTGGCAGCTGGGCTTGTTTTTCACCCTCGGCGAGGACTTCGTCGACTATGGCGGCGCGCTGGCCATCGCAGCACTTGTCGGTGCCGTCGGTGGCTTGGTTCTGGGGCGCTCCATCGACAGTGGCGGCGGCGGCCGCGCGGTCTGGCTGGCCCTCAGCGGTTTCGCCGCGGTGATCCTCTTCCGTGCCGCGGTGCTGGATCAGCCGGCGCTGGCCGTGGTCGCCAATGCCCTGGGGGCTTTGGTCATGTGCCTCTACGCACCGACCTTGATGACCGCGGTCTACAACACATCAAAAAGCGCGCCGTGCACGCTGCGCTTTCACGTGGCCGCCGAAGGCGGGTGGGACGCGGGAGGGACATTGAGCTGTCTGATCGCCGCGACGATGATTCACTTCGGCGCGCCGCTGCCGGTCGTGATCCTGCTGGCGCTGGCCGGCGTGGCGGCGAGCTTTGTGCTGCTGCGGAAGTATTATGCAGTGAAAAGCTGAGCCGGATTCGAACCCCCGCGGCCGAAGGCCGCAAAAGAGAGTCCGAGGGTTCGCTGATGATTGAAAATGGAGCGGGCGAAGGGATTCGAACCCTCGACCCCGACCTTGGCAAGGTCGTGCTCTACCACTGAGCTACGCCCGCTCGCTCTCTGGCGTGTCGCGCAACAGGTTGGAGGTTGCCAGGCCCCCCGCGCGAAGGGCGGGACTATAACGTTTTAGCGTCTCATTGCAAGGCCCGCCGGGGCAGGGCGCCGGCTGGCAAAAAGCCGCTTCCCGCCTGACTTTGCAAGGTCTTGCCGTCCCGACCCGATTCAAACCCCGCCCGGAATTCCCTTGCCTTTCGCCCCTTGGCGCCACATGTAACCTAGGCCCGAGCGCGAGGCTTCTAGGGTAGGACAGGACAAACCGCATGTTGATTGGACAATCCCCCGGGCCAACCGCGCCCCCCGCCGGCGATCTCATCAAGGACTCCGACACCGCCAACTTCGTCGCCGACGTCATCGAGACGTCGCAGACCACGCCGGTGATCGTCGATTTCTGGGCGCCGTGGTGCGGCCCCTGCAAGCAGCTGGGCCCCATTCTTGAACGCCTGGTGAAGCAGTACGCCGGCAAGATCAAGATGGTGAAGATCAATGTCGACGAGAACCAGGAACTCGCCCAGCAGTTCCGCGTGCAGTCGATCCCGGCGGTCTATGCCTTCAAAGGCGGGCGTCCCTTCGACGGCTTTATGGGGGCCTTGCCCGAAAGCCAGATCAAACAGTTCATGGAACGCTTGGCCGGCGGCGGCTCCGCGCTCGACGACGCTCTCGCTGAGGCTGACGGACTCGCCAAGGAAGGCCAGAACGAAGAAGCCCTCGCGGTCTATCAGGAAATTCTCGCGCAGGAACCGACACATGTGAAGGCGCTCGCGGGTGCGCTGCGGGCTTACATCTCGCTCGGCCAGGACGATCTCGCACGCCAGTTGATCGAGAAGCTGCCGGCGCAGATCAAGAACAGCGCCGACATCCAGGGTGTGCAGGCCGCGCTCGACCTCAAGGCGCAGACGGCGAACACCGGCAACGCCGAAGTCGAAGCCCTTGAGGCAAAAGCCGCCGCTGATCCCAAAGACATGCAGACCCGCCTCGATCTTGCCATGGCACGTTTCGGCGCCGGTGACCGCGAGCGTGCGGTCGACGATCTCCTGGCGATGATCAAGCAAGACCGGAAGTGGAACGACGAAGCGGCGCGCAAGCAGCTCGTCAAATTCTTCGAGGCTTTTGGCCCGGCTGATCCTCTGACGCGCTCGGGGCGGCGCCGCCTCTCGGGGATCTTGTTCAGTTAAGGACAATGCGCAGTCCGATCCAAACGCGTTTTGAGGATCTGCCGGAAGAGCTCGCGATCTTTCCCTTGAGCGGCGCCTTGCTGCTGCCGTGGGGCCGCCTGCCGCTCAATATCTTTGAGCCGCGCTATCTCAACATGACTCTGGACGCGCTGAAAACCGGACGTATCTTCGGCATGATCCAGCCCGACTACGACAAGACTCCCAGAGAGCGCATCGCCCACGACAAGCCCACACCCGATGACCCGGCGATTTACGGGGTGGGGTGCGCCGGACGTATTGCCTCCTTCGAGGAGACCGATGATGGGCGGCTGCTCATCATGCTCAAGGGTCTGGCGCGTTTCCGCATCGTCCAAGAGCTTGAAGGGCGTTCCGGCTATCGGCGCGTGCGCGCGGATTTCGCACCCTTCGCTCACGACCTCGATCCGCCAGCCAAATTTACGCTCGACCGCGACAAGCTCTTGCGTCACTTGAAACCGTATCTCGAGGCGCAGGCGATGCCGGTCAATGCCGACATCATGAAGAGCCTGTCGGACGCGAGTTTGGTCACGTCGCTTTGCATGATCTGCCCTTTTGACCCGCGCGAGAAACAGGCACTCTTGGAAGCGGCCGACATGACCGAGCGCGCGACGGCGCTTACCAAACTTCTGCAGATGGGTGTATTCGATACGGGCCGTCCGGCGGATGGACAGAAACAGTAGAAGGCGGGGCATCATGACAAACGGCGGTGAAATCGATCCTAAGTTACTCGAAATCCTTGTGTGCCCGCTCACCAAGGGCCCGCTGGAATACGACCGCGCGGCGGGCGAACTCGTCAGCAAGAAGGCCGGGCTGGCCTATCCTGTGCGCGACGGTATTCCCATCATGTTGGCCGATGAAGCGCGTCGCATCGCAGACTGATGA
>CANKHC010000011.1 GCA_947481595.1 Fidelibacterota bacterium
CGCAACTTCAATCTGACGCAGTAGCGTCACGATCTGCTCCGGACTGGGTCTCTTCTTTGGCATGACAAAGCTCCTTTCCAAGCTAGTTTCTATCAAATCGCTTGGTACAAAAAGAGCCGGTCAGGTCAGCAGCACCTTTCCCCTGAACAAAATTCCTTCAAACATGGGAGCATTATTGTTTTCCATGCGGGCCAGGGCAATAAATTCGTACCTGGTACGAATTTGCGGGTACCCATTTGCGATGCGGCACAGATCCTACAACCGTAAACGCCGACGGCGCGCGCCGGCGGCCGTTCCGGCGGGTATGCCCCTGAGCGGACCGTTCGCCCGCATCCGCGCATTGATCGCGCTGGCCGGCGATGCACCGTCGCGCGAGTCCTTCGCGCGCACCTTCGAGGCCGCACTCGCGACAAAGGTCCTCCCGCTTGAAAGTCTGGACGCTGGCGAGGCCGACCTCGCCAGTCTGGACGACGGGGCGTGGCAACACTTCAAAGCCGGAGCCGCCGAGCGATTGATGCGGGCGCCAAAGCGGGGCTGGGATCCTCTGTTCGACCTCCTCAATGAGGCAAAGGGCTACGCCTATCTCCAAAGCTTGGGATGCATGGAGATCGCCTTTGTCGCACGGACGTATGCGGGCAAGTCGCCGGACCTGATGGCCGCGCTGAATGGACGCCGCGTGCTATGTGAGGTCAAGACCGTCAGTGTCGCGGAGACGCTGCTGTCCGATGAATTTTTGAGTGGAAAGTTGGCTTGGACGCTGGCCGAAGCCAAAGCTCAGATGGAGGAGTTTGGTCCGCGCGATGCACGCATGATCGTCACTTTGGTTTTTCGGCGCGCCACCGGCGCCCCGATGTCGGCGGCGTCACGCGAACAGATTGAAGCGCTGGCAGCATCCACAGGCGTGGAGGTTGCGGTTTTCTAAGCGGAACGCTTGAAGGGATACCCCTCGTCCCGCTACACCGTCTGATGGTCAAAACGCCGTCCGATATTCCTTCCCTCGAAGCCGCCCTGGCCGCGCGCCCGCGTGATGCGGCGCTGTGGCGCGCCCATGCCCAAGTCTCGTGGAGCCTGGGTCGCGTCGCCGAGGCCTTGGCGAGTTTCGAGGCGGCCTTGGCCCTCGACGCCGGGGATGCCAGCGCGCAGGCCGGGCGCGGCGAGGCGCTTATGGCTGCGGGGCGCTTCGAAGAAGCGGTGGCGAGTTTTGACGCGGCCCTGGCCGTCGATTCGCGCATGGCGCCGGCCTGGCGCGGGCGCGGGCTGGCCTTGCGGGCGCTGGGGCTGTTCGACGCGGCGGTGGCGAGTTTCGGTGAAGCCCTCGCGGCCGATCCCAAAGATGCGGCGGCGCTGTATGAGCGCGCGCAAGTGCTGGGGTTGCAGTTCCGCGAGTTCGGCAGCGCGGCCGCCGACCTCGCGCGGGCGATAGAGATCGATGGTGCTGGGCCCGCCACGCCTTACGCGCTCGGCGATCTGGTGCATGCGCGCATGCAGCAGGCCGACTGGGAGGGGATTGCCGCGTTGCGCGCGCGCGTCACCGCAGGCGTGCGGGACGGCACACATCCGGCCACGCCCTTTGTCTTCCAGGCGCTGTCGTCATCGCCCGCCGACTTGCAGGCGTGTGCCACAAACTATGCGCGCAGGCATTTCCCCGCCGGGCCGCGTGCCTGTGCGGAACGCGTGCGCGCCGCTGGCAAGATCCGCGTCGGCTATCTGTCGGGCGAATTCCACGCCCATGCCACCGCCTTCCTGACCGCGGGGCTTTTTGAGCAGTGCGACAAGACCCGGTTTGAGATTTTTGCCTTCGACAACGGCGTGAATGACGGCGGGCCCATGCGCCGGCGATTGGAAGCGGCCTTTGATCACGTCATCGACATCAAGGCGCTGTCGGACGCGCCGGCTGCCGAAAAAATCTGTGAGGCCGGCATCGACATCCTGGTCAATCTCAACGGCTATTTCGGGCAGGGACGCATGGGCGTCTTCGCGCGGCGCGCTGCCCCCGTGCAAGTAAACTACTTAGGCTTTCCCGGCACGCTGGGCGCGGACTACATCGACTATGTTCTGGCAGACCGCGTCGTTATTCCCGAAGCCGAACAGCCGTTCTTCACCGAGCGCGTCGTATACCTGCCGGGGAGCTACCAGGCCAATGACGACAAGCGCGCGTTGGCAGGCGCAGCACGGCGCGGCGATCACGGCCTGCCTGAGGACGCCGTGGTACTGGCCAACTTCAATCAGACTTACAAGATCACGCCGGAAATGTTCTCCGCTTGGATGCGAATCCTACGCGCGGTGGACAAGACGGTGCTGTGGCTGTGGGGGGCGGCGCCGGCCACAGCGGTGAACTTGCGCCGCGCGGCGGAGGCCGCGGGCGTGGATGCGCGGCGCTTGGTGTTCGCGGGCGACGCCGCGCATGAGACGCATCTTGCCCGCCTGGCGCTGGTCGATGTGTATCTCGATACGCTGCCGTATAACGCACACACCGGCGCCAGCGACGCACTCTGGGCGGGCGTGCCGCTGGTCACCTGCCGGGGCCAGGTTTTCGCCGGCCGCGTCGGGGCGAGCCTGCTCGGCGCCCTGGAGATGCCGGAGTTGGTGACCGAAAGTGCGGCGGATTTCGAGGCGCTGGCGATGGCTTTGGCCGGCGACGGCGCGCGGCGCAGCACCCTGCGCGCCAAGCTGGCCGTGAACAGGACGCAGGCACCGCTGTTCGATACCAAAAGCTTCGCGCGCCATATCGAAGCCGCTTATACGACGATGATCGAGATCAACCGGCGCGGCGACGCTCCGCGCGCGTTCGCGGTGACGAACGCCTAAGTCTGTTAGTTCATGTAGCTGGTGATAAACGCCGTCCACTCAGCCGGAGTGGTGCAAGGCTTCTCTGAACCGTCGGCTGTGGACATGACGCAGGCAACGATGCTGGTGCCTTTGCCATCGGCGGTCGGCGCCACGTTGTAGGTGCCGTAGAGCTTTTTGTCGTCAGCATCGAAGAGTTCGACCATGGTCGAAGCGTTCTCAATATAGGTGCTGGTGATCGCCAGGTAGCAGTGGCTGACCCGAGGGTTGTAGTAGGCAGCATAGACTGCAGTGAATTCCTTCAGCGGCGGATCGGAATAGCCCGAGCCCTCGAAGAGCATCTTGCCTTTGTCGACGCAGAGCTTCTGCTCGGTGGTGACGGCCTCGCCGGTGCGGACCGGGGCGCCGGTGGGCGCGACCGAGAACGACCCGCCGGGTTTGCGGCTGAATGCGAAATATCCCGCGCCGGCGGCGAGGACTAATGCGACAGCAAGGATCGCGGGTTTATTGACGTTCATGGACCCCCCAACTCTGGATCAAGGTTACGGTCGGAGTGCCAGGCGTTCAAACAAATTCAGCCGCCGATTGATAAAATCCGTTTTCAGAGCCCAAAACCGCTGGAGGCGGGAGCGCCGCCCGGCTGATATATAAGGCTGTGTGGTTTTGAGGGGCGAAAACGGGAACATGGCGCCGCTGACGGAATTGTATCGCAAGCCGCGGGCCCTGCGGCGGCGGCTGGGGGTGAGCTTGGCCTTGGTGAGCCTGGTCGGCACTCTGACGTTCGCGGGGTTGTCGTACCAAGCCTCGCGCAACACCACGCTTTCCAACATCGATGACATTCTATGCGCGGCCGCCGAGGGTGTGCGCGAGATCGTCCCGCCCATGATCGCGCAAGAGGCCGAGGCGCCTGCACGTACGCAGCCAACCTATGACGACACCTATCGTGCGACCCAGATCGCCCTGGAGCGCTACTTCGCCGCAACCAAACTCAATTTCCTCTACGCGATCGCCGTGCGCGACGACGGCAGCGCCTATGAACTGGTGAGCAACCTGTCGCCGGAGCAGAAGGCCCAGAAGATCGACCCCTTGAAGGACTTGCTGCTCAAGACCTACGACCCCTCGCCGGGGATGGTGGGGGCGGCTCGGTCGGGGACGCGCACGATCGATGTGGATCAGGACGACTATGGTTATTTCCGCAGCTGCCTGGTGCGTGTGCGCCTAGCCGTGGCGGGAACGGACAAAAGCGTCAGTGCGATCTTCGGCGCCGACATGGAGATCAGCGACGTCAATGCACGGCTGTACCGCGACCTGTTCACCAATCTAGGCATCGGCGCTTTGGTGCTGGTGGTGACGCTGATCATCATCCGGGCCATCAGCAACGCCGTTGCGCGTGACGTGCGCTTTGTCGTCGGCGAGACCGAAGCCGTTAGCCGGCTCAATTTCACCGGTGCGGAGGGGCGCCGCCACAGTGCGATTCTGGAGGTCGATCAGTTGTTCGGCGCGCTCAGCGACATGAAGGGCGGCCTGACCGCCTTCAGTAAATATGTGCCAGCGAGTGTGATCCGCAACGTGCTGGCCGCCGGCAAGGCTGAGATCGGCGGCGAAGCGCGCGAGTTGTCGTTGCTGATGACGGATGTGAGCGATTTCACCACCATCAGCGAACGGCTGCCGGCAGAGCGTGTGATGCAGGTGATGAGTGCTTATTTCGACACGGTGGTGGCGCCGATCCTCGCCGGCGGCGGTGTGCTCGACAAATATGTCGGCGATGCGATCTTTGCCTATTGGAACGCGCCGTTGCGCCAGGAGAAACACGCTGCCCTCGCCTGCACGGCGGCGCTGAAGTCGCGCACGGCGAGCCGGGCGCTAGCGGAGAAGTGGAAAGCCGAGGGCCAGTTCCCCTGGCACACGCGCTTTGGCCTGCATGCAGGCGAGACGGTGTTCGGCAATGTCGGCGCCCCAGACCGCATGGACTTCACGGTGATCGGCAGCGCGGTGAACCTGGCCTCGCGCATTGAAGGGCTCAACAAGGTCTATGGCACCGAGATCCTCGCGAGTGCGCGGCTGGTGGAACTGGCGGGCGAGGAATTTGTGTTCCGCAGTGTCGACCGTGTGCTGCCGAAGGGAGCGGTGTTCCCCTTCGAGATCTTTGAGCTGATGGGAATGAAGGGCGAGATCCCAGCGGAGGCGGCCGCGCGTTGGGAAGCTGCGATGGGCCTATTCCGGGCCCGGGACTGGGGTGGGGCAGAGGCGGCTTTCGCAGCCTACGGCGCGGCGCATGGGGACGACGGATTGTCGGCCTTTTATCTCGTACGCTGCCGAGCGATGGCGGCAAACCCGCCGCCAGCCGACTGGGACGGTGTACAGCGCTTCGAGACCAAGTAAGCTCTCGTCCATAAGAGGGGGCTGCCCATGAACATGAACGATCTGCCGCCGGACTTATGTAAACACCGCACGGTGGAGGCCGGAGAAATCATCTTCCTCGAAGGCCAGCCGGCGGAGAATGCCTACGTGATCCTGAAGGGCCGCGCCGATGTGATGGCGGGCAGCGGCGATGCGTTGGTGCCGCTGACCCGCATGAACCCGGGCGAATTGTTCGGCGAGATCGCACTCTTGACTCATAAGAAAGCGCGCACGGCCACGGTAATGGCGACGGAGCGCTGCGAACTCCTGGAGATCAACCGCGACGTCTTCGATACGCGCCTGGGCAAGGCCGACCCTTTGGTGCGCTTTGTGCTCGACCACATCACACGGCGCCTGGTGCAACTGACCGACAAGGTCGTCAGTGACCACAAAAGTT
The DNA here is from genome assembly GCA_947481595.1 of Fidelibacterota bacterium. Taxonomy (GTDB): domain Bacteria; phylum Pseudomonadota; class Alphaproteobacteria; order Rhodospirillales; family Rhodospirillaceae; genus SHVO01. Next base: position 5,585 of record CANKHC010000011.1, read on the forward strand.
AGTCCCCCGTCGCTTCCGGCGGCAACGCGTCGAGGGCGGCCAGGGGCATGATGTAGTCGGAATTGCGCGTGACGCCAGCGGCGTCGCCGTACAGCGCGTGGAAGGGGATGGCGTAGCCTTCCACGAGATGCTGGAAGAAGCGGTCGTCGCGAGTATAAGGACTCGCCAGCATCACCACCTGCTTGAGATCTGGCGCGAAGATGATGTTGGTCATCGCCCCGCCTTCGATTCCGGCGACGTGGGTGGCACGCGCGAAGAGCAGAACCTGTTCGGCGAAAGTGAGTGAACCGGGATCGACGGCTGTGTACCCGCGCGCGGCGAACCAGGCTTCGACTTTCTTGGGATTGAGCAGGTTGCGCGCGTTGGCCGCACCGCCGCGGCGTACAAAAATCTTGAGGGGACCGCGTTCGGCGATCGGATCGGCAACGCCGGTGGTCTCGAAGATATGCGGCAAGAGGACACGGCGGGCGAGCAGCATCGCCATGTCGATATGGGTGCGCGTCGGAAAGATGACGTCGGCGACGTCGTAGGTGCCCTCTTGAACAAAAACGACGTCCACCGGTTTGCCGCCGGCGATATACGGCAGCACCTCAGCCATCACGGGCGCAACAGTCGGCGGGAAATCCTGCATCATCAGAAGGCGCACACGCGGTGTCGGAAGTCCGCGCATCAACAGGAGCGCGGGCAGGTGGTTGGCGAAGAAGTGGTAATAGTTGGCGCTGCCGATCACCATGATCGCGTCGGACCAGGTACCCGAGGAGGGCCCGGGGTCAGCAAGCAACGACGGCGGAAATTTCGACGCACTATATTCGAGGAAATCGCCAACGGCGGTCTTGCCGTCAACGACGGGAAGCACATGGCCATTACGCACCACCGCCTGGCCGCGATAGACGCGCAAACCCAACTGGACGACGGCGGTGATATTCCCGTCGCCCGTGGCGATGGCCGGGACGCTGACGCCGACGCGCTCGGCCACCCCGCGCGCGTAGAGCTTATCGACGAAACCGGCGTCTTCGATCAAGGGTGCCTCGGCAGATGCGCGTGGCCCGCATCCTGCGGCGGGATAAAGGCCGGTTGGGGCATACGGCCAAGTCTGCACGAAATGCCTTCGCTAGCAATACAGCCCTGAACCGCCTTATGATCCGGCCCCTTTTGGAGCGGGCCTACGCCATGAGCTTGTTTTCTTTCTTTGAGGGGCTGCTGAAACCGACGGCGATTTCTCCCGAAGCTTCGCCGCCCACCAAGCTATGGCCCTTCTATTGGTTCTACGCCAAACAGGCCAAGGGATTGGTGGGGGCGCTGTTCATCACCGGCTCGGCGATTGCGCTGCTCGACCTGCTGGTGCCGGTGTTCTTCGGACGCATCGTCTTCCTGGTGAGCAATGCCTCTCCGGCGACCCTGCTTCAGGATCACGGGCACGAGTTCTTGGGCATGGCGGCCGTGCAATTGTTCGTGCGCCCGCTGGTGTTCCTGAGCCACAACCTGCTCATCAACCAGGCCCTCGTGCCGGGGCTGACCAACCTGATCCGCTGGCAGAACCACTGGCATGTGGTGCGCCAGAGCTGGTCATTCTTTCAGAACGATTTTGCGGGACGTATCGCCAACCGCATCTTGCAAACGGGACCGTCGCTGCGTGAAAGCGTGGTCGCAACGACGAGCGCGATTTGGTACGTGATCATCTATGGCGCGAGCGCCGTCGCGGTGCTGGCGCAGAGCGATACGTTCTTGGCACTCCCGGTGGCGATCTGGTTCCTCATCTACATCGGCATCCTGCGCGGCTTCGTACCGCGCATGCGCGAGCGCAGCCGCGCGGTGTCGGAGATGCGCTCGGTGCTGACGGGGCGCATTGTCGACGGCTACACCAACATCCTCACAGTGAAGTTGTTCGCGCGCGCCATCGACGAGGACATGTATATCCGCCGGACTGTCGATGAACACACCGAAACCTTTCACCGCTCGCAGCGATTGACGACGATCTTTCAATCCACCCTGACGTTCATGAACGCAGTCCTGGTGGTTGCGGTAGCGGCGACAGCGATGCGCATGTGGACGCTGGGCGCCATCGATGTCGGCACGGTGGCGATGGCGCTGCCGCTGACCTGGCAAGTGGTGAGCATGTCGGGATGGGTGGCGCAGAGCGTCACGAGCATCTTTGAGAATGTCGGCACGGTGCAGGACGGCATGAAGTCGATCGCCGTGCCGCGTCAGATGCTCGACAGCGAAGATGCGAAGGCCCTGACGGTGAGTGCCGGCGCGGTGCGCATCGAAGGGGCGCATTTCGGCTACGGCACAGAACGCGGCGTGCTGCACGGGATCAACCTTGCAATTGCACCGGGCGAACGCATCGGCTTGGTGGGACCGTCCGGGGCCGGCAAGTCGACGCTGGTGAATTTGCTGCTGCGGTTCTTCGAGCTGGAGCAGGGCCGGATTTTGATCGACGGGCAGGACATCGCCGAGGTGACGCAGGAATCCCTGCGCGCCAATATCGCCATGGTCACGCAGGACACCTCGCTGCTGCACCGCTCGATCCGCGACAACATACGCTATGGCCGGCCGGACGCGAGCGACGACGAGGTGCGCGCCGCGGCGACGAAGGCGCACGCGATGGATTTCATCGAAACGCTGGAGGACTGGCACGGGCGCAGGGGCTTCGATGCGCAAGTGGGCGAGCGCGGCGTGAAGCTGTCGGGCGGACAGCGCCAAAGGATTGCGCTGGCGCGCGTGATCCTCAAGAACGCGCCGATCTTGGTGCTTGATGAGGCGACGAGTGCCTTGGATTCGGAGGTCGAGGCGGCCATCCAGGAGCAGCTGGGCGAACTGATGGAGGGGCGGACGGTGATCGCCATCGCGCACCGGCTGTCAACCATCGCGCGCATGGACCGCCTGGTGGTGATGGACGACGGCCGGGTGGTCGAGACCGGCACTCATACACAGCTGCTTGCTGCCGGCGGGGTCTATGCCCGACTCTGGGCCCATCAATCGGGCGGCTTCGCATAATTGTACCTGGTACAATTATTTATTATAAATATATCAGATATATAAACTAATTTATTCGTACCTGGTACGGATGAGGAAGGCGGCGCTTTGCTGGAGGAGTGCCAAGGCATCGGCCGGGCCGGGCTCTAGGGCGACGAAGGTCTCCTGAACGCCGGAGGCGTGGGCGGCGGTGAGGATGGCTTTCCAGTCGAGGGCCCCCTGCCCGACCGCAGTGGTGCGGAAGGGCTGCGCCGGGTTGGTCTTCTGGACCGGTGCAACGTCCCTGACATGCAGCAGCGTGAAGCGGGCTTTGTGATCCGCGAGCAGCTGTGCCGGGTCGAGCCGGGCGGCGGCGGCCCAGCCGCAGTCGAGCTGGAAGGTGACGAGCTTGGGATCGGTGCCTTCGATCAACTCGTCAAAGCCGGTGCGGAAGCGTCCCCGTCCCGCGGGGGTGCGGATGAATTCGATGGCGTGATTGTGGTAGCCGAAGCGGATGCCGGCGCGCGCGGTGAGAAAGCCGATGGTGTTGAGAAAGCCCGCGTTCCATTTCCATTCCTCGAACGACGGACACACGCCATTGGAAGCGCGGGGGTATGCACAGACCATGTACTTGAGCCCGATTTCTCGGGCGAAATCGAGGGTCGTATCAAAATCGTACTGCAGCGTATGCACAGCGTAGTGCGCGCTCAGCGCAGACAAGCCGGCAGCTTTCAAGGCCTTGCCCCATGCTGCAGCTGACTTGCCGTGCAGATCGGCGAGCTCGACATGGCGGTAGCCCATCTCGGCCAGGCGCCTGAGCGTACCTTCAAAGTCGCGCTTGAGTTCGACGTCGACGCTGTGGAGATGAATACCGGGGATGAAGGCAGGCGGTTGGGCCGCAGGAGTCTCGGCCGGAGCAAGCACACCTGCCGCCGCGACGGCGAGGAAGCTGCGACGAGACAACAAGCTGTGAGATACAAAGCTCATGATACCGCAGGCGCACCCCTGGACGGCGCGGTTACCGGCTGCGCCTGAAGTCCAACGCCAAAAACGTGAAAGGGTTGCGGGACCGGACTTAGGAGACAGTCTTGAGGAAGTCGGCACTTTGCTTAAGCGCAACCAAAGGATCGCCGTCGCCCGGTTCGAGCTCGACGAAGTAATCCTGCACCCCAGACCGGCGCGCGGCCTCGAAGACGGTGCGCCAATCCAAGACCCCCTGACCAACAGGCACAGCCTTGATCTTGAGCTCATAGTTGCGCTCGCCGTCCTTGGCGACATCCTTGACGTGCAGAAGCGAAAACCGGTTGCGGTAGCGCATCAAGAGGGCGGATGGATCGAGGCCGGCGGTCACGGCCCAGCCGCAGTCGAGCTCCCAGGTCACATAGTCGGGATTGGTGCGGGTCATGATCTCGCTGAAGCCCGTGGCATTGCGCATGGGGCTGACTTTGTGGGCGAAGAACTCGGTGTTGTGGTTGTGATAGCCGAAACGAATGGTGGCCGTTGCGCACTCCTCGCCAACCTTGTTGAGGAAGTCGGCGTTCCAACGCCATTCGTCGATCGTGGGCTGAGCGGCTTTGGCCGCGCGCGGGGCGGCACAGACGATATAAGACACACCCAGTGTGTTTGCGAAGGTGAGCGCGGCAGTGAGATCTTTCTCCAGCGTGGAGACGCTGTGATGGATGCTGATGGCCGCAAGACCGGCGTCATCTAAAGCTTTTTTCCAATCGGCGGCGGACTTGCCGTGGAGATCGGTGAGTTCCACCTGGCGGTAGCCCATCGCTGCGAGCTTGGCGAGCGTGCCGGCAAAGTCGCGCTTGAGGGGGGCTGCGACGCTGTAGAGCTGCACGCCGGGAACGAAAGCCCTCGATTCGCCGGCGCGTGCGCCTCTCACCGTGGCGGGTGCAGCGACACACACAGCGGCCGCGGCAAGAAACCGACGGCGGGACAAGAAGCGGTGCGACACAAAGCTCATGACTTACCCCACGCTCATCGAGGCCGGTACTCAAAGAGATGATGCGGAGTTTACCACCACCGCGCGGGGCCACAGCAAAAAAGCGCGGTCCGTTGCCAGACCGCGCTTTGAACACTGATTGCGAAGGGAGACCTACTTGGTGACTTCCTTCAGGAAGGCAATGATGTTGGCGCGCGCGGCCGGATCGGGCTGGCCGGGGAACACCATTTTAGTGAGCGGCAGGATCGCCTTCGGGTTGGTGATCCATTTGTCGATTGAGGCGTCATCCCAGACGACGCCGTAGTTCTTCATGCCGTCGGTGTAGAGGAAATTCGTCTTGCTGCCCGCTTTGCGGCCGAAGATGCCGTTGAGGTTGGGGCCGATTTTGTTCATGCCGTTGGCTTCGAAGGTGTGGCAGGCGGTGCATACGGCGGCTTGAGCCTTGCCCAGCACCGGATCGCCCGCGGCCTGAGCGGCGGCGGCGGAAAACGCAACGAGAGCAGCAGCGGTCAGAATCGTCTTCAGCATGGAGTCCTCTCGGGTAGGCTTGCGGCCGCCGGGCGATCCGGCGGCCGCAGCGCGCTTACTTCGTGACTTCTTTGAGGTACGCGATGATGTTGGCGCGCACTTCCGGCTTCGGCACGCCGGGATAAGCCATCTTGTTACCGGGGACGAGATCAGCCGGCTTGGTGATGTACTTGTCGATGGTGGCTTCGTCCCAGGTCAGGTTGGCCTTCTTCATGGCGTCGGAATAAGCGAAGCCCGCTTTGGAGCCGGACTTACGGCCGATGACGCCGTGCAGGTTCGGGCCCTGCTTGTCCATGCCGCCGGCTTCGACGGTGTGGCAAGAGGTGCAGGGGCCAAACTGGCGCTTGCCAAGATTGGCATTGGGTTCGGCGGCCTGCGCCGCGCCGAACGAAACGGGCAACACGATCGCCGCCCAGAGAATTGCCTTACGCATGAGAAAAACCTCGTTGTTGATGTTGGTCCATGTCGGAGACTGTGAGTCTCAAAACCTGTTTCCGGCTTAGCTCCCTCGCCCTCGCAGATTTCGCGTCCTTAACGACATCCGCCACGGCTCCTGCTGAAGACATTTTAGCTATGAAAATGTCAAAGCTGTGGCTGTTCTGCCCCCAAGAAAAGCCCGGTAGGTTTAGCGCGCGGACTCGCGCACGCGCAACTAAAACTTTGTTGACCGCGGGCCCTAGGGCAGTAACAAAGTTATGCCAAATCAAGCGGTTACAGAGACGTCAGGGTAGCGTCAGGCTGACGCACCGGGGGGCGGCGGGGGGCGGAAGACCCAGAACTTGTTGATGGCAAAATTGAAGAACAGCCCGAACACGGCGCCAATCGCAACGCCGATCACGGGATATTGAGGACCGACGGTGGTGAACTTGATGACCGCGGCGTAGACCGCGTAGTTGATCAGGCCGCCGACGGCATTGGCGCCCATGAACTTCAGCCACTGCACGAAGAGCGGCGCGGGATCCGGATGAGTGAAGGTAAAGCGGCGGTTCAAGGCCCAGGTGGTGGTGGCCGCAACGAGGTAGGAGAAGACGCGTCCCGAATAGAGATCGAGCGGCAGGACATGAATCGCGAAATAAAGCGCCGCGGTATCGACCAAAAAGCCGACCACGCCGACGGCGCCAAAGCGCAGGAACTCGGAGAGCTTGAAGGTCATCAGGGCCGCTTGGCGACCTGCGCAGCGAGCCGTGACTCCGGATCGGGTTGAGGAGCCGGATGCGCGAGGTAGGCAAGGCGTTTCATCTCGCGCCGGCCGCGGGTGACGGTTTCGAGGATCAAGCCGGCGGCGAGCGCCAGGAAAGCCAAGATCATCAGTCCGGTCGAAAGCACCGCGGTAGGCAGGCGCGGCACCAGGCCGGTCTCGAGGAAGGTGGTGACGATCGGCACCGCGAGGATCACCGAAACCAGCGCCAGGACACCAGCGGTGATGGCGAAGGATTCGAGCGGGCGTTCTTCCTTCACCAGCTTGCCGATCATGAACAGGATGCGAAAGCCGTCGCGGAACGTGGAGAGCTTGCTGACGGAACCGGCGGGGCGGTCTTTGTAAGGGGTTGCGACTTCCGTGATCGGCATACGCATCTCCAGTGCGTGCACGGTCAGTTCGGTCTCGATCTCGAAGCCGCGCACCAGCGTCGGGAAGGATTTCACGAAGCGGCGCGAGAAGACGCGGTAGCCGGAAAGCATGTCGGCCGTGCGCTTGCCGAAGACATACGCCACCAGCGACGTTAGCAGCTTGTTGCCGAAGCGGTGGCCCGGGCGGTAAGCGGCCTGCACTTCTGTGACGCGTGCAGCGTTGACCATATCGAGCTGGCCTTCGCACAGTTTCGCGATCAGCGCCGGGGCGCTGGCGGCGTGATAGGTGTCGTCGCCGTCCACCATGACGTACACATCAGCTTCGATGTCGGCGAACATGCGCCGCACGACATTGCCTTTGCCCTGCAGCGGCTCGAAGCGGACGACGGCACCGGCTTCCGTGGCGACAGCAGCGGTGCGGTCGGTCGAATTGTTGTCGTAGACGTAGACCACCGCGTCAGGCAGGGCCGCGCGGAAGTCGGCGACGACCCGGCCGATGGCGGCTTCTTCGTTATAGCAGGGGATGAGCACGGCAATAGAGTTTGGCATGGCTGCGTTCATATCATGGCGCAGCAGCGCGTTCGACGGCACAAAGCTCGAGTTCGAGGGCGAGGTTGGTGGATACAGGCCGGCAGTCGGCGGTGCCGACGAGTCCCAAGAGCGGGAGGGCCTTGGCGCTGGCCCAACGCTCCCAGGTGGGCTGGAGAAGATACAACGCGCCGGTATGCGCCTTGAGGCGCGCGCGCAGGGTGTCGCTGAAGCGGGTCGAATGATCGGGCTCGACCAGGTAGCTCTGCGGGCGCAGGAAGCTGACGCTGGCGGGGAATGCCGGGATGACAAAAGACGTCGGTGCGTAGCCGGTCATGAGGATAAGCGCGTCGGAGGGAACCGAGGGTACAGCGACGTCGACGAACTTGCCCGACTCACTCCAGGGCATGCGGCCCCAGGTGCCGGCCTTCGTCGTGACCACGCAAAAACCGAGGATGGCGATGGCGAGGCTGGCGTGTTTGTGGGCGCTGACCGGCCAGACGGCCATGGCCGCGACGACGACCAGCGGGGCGATCATCTCCAGCGGAACGGCGTAGCGGTAAATCACAAAGAGAATGAGCCATACGAGGTAGGACAGCACGAAGACGCCGGCGAGGTAGCGCAGCGCGAAGTGATCAGCGACGGGTGGGAAAGCAGACGTGCGCAAGCGCCCGAGGAAAAGCATCACGGGGGTTACGAACAACACGACGTATGCGGCGAGCACACGGGCATCGCGGAAGGTGATCTCGCCGGCGCGCTGGCCGTCGACAAAGAGTTGAAAGGGCAGAGTCAGCGCGTCGCCCAAGCCTTTGACGAAGAAGCGGTCGTCGCGGTAGCTGGCCGGCAAGGCCCAGTCCGAACGGACGATGTCGTTGAAATAGGGAAACAGAGGATTGCCGAAGCGGCTGGCGAGTTCCAAGAGCCACCACCCGCCGAACAGCGTGAAACCGGCGATGACGCCAAGCCCGCAGACAAAGGAGAGCGTGAAGCGGCGGAGAAAGGGCCCGGGAACGAAGAGCAGCGCAAAGCAGACACCCACAGCGTACATCTGCGAAGGCAGCTTCAGGCCAACAGCGCAGCCCACCAGGAACCCGGCGAGGACAACGGCGCGCAAGGCTGGCGGCCAGGGGCCGTCCTCAAGGCGCGCAGCGTTCCCGATCACGACCAGTATCGCCCCCAGGACAAACAGGCTGATAACGTTGTCATAGAAGATCGCACCGACGAGGGCCAAGTTGCCGGCGCCGACGACGCCGACCGCGGCGATGGACGCGCAGGCAAGCACATGCAGGCGTTCGTCGGCGAGGCGCAAGGTGCGCGCGGCGATGAGATAAAGGAGGATGAAATTGCAGCCCTGCAGCACACCCAGCAGAAAGGAGAACAGCCGCGCCGGTAGCGCCTTGGCGGCAAGGTAAAAGGGGATGTCGAGGGTGGGGTTGTAGTAAGTCGGCGTCTGGGCGGCACCCATGTCTTGGTCGAGGCGGCCGGTGAGGGCTGCGTAGGCGTCATACCAATGGTAGTTCCGCAGATCCCAGTTGCTGTCTTGGCCAAGGAATAGTGCCAGCCCACCGAAGGCGAGCGGCACCAGGATGAAGAGGGCTAGAACAATACGGCGCAGGCGAAAGGATTTCGGCAAACGGACGCTCCAAAAGGGAGTACGAATTCTATGCTAGATTTCAAGCTATGGGGATGCGTGTACCGACCTTCGCCGAGGTAGAAGCCGCCGCGGCGCGCCTGTTGGGTGCCGCCGTACAGACACCGCTGCTGCGCGCCCCTGCCCTCGATGCGCTGACCGGGTGCAGCGTTCTGCTCAAGGCCGAGCCTTTGCAGGTGACCGGCTCATTCAAGTTCCGCGGCGCCTTCAACCGCCTCGTGCAGCTGTCGCCGACGGAGCGCAAGCGCGGCGTCGTCGCCTGGTCTTCGGGCAACCATGCCCAGGGCGTGGCGGCGGCAGCAAAGATGCTGGGGATTCCGGCCTGCATCGTCATGCCGGCAGACGCCCCGGCGTTGAAGCTCGCGAATACGCGGGCGCTCGGCGCCGAGGTGGTGACCTATGACCGCGCCGCCCAGGACCGCGAGGCGATCACGCGCCGGATCGCGGGTGAACGGCAGGCAACGGTCGTTCCCTCCTACGACGACCCGGATATCATCGCCGGTCAGGGCACGGTGGGCCTGGAATTGATGGCCCAGGCGCGCACGATGGGCCTCGGCGTGGACGACGTGCTTTGCCCCGCGAGTGGCGGCGGGTTGATCGCCGGGGTCGGCCTGGCGGTGCACGCCATCAACCCAACGGCGCGGATTTTCAGCGCCGAGCCGCAAGGTTATGACGACCACCTGCGCTCACTGGCCGCGGGCAGCCGCGCAACGAACGCGTCCACTGCCAATGCGTTCTGCGATGCTCTGCTCACGCCAACCCCGGGTGAACTGACATGGGAGATCAACCGCACAGGCCTCGCAGGCGGATACGCCGTGAGCGACGCCGAGGTGCGCGCAGCGATGGATTTCGCTTTTCGGCACCTGAAGGTCGTGGTCGAACCTGGCGGCGCGGTGGCTTTGGCGGCGCTGCTCGCAAAACGCCATGTGGCCCGGGGGCGGACCGTGGCGGTCGTACTCTCGGGTGGAAACGTCGATTCCGCGCCGTTCAAAGACGCCTTGGGCATCGCTGCCGAGCTGTAAGCTGCGCGTTTTAATTGCCAAAACCCCAAGGAATCCATAAACTTAGATTGAGGCCCGCACTCAACCGGGACGCGACGGCGAAAGACGGCTTGAGTGCCGCCGCCGCCCCGGGCAAGTTGTTAGTGGTCTCAAGGGTTTAATGCCACTCAGGGGCTTGATGCCCTGTGGACAAGGTAGGCTTGGCGGCTGGGATTTGGGCACCCTCCGCCAAGGGATAGGACATCCCGACGTGTCGATGCTGAATAAAGATAAGGTCGATCCTGGCCACGACCGCATCTCGATCATGGTGGTCGAGGATAACGAGTACATGCTCGATATCCTGGTCAACAGCTTGAAGCGCATGGGCTTCACCCGTGTGACCAAAGCTAAGAACGGCAAGGAAGCGGTCGAGTACCTGAAGCTGACCGGCAAAGGATTCGGGACCGCGGTCGATGCCATCGACATCGTCATCTCGGACTTCATCATGTCGCCGGTCTCGGGCGTGCACCTCTTGCAGTGGCTGCGCGACGACAAAGCTTCGCCCAGCCGGTTCATGCCGTTCATCATGCTCTCGGGTGCCGCCGACCGCGTCAACGTCGAGGCATCGCGCGACCACGGCGTGACCGACTTCATGGCCAAACCCTTTTCCGTGGAAAACATCTACAAGGTGCTGCAGCGGATCATCGACGCGCCGCGCCAGTACGTCACCACCCAGACCTATTTCGGCCCCTGCCGCCGGCGCTCGGCGAAGGCGGCTCCGGGCGGGCGCGAGCGGCGCAAGCCCGATGAGAGCCACGCCACGATTGTGTATTCCAAGGACAAGGTCGAAAAGCCCGCCGCGCCCTCGGACGTGTGGCTGTTCAAGCTGCCCAACTACCTCAAGCAGAAGATGGGCTCGAACGCCATGCGCCAGCCCTTCGTGCTGCCCGACGACGTGCTGTTCAACGCCGAGCAACAACTCAAGCGAGAAGCCGACGGATTCCTCGACTGGGCCAAGACCTACCTCGACCGCCTGTCGAAGCAGGTGGCAGAGGCGAAGATGGTGACCGGCGAGCGCGAGAAAAACTTCGAGGAGATCAACCTGATCGCGCACGAATTGCGCGGCCAGGGCGGCACGTTTGGTTACCCTTTGATCACCGTGTTCGGGAAGTCCTTGTACGAGGTCACCAAACCGCCGTGCCGCCAGGACGATGCCAATTTGGAGATCGTCAAAGCGCACATCGACACCATGCGCGCGGTGCTGCGCGAGAAGATCGAAGGCGACGGCGGCGAAATGGGTCAGATGCTGTTCAAGGCCCTGAAGTTGGCGATCAATAAATACGCACCGCAAGCCGGGGCGGCGCAGTAATAGGCACCGGGAATAGCCTGGGCTGCCCTCGCGAAAAGCTTTAGAATTGCCAAGAGCGCGCCTGCTTCGTCCACGGGGGACGGGAACAGCGGCTGCGCGTTTGGAAGCGGAAGATCATGCGCGCACCGAAAGGGCCGCTGGGATGAAACCGCTGAGCGCCTCCTTGACGGTCGGCGAACGGGGACACAAACCGAGCACGTCCTCCCTGCAGCGTGTGCGCATCGCCACCATCCTGCTGGTGTCGAGTTTCACCGCCGTGGTGCTCCTCGCCACGTCCTTTAACCTTTACCGCCAGTACAACGCGGCGATGGAAAATACGGTCCGCGCGGCCCGTAACACCGTACGTACGATTGAATCGCACGCATCGCAGACTCTCGGCGAAACCTATCGCATCATGGAAGGTATCGCCGACGTCTACGAACACGAGCGCGCCGCCGGCACGGTCAGCGAGGAATACTTACACAAATTGATGGCTGAGAAGTTGGCGCTGGCGCCGGCGGTGCGGGCCTTCTTCATCTCGGATGCGAACTTTGTCGGGATCGCGGGGTCGCGCACCTATCCTGTCGACATTAGCCGCGTCTACCTCACTGGCATCTCCTTCGAGGCGATGACCGATGTCGGCGGCGACATGGTCATCGGCGATATCTACCGCAACCAGACGCAAACCACGACCGTTCCGGGGGCATGGCTGCTGCCGGTGGGCGTTAAAATCCGCGACGCAGACAACGCGCTGATCGGATACGTCTTCGGACTCATCGGAGTGGAGTTCTTCGCGGATTATTACGCCGGGCTGGATGTTGGACCGCACGGACGGGCTTTTCTGTGGACCATGGACGACCGGCTGGTGGCGGGCTCCCCCAACGTCCAGTTTCCCACCGGTACGCACCGGCCGAATCGGGTCAACCTGCCGAAGACCTGGGTGCCGGGCCCAGCGCAAGTCGTAACGATTGGCGAGGGTCTGCTTGCACGCGAAATCATCGCGCGCGGCAAGCTCTTGGAGCTGCCCCTGACCACATCTGTCTCGCTGGACGGCGAAGACTTCCTGATCGGATGGCGGAACGCGCGGGCGATGACGATGCTGATGGTTCCCCTGATCATCACGATGATGGTCCTCTTCGGCATCATCATCCTGCGCCAGGTCCGCCGTATCGAATTGAACGAAGCCGCGCTGCAGCAGGCCAAGGCGGCAGCGGAAGAAGCCAACGACGCCAAGAGCCGCTTCCTCGCCCACATGAGCCATGAGTTCAGGACCCCCTTGAACGCGATCATGGGATTCTCGGAGATCATCAAGAACAAGGTTCTCGGCGACGCGATCTCACCGGCTTATACGTCCTACGCCGACCACATCCACCGCTCGGGCGAGCACCTACTTCACATCGTCAACGACATCCTCGACATGGCGAAGATCGAATCCGGCGTGCAGCCGCTGACGCGCGAGGCCATCGACATGACGGGCGTAGTCGCGGCGGCGACATCCTTCGTCGAGGGTCTGGCCAGCCAACGCGGCATCAAACTGCGCGTCACCGCGACGTCCGACCTGCCTTTGGTCTCAGGCGACCAACGCTTCTGCCGCCAGGTGGTGATCAACCTGCTTTCCAACGCCATCAAATTCTCGCCGGCGGGAGCGGACATCACCGTCGCCACGCGCTACGTCCCCGGGCGCTTCCTCGACGTGCGCGTCATCGACCGGGGACCGGGCATCGAGCCGGCCCTGCTCAAGCGGCTGGGTGAACCGTTCCTGCAAGGCAATCCGTCGGTGTCGCACATCGGCCAGGGCACGGGACTCGGCCTGTCGATCTGCAAGCGCTATATGGCGCTGTTGGGCGGCGAACTGTTGATCGACAGCACGGTGGGCAGCGGTACGACCGCGACTATCCGCTTCCCTGAGCCGCTCTTGATCATCGCAAGCAAACGCAGCACCGCCGCGGAATAGAAATCCGCGGCGGTGCTTCTTGCTGCTCTTTTCTTTTTTATTATTCCGCCTTGGGAATAACCGGGCTCTCCGGTTTGGGCTTGATCACCGGCATCCTTGACGCACTCGGCGGCGGTGGCTGTACGATGTCGCCGTCGCCTGTAGGCGGCGGGACGATGATGGCATCCATGTCGGTCATCACCGGCGGCTGTGCTGCCGGCGGCGATGGTGAGGACGAACAGGCGGCCAGCATCGCAGCGGCTGCAGCCAACGACAGAAGGGTGCGCGCACCGATCATGACACGCTACTGAACCGGCTTCGGCTTGATCACCGGCATATTGGTGCCGGCGACAGGCGGCGGAAGGAGGATTTCGCCGTCACCCGTGCGCGGCGGGACGATCAGCGCCTCGGGGTCCGCGGCAACCGGGGGCGCCGGCGCTTCTTCCGGGACCGGGGCCGACGGCGGAATCATCGGCCGGAGCGGTGGCGTCGGGGAGATCGGCGGTGGGATGCGCAGCGGCGGCAGGGCCCCCGGAGGGGCACCGCGCAGATTGCGCTCGCATTCGGCCGGGGTCATGCGCGGATCACAGACCGGCTGGGCGACGGGGATCAGCAGACCATTCATCGGCAGCGGGCTGGCGGCATGGCGCTCCAGGACTTCGTCGGCGATCACCTCAGCGGCGCGGCGTTGCGCCGCCAAGCGCACTTCGCAGACCTTGCGCGGCTGGCGGGAATCGCACTCCGCGCTCGGGGCCAGCAGGCTGAGCGGGGCGAGACTGCGCGGCGCCAAGGCCGCAGCGGGCATCGAAGCGTTTTCCACGGATGCAGAAGGATACGACGCGCGGGTGAAGTCCAGCGGCGGCGCAGCAAAGGCAGACGCGGAAAGACCGGCAAGCGAGGTCACGAGCACGATGTTGAACAGGGTCTTGTTCATGCGCCGCCTCCTTTCTTCTTTCCAGAGTTTCGGTTGGGCGTGCGCATGCACGCGGTATGCAGGACTAATGCGGGGATGGAGGGGAAGTTCCGTGGCTGGAACGAAAGCCCCGCGCGCTGTCAAGCGAACTTTGTCGCCCCGCCAGCGTTGTACCTGTGATTACGCAGAATCAGGTGCGGCGTGATGTGCGCCACATCTGCCGTTCAAGGAGGCCGTCATGAGCGAATTTTTGAGCCAAAATCCGGCGACTCAACTTGAGGCCGAAGAATGGGTCGAGACTGTCGTGAATGGCATCGCCCTGTTCGAAGGTGTTCCGGTCCATGTCGAACATCTCGCCAATGATCCGGGGCAGAAGGATGCGCCACAGCAGCCGGACCCGGAAATTCCCGCGCCGATGCCCGACGAAGTCCCCTCGCCTCACCCATCGCAGCCGGAGATTGTGCCCCCGCACGAGACGCCGGCCATGGATCCAATGACGCCGTCGGCGCCGGAAGCGTAAGCGGGCTTAATACGCTTTCTTGAAGATCAGCAGGTGCTGCCACGGCAGCGACTTGGAATCGGTGCTGACCCAAGCCATGCCGATGGCACCCATTTCTTTTTTCACCTGAGCTTCGGACATCTTGTGCACGTCCTTGATGGGCACGCTGTCGTCCTCGGCGCGGTATTCGAGCAGTGCTATGCGCCCGCCCGGCTTCAGTGCGCGGACCATGGCGCGGCCCATTTCCCGCGGATAGGAAAACTCGTGATAGACGTCGACCATGATGATCAGGTCGACGGAATTGGCCGGCAGCTTGGGATCGGCCACACCGCCGAGCACGGGAACGACGTTTTTGGCTTCGCCTTCCTTGATCTTGGCAGCGACAATATCGAGCATCTCCTGCTGGATGTCTTCGGCGTAGACTTTGCCCTGCGGGACCAGCTTGGCGATGCGGAAGCTGAAATAGCCGGTGCCGGCCCCGATGTCGGCGACGACGTCGGTGGGCTTGAGGTCCAGGAGCGGGGTGACCTTGTCGGTACCTTCCTCCTCGACGCGTTCGGGGCGTTCGAGCCATTCGGCGCCGGCGGCCCCCATGACCTGGGCAATCTCGCGGCCCATATAGGCCTTGCCGATACCGTCCAGGCTCATGCCGGTGTTGGCGTAACCGTTGGCGTCCTCGGCGGCGAATGAGGGCCCGGCCCACAGTAACAGCGCCGCCGCCAGAGCCGTTCTCAACATCACGCCCATGGTCATCACCCTCGGTTGCGAAGGCCCTCAGCATAGAAGAAAGCCGCCGCTCTTGATAGACTGACACATGCACTCGGACTCGCTCGCACCCTGGCAAAAGCGTCACGGATTCCTGGCGGAGCGCCAGGACCGCAACGCACGCCGCACCATGGTTGTGCTCGTGCTCACCTTTGTCACGATGGTGGGCGAGATTATCGCCGGGCGGATGTTCGGTTCGATGGCGCTGCTGGCCGACGGCTGGCACATGGGCAGCCACGCGGCGGCCCTGGGCATCGCGGTGTTCGCCTATGCCTATGCGCGGCGCCACGCGGAAAACAGCATCTATACTTTTGGAACGGGCAAGGTCGGCGACCTGGCGGCGTTTTCAAGCGCTCTATTGCTGCTGGTGATCGCCGGACTGATGGCCTTTGAGTCGGTGGAGCGCCTGCTGACGCCGGTTGCGATCGACTTCCGCGACGCAATGATCGTGGCGGTCTTGGGTCTCGTGGTGAATCTTGCGAGTGCGGTGATCCTCAAGGACGATCACAGCCATTCTCACGAACTTAGCCATGATCATGACCACGGGCATGCCCATGCCCATCATGAGGACCACAACATGCGCGCGGCTTATGTGCATGTCCTGACCGATGCTCTGACCTCGGTGCTGGCGATCGTCGCGTTGGCGGCGGGATTGCTGTGGGGACTGGTATGGCTGGACGCTGCCATGGGCATCGTCGGGGCAGCGATCATCGTGCACTGGGCGGTGGGGTTGATGCGCAATACGGGACGTATTCTATTGGATGCCGAGCCGTCAGGCACCGTGACCGCGGCGGTGCGCAAAGCCATCGAAGGCGAGGCCGACAACCGTATCGCCGATCTGCATGTGTGGCGCGTGGGACCGGGTCATCTCGCCGCCGTGGTGACGGTGGTCACCCACGCCGCGCGCACGCCGGGGCACTACAAGAAACTGCTGGCCGGGATCGCGTCCTTAAGCCACATCACGGTGGAAGTGGAGCGCTGCTGCGACCACCCGCCGCACGCCCAGGCGTCGGTGCGCTAGCTGCGCGGTAAGTCGTTGGGGTCGTGGTCGATCACCGGGCCCTGTCGCTCGGGGCCTGGGCCATGGGGCTGGCCCGGACGGACCACCGTCCACTGCACCATGTTCTTGCGGCCAAAAAAGTAGAACAGCACGAATAGGATCGGCGTGATGATCAGCGCTGCGACGAAGGCGTAGAAGAACAACAACGCCAGGCCGGCGAGCGCTATGAAGAAAATGACGAGGCGGAAAAGGGCGGCGAGCATCGCTTGTATATAGGCGTCCCCTCGCCCGGCTTCAATGCGCTGTTACTTGGCGCACGACGCCGGCAGGGCCGTTTCTTTCTTGGTGATCACCGCATCCTCGCGCTTGGCGCACTCGAGCGCCGCGGCGAAAGCTGGGTTCTGGCGCGCGGCGCCGACGTAGGTTGCCGCGACGATGCGTCCTTCGGCGATGTCGCTGGGATAGTGCACGCCGCAGACGACGCGGTTGTTCCCGTATCGCACGCCGCGCGCGAGGATGGCGTCGGCTCGCTCGGGAAAAATGTCCGCGAGCACGAGCGCGGTCGTGTAACCCACGAAAGAATGCCCCGAAGGATAGGACTGGTCCTTAACTAGAAAGTCGGTGCTGCACGCGGTGACGTCGCTGTGCTGAGCGTAGGGACGGTTGCGCTTGTAGAGCGCCTTGTTGTCGCTGGAGATCTTCTCCATCTCGGGCCGCATGCGCGTGAGCAGCTTCATCAACTGCGGGCGCTGTTCGGGACGCAGGTCGCGTTCGGTGACTTCGTTGAAGCGGCCGATGATGTCTGGCGCGAGATAGGCTCGCGCATCGGCGATGGCTTCCTGCCAGGCAGGAGACTGCGGCGATGGATGATTGGCGCGCACCTCGGCCGTGTCGATGCGGGAGAGATCGGAGCCTTCAGCCGGCGGGGCCGGGAGCGTGAAGCCTGCGAGAACGGGGGATGCGAGAAAGCCGGGCGCCGGAGCTTCGGAAGCGTTGGCGCAGGCGGCGGCGAGGACAAAGGCTGCGACGATCGTGAGTGGACGGACAGACATGCACTTCCCCCGAGACGCTATGGCATCAATGATTTTTCATACATGCGGTAGGTCTTATAGACCCGCCCGCCAATGTCTTCGATCGAATGGCAGGTCTGGGTGTTGCTCTCCAGCACCCAGCTCATTTCGCAGACCGGCATGCGCAGCTTGAGCGAGGCGTTGCGCACGGCTTGCATGGTGAGCAGCGCCAGCAAGGAGCCGAGCGGCTTGTTCTTGTACTCGGGCATGACACCCATGAGCGGGATGCGCGTGCCGGAGACAAAGGAGCGGCGGGTGGCCAAGCGCCAGAGCAGTTTCGCCCAGCCGAATGGCGCAAGCGAGCCCTTGAGGTCCCGGATCATCTCGTTGAGATCGGGCAGCGCCAGGCACATGGCTACAGGCACACCGTCCATGGTGGCGATGGAGACGAGCTCAGGAACGATGATCAGGCGCATCTCGGCGGCCATATGGGCGATGTCGGCTTCGGTCATGGGGATGTAGCCCCAGTTTTCGGTCCAAGCAGCATTGAAGATGCGCGCGACGGTGGCGATCTCTTCTTTGAAGCGGCTCATGTCGAGCGGGCGAACCTTGAGCGCCGGGTTGCGGTCGAGCGCCCGCTGCAGCCACTTGAGCTGCTTGACCGGTACCGCGGTATCCATCGGGGTGAGATAGGCGCGCATGTCGACGGACTTGGCAAAGCCGGCGGCTTCGACGTGGGCGCCGTAGTAGGGCTGGGCATGGCCCATCATCATACGCGGCGGGCAGTTGAAGCCGTCGATGAGCAAGCCGGACTCGTCGTTGACGTTGAAGCTGAAAGGGCCGATGCAGCGCTTCATGCCCTTGGCGCGCAGCCAGTCGGCGGCGGCAGCGAAAAGGGCGGCGGATACGTCGAGGTCGTCGATGGTTTCGAAGAAACCGAAGAAGCCAGTTGAATCCTTGTAGCGCGCGATGTGGCTGGAATCGATTTGCGCCGAGATGCGTCCGGCAGGCTTTCCATCTTTGTAAGCGATGAAGAGTTGCGCCTCGCCGTGCTGGAACCAAGGGTTCTTTTTGGGATTGAGGCGCGGGGATTCGAGCAGCGGCAACGGCGCCACCCAATAGGGGTCGTGGCCTTGGGTGGCGTGCGGGACGGCGATGAAGTCGGAAACGGAAGCACCCTCGCCGACGCGGCGGATGGTGATACTCGACTGAGCGACTCTCACGTCCACGGTGTCAGGCGCCGGCGCGCGCTTCGTCGGCTTGGGCGCGGGCGGCTTCCTCGCGTTTACGCGACACGGGGTTGGTATTGTAGGGCCAATTAGGCGTCAGCTTGGCGACGTGCGGGTACTTCACAGCAACGGCTTCGTCGTAGCCCAAGTTGAAGACGGTGGCCGAACGCGGGCGCGCCGCCGCACCGTCGTAGAAAGTGCCCAGCAGCTGGTCCCACCATAGATTGGTGATGCCGTAGTTGCCGTTCTCGTTGTGGAAGTGATGCGACATATGGAAGCGCTTGATCTCGCGCACCCAGCCCCACTTCGGCGCATAGCCGAGATGTTGAATGCAGTGGAAGTATTCGTAGATGCAGGTTTGCACGACCCCGGTCGCAAGGGCCGCGAGCGCGCCGGTCCAACCGGCGAGCAGGTAACCCACCGGCATGCTGGCAAGGGCGACGGTTGGCAGCGTGGTGTAGAGCGCGCCGAAGAGGACCTTGAGATTATTCGGATCGGAATGATGGTCGTAGTGGATGCGCTTCCAGGTGCCGGCGGTGAGCTTGGATTTCCACATCCAGCGGCTATGCAGGATGAAGCGGTGCAGCACGTACCAGACCAGCGGATAGACGAAGAAGGTCGCAAACATGGCGGCGAGCACGGGGATGATCAGCGCGGCCCCCGTCAGCACGCCGTGGATCGCAGCAGCGCCGGAGGCGATGGCGACCAGGATATAGGCGGCAATGGCGTAGTACTGGAAATAGGCAGCACTCAGCGCGCCCAAATCCATACGGTCGAGGTGGTATTCCTTGTCGCTCCAGAAAGCCACGGCCAATACCTTACTTCGAAAAAGCCCCAAATATGGGCGCTTTATAAGCCCGCTTAGGTACGGGCGCCAGTGTGTTCCAGGTTGAAGATCAACCAAAGCCCTAGCGTGCCGAAGAGGGCAATGGGCAGCCAGGCCGCCACCGCCGGCGGCAAGGAGCCGAATTGGCCCATGGCCAGCACGATGTTGTCGATGACGACAAAAGCAAAGCCGATGGAAATGCCCCAGACGACCGTGACCACCGAGCTGCCCTGGCGGTGGTGGGCAAAGGCGGCGATGGCGGCCAGCAGCGGCATTAAGGCCAGCACGATCGGGCCGGCGACCTTCTGCTGCAGCCAGGTGTCATAGAAGTAGCCGGGGCGCGAGCCGATCGCCACGGTGCCGATGTACTGCTGCAGGGCGTTGAGCGAGAGCTCGTTGGGGTGCTGGCTGGCCATACGGAAGAAATGCTCAGGCTTGAGCGCGGTGTCCCAGGTCAGCGGCACGGTGTCGTCGCTTTGCGAGGTCAGGCCGCCGATGCGTTTGATCTCCACCGCGTTCCAGTGGTCGTTCTCCCAAAGGGCGAGACGCACCCCCAGGATGTCGGCGATGTTGCCGTTGGCGTCCTGCTTGAAGATGCGCATGTCCTGCAGCACGGTGCCGTCGCGCAGGACTTTGCCGACGTTGATGATGGAGCTGCCTTCGCGGATCCAGCTGTTCTCGGCGTTCTGCACCGGCTGCTCGCCGGTTTTGTAGTCAGCGTCGCGCCAAGCCTGAAGATTGCCGTTGGCAGGCACGACGACGAATTCGGAGAAGATGAAAAGCAGGCCCGACAGCACCAGGCCGACACTGACCAGGCCGCCGACAAGGCTAAGCACCGAGCGGCCAGCGGCGCGCATGGCGAGGATTTCGCTGTTGGTGGCCATGGCGACCATGGCGGTGAGCGCGCCGAGAAGGGCCGCGAGCGGCGCAACAGTTTCCACCAGGCCCGGCATGCGCAGCGAGACATAGCGCGCGAGTGTCGGCGCGGGATCGCCGCCGCCGGCGAGCACGTCGTTGGCTACAGCCAGCAGATCGAGCGTCTGCAAGAAAACCACGAGTCCCACCAGAAGCATGATGAAGCGGCCGAAGAAGGCCCGCATGAGATAGCGCGAGAGGATCATATTTCCTTACTCCGCCGGCGCCGGAGCGGGCTTGGGCTTCGGGCGGAAGACGGAAACGATGCGGTCGGTGAAAGCGACCCAGTGCGCTTCCATCACCAGGACCGGCGGCGTGCCGGCTTTGCGGTCGGTGATGTAGAAAAGATAGAAGGTCGCGACGATGAACAGCGCGAAGTCGGTCCAGAGCAGGATTCCCGCGGGCGCACCGGTGGCCGAAGCGTAGGCGGCGGTGAACTCCAGCACCTTGTGGTAGCTGACGAGCACCAAGAGACCGAAGATCAGGCCGAAGGAACGGCTGGCGCGGTGGGTCATGATGCCGAGTGGTGCGGCGAGGATCGGCAGGAACAGCATCGAGAGCGTAAACACTAAGCGGAAGTGGAACTCGGCGGCAACGGCCGAGGGTGCCACGATCTCTTCCGGCGGAAGGTCGGCTGCGGGATTGGCGGTGGCGACGTTGCTCGCACCGCGTCCGGCCAAGAGGTTGATGCGGTAGCCGCGCATCAGCTCCAGCAAGGTGAGTTCGCGCTGGTCGCCGCCGCGCGCGCGGAACCGCACGAGGTCGGTGAGATTGAGCGGCCAGTCGAAAACATCAAACGCCAGCGTCGTGGCACCTTTGGTCTCGGGGTTCCAGTCGGAGCGGTTGCCCTCGTAGAGCCGCAGCGACACCGTGCCGTCCATGGCTGTGCTCATCAACTCGCCGCGCTTGGCGGTGAGCGTGACGATGTGGCCGTCGTCTTCCTGCTTGTGGGCGAAGACGCCGTAAAGCTCGCGGCCCGCGCCGCGCGATTGTTCGACGCGCAGGGTGTAGCCGTTGGGCAGGCTCATGAACACGCCTTCGCCGATGCCCTGCTCGATCACGCCGGAGGTGATGTTGAACTCGACCGCGCGGAAGAGGTAGCGCGTGTAAGGCTGGATGTAGCCCGACAGGAGGAAATTGATCCCGGTCATCACCACGGCCAGCACGACGGCGGAGCGGATGAAGCGGGCCATGCCGATGCCCGAGGAGTGGACGGCATCGAGCTCGGACTGCGAGGAGAGCTTGCGGAAGGCGAGCAGTACGCCGAGGAAAAGGGCCACGGGCAGTGCCAAGCCGATGTAATAAGGGATGAGATAGAAAAGCATCTGGAAGACGACCAGCGTCGACACACCGTTGCCCACGGCGATGTCGAGCAGGCGCATGAGGCGCTCCATGCACAGGATCACCGCCGCGATGAAAAGGATCACCGCGATGGTGGGCACGATTTGGCGCAAGAGGTAACGGTCGATCGCCTGCATCATGAAGGTGGTCAGCGTCCCCGTGTTCTGGCTCTTATGGCCCGGTGTGGGGGCAGTTTAGGCGAGGCACCCCAGCGTGGCCAGCAAGGCTTTTTCTTATCATTTCAACATGTTCACGGTATATCACGGCACGGCGCGATCTCGTCATAACAGTCAATTTAAAGCATTATGGCGGGGCGACCTGGAAGCATCGGACCCCGTGACAACCCTGCCCCCCCTCGCCGTCATCACCAACCGCGGCAGCACGCGTAACCTGCGCGGCGATGCCTGGGTCGACCCTTTGCTGGCGGGTGAAGCCGGCGTGACCCACCATAAAGTCGACGCGGGTGACATTGCGGCGGCGGTCGCGGCCTGCGCACGGGACGGAGCTGAGACCATTGTGGTGAACGGCGGCGACGGCACGGTCGGGCTGGTGTTCGCCGCGTTGCTGAACAGCAGCGCCTCGGCGCGGCTTCCGGCGTTGGCCCTTTTGCCGGCGGGAAAGACGAATATGACCGGCGCGGACTGGAGCTTGCGCGGTTCCCCTGAGGCGGCGCTGACGGCGGTGCTGAGGGCCCGGCGCGAGGGTACGCTGGCCCAGCACGTGATCACGCGCCCGGTGCTGACCCTGCGCCAAAGCGCCGAGGCACCGCCTTTGTACGGCGCGTTCTTCGGCGCGGCTGAGGTGGTCGACGGAATCCGGTTTTGCAGAAAGCACATCTATCCCTTGAAGATGCCCAACGCCTTCAGCCACGCGGCGGCGATCGGTGTGCTTCTGACGCGCGCCCTTTTTGGCGGCGGCGGACAAATGGC
Source organism: Fidelibacterota bacterium (assembly GCA_947481595.1). Classification (GTDB taxonomy): domain Bacteria; phylum Pseudomonadota; class Alphaproteobacteria; order Rhodospirillales; family Rhodospirillaceae; genus SHVO01. The sequence goes on from CANKHC010000011.1 coordinate 28,455, forward strand.
GGTCGAAAATGAGGCACAGGCGATTGAAAGCGGCACGTTCTTCGCGGTGATCGTCACCGCGCTCGATGAAATGCTGCTGGGCATCCGCGCCGAACACGGGGCGATGACGAGCGCGCCGCTCAGCTACATTTCGCTGCGCCCGGGGCTAGGTGCAATGCGCGCCGGGTTGGGGGCGCTGCTCCGCAAACGCATCGCGGCGGGAGCTGGGCGGACGGTCGAGCGATTTGCGCGTGTCAGCCTCGCCTTCACCGGCGCTTATACGCTGGACGGTGAACTCTATGAAGCCGATGCGGCGCAGCCCCTGGTACTCGAGGGCAATCGCACGCTGGATTTCATCAGGCTGCCGGCATGAGTGTGCCCACGCAAAAACTCGCGGAGATCATCGCCGCGGAGTCGAAGGCCGCGACCTTTCCGGCGGCGCAGGCTTTTGCCGCGCATTTGACGGAACGCTTCGGCGCCGAGGGCGTGATCTTTTACGGCTCGTGCCTGCGCCAGAACACCGACCAGGGATTGCTGCTGGATTTCTACGCACTGGTGGACAGCACGACGCAGGCGCTGGGCGTGGTCTCGGGGACGTTCGCCCGGCTGTTGCCGCCGAATGTCTATTACATCGAGATGCCGTTCGAAGAACGCGTTATCCGCGCCAAGGTCGCGGTGATGGCCACCGGTCAATTTCTCAGCGCCGTGGCGCCGGAGACATTCACGTCGAGCGTGTGGGCGCGCTTCGCCCAGCCGGCCCTGGTGCTGCAAGCACGTAGCGATGACGTGCGCGCGAAACTGGAAGCGAGCTTGGCGCAGGCGGTGGCGACGATGATCACACGCGCGCAACCGCTGATGTCGGAAGCTTATGATGCGCGGGCCTTGTGGGTGCGGGCTTTCACGGCGACCTACGGCGCCGAGTTGCGCCCGGAGAAAGACAGCAAAGCCGCCGAGTTGGTGGCCGGCGACCTCGCGCGTTACACGGCGGTTACGCAAGCACAGCTGGGCCAAGGCCCCTACCCCGCGGCCAGCGACGCCGGCCGGCGCGCAGGCGCCACGGCCTGGAAACGCCGGCGGATCCTGGGCAAGACGCTCAACGCCTTGCGGCTGATCAAGGCGGCTTTCACTTTCCAGGGTGGGCTGGATTACGCGGTGTGGAAGATCGAGCGGCACTCTGGCGTGAAGATCGCCCTGAGCCCGGCGGAGCGGAAAAGACCCCTGATTACGGGGCTAAAGTTGTTCTTTGGGACTCTGCGCCAGGGCGGATTGCGCTAGGATAGGCGGAGATCAATTGGGGAGAAGCGGCATGCGGAAATGGTTGATGGGGTTTGCGGCGGCGATGCTGAGCGCCGCGCCGGTTTTGGCGCAAACGGCGCCGGCGATGTCGGCGGCGGACGTGGCCAAGATCAAGGTCGAGGTCGCAGCGGCGCTGCAGGATTACATGAAAGCGTTTTCGGCGCAGGACTCAAAAGCCGTGGCGCGGGTGATCTATAGCCAGCCGGGCATCACGCTGAGCGAACAGGGCGTGACCCTGATCGACCCGGCGCAGCAGGAAGTGACCAACGCCGCGTTCATCAAGAAGCTGGTGGAGTCAGGCTGGGTGCGCACCGAAACGCCGCAGGTGACCGTGTGCGTGCTGAACGCCTCCGCCGCCATCGGCAGCGGCAAGTACATCAGATACCGCAAGGACGGCACGATCCATTCCCAGGGCGGCGGCGTGAACTTCTATTCCAAGACACCGCAAGGCTGGAAGATGGTTACGCGCATCAACACGCCGGCCGAGAAAATCGTCACCTGCGAGGACGGCACGCAGCCCAGCAACGGCGGCGCGCCGGATGTGAAGAAAGCCAAGGACGAAGTCATCGCCGCGGTGCGCAACTACATGGCGCAGTATTCGGCGCGCAATGCCAAGGCCGTGGCGCATGAGGTCTACAGCAAGCCCGGCCTGCAGTTCGGCGCCAATGGTGTGTCGCTGATCGATCCCGACAAGCAGGAAGCCAGCACCGCCGAGCGCATCAAGCAGATGGTGGCCGAGGGCTGGGACAAATCGACGTTTCCGAACCCGAGCGCTTGCATCCTCAATCCTTATGCCGCCATCGTCAGCGGCGCGTTCCACCGCCACGACAAGGCGGGCAAGGTGATCTTTGAAGGCGGTGAGACCGACCTTTTCGTCAAGACGCCGCAAGGCTGGAAGATGATCAGTCTCATTGGAACGGCCCCCAGCAAAGTGGTGACGTGTAATGATTAAGCAGATCATCGCAGCGGCACTTGGCGTGCTCCTGGTGACGGGGACCGCACAAGCACAACAGAAGATGTCGCCCGCCGACATCGCCAAGACCAAGGCAGAAGTCGAAGCGGCCTTGCAGCACTATATGACCGCCTTCTCGGCCGTGGACCTGAACGAGGTGCGCGACAACGTCTGGAATCACCCTTCCGTCAACTTCGGCCCAAACGGCGCCACCTTGATCGATCCGGCGCAGCAGACCCAGCAGAGCGACGGGCTCATCAAACAACTCCAGAAGGATGGCTGGGTAAAATCGGATCAGGTCCGCAACGTGGTCTGCATCCTCAACCCGACGTCCGCCATTGTCAGCGGCGATTTCCGCCGGGTGCGGGCGGATGGGTCGGTGATCTCTTCCAGCGGCACGACCAACCTGTTCGCCAAGAACGACAAGGGCTGGAAGATGGTGGCGCGCATTATCACTGAAGCCGGGAAAGTCACCACCTGTAACGACTAAAGGCCGCGAATAAAGCTTCAAGCATCAAAACCGGGAGGGTGAGATGAAGTTGGGCGTAGGGAGTGTGCTGGCGTCACTGTGTGTTACTGCCCCGGCGATGGCGGCAGAGACGTGCGCGCCGGCGGGCGGGCTCAATTTCATCTGCGGCGTCAAGGCTGCGGAAGATCTGGTGGCGGTACCGAAGACCGACTACCTGATCGCCAGCGCCATGGCGGCGGGCGGCGGCATCAACCTCGTCGATACGCGCGCCAAGACCGTGGTGAACCTCTTTCCCGGCAGTTCCACTGTCCGCCACGACAAGGCCAAGTACGGCGCATGCCCTGGCCAGCTCGATCCTACGCTGGCAGTATTGCACGGCGTGAGTCTGCGGCCGGCCGCCGGTGGGCACTACACCCTCTATGGCGTCAACCACGGCGGGCGTGAATCAATTGAAGTGTTCGACGTGGCGATGGACGGCGGCGCGCCCAAGGTTACATGGACCGGTTGCATCGTGCTGCCCACAGGCATGGCGGCCAACAGCGTCGCGGCTTGGAAGGACGGTACGGTGATCGCCACAGTGCCGTCGCTCCCCAACGTTACCCCGGAGGACAGGAAGGCCGGAAAGCCGACCGGCGTGGTGGTGCAATGGAGACCTGGGTCAGCCGGCTTCACGCCTGTCGCCGGCACCGAGTTGAAGGGCAACAACGGTATCGACACCTCGCCCAGCGACGACGAGTTCTTCGTGGTTGCCTACACCGACCGCAAGATCGTGGCCTTTTCGCGCAAAGATACGTCCAAGCCCCTGCGCGAGGCGCAGCTGACGGGCTTTGCCCCCGATAACGTGCGCTGGACCGAGGACGGACGCATGCTGACGGCCGGCATGGCCGATCCGGATGCGTCCTGTGGTGCGGCGCAAGGCACGCCCGAATACCAAAAGTGCGCGCGGGGCTACATCGCCGTGTCGATCGATCCCCAGACCATGGCGGTCACCGAACTCGCACGCGGGCCGGCGACGCCGTCCTTCAGCGGCGCCACCATGGTCGTCGAGATAGGCGACGAGCTGTGGATCGGGACCTACAACAACGACAAGATCGCCTATCGGGCGCGTAACTAGGGGCATTCGCATGAAAACGGCAATCATTGGTGCGGCGCTGGCCCTCAGCGTCGGTTTCAGCGCGCCCGGCTTCAGAGCATGGGCGGCAGAAGACTGCGCGCCTTCGGGCGGGCTCAACTTCATCTGCGGCGTCAAGGCCTCGGAAGACCTGGTGGCGCTGCC
>CANKHC010000012.1 GCA_947481595.1 Fidelibacterota bacterium
CGACTGTGAAGCCCGGGAAGACATTGCCCGTTAGCGACATCACAACGCCGCGGTGCGAGAGATTGCCCACGCCCGTGTAGATATTGGCGGGGTCGCGGTCGAAGTAGGGCTTTTTGACCTCGAACACGCCGGCCATGACGCTGAGGCCCGGCTTGATCTGATAGCGCAGGCCGCCGTCGATCTGACTGGTGAGGCCGGCGGGCATGGGCTCGCCGGAATTGAGGGCGTTGTCGGGTGCGGTGCCGAATTCCTCGAGGCCGCGGGTGTAGCCGGCATAGAACGACAAGGCTTTGGTAGCGTAGATCGCCACGGTGCCGTTATAGAGCCAGGGCTCGCTCTTGGTGCGGATGAAGGCGGTGTTCTCTTTGCCGGTATCGCGGCGGTAGTAGACCTTCTGCAGGCCGGCGCTGAATTCGCCGACGCCGGCCCATTGGCCGACGTAGCTGACGCCCGGCATGATCTGGCGCACCAGGTCGCGGTCGCGCGGCAGTGTGGTGAAGGCCGGCTCAGCGACCGGCGCGTCGACGCCGATCATCGCGGTACCCAGCGAGAGCGTACGCCCGCCGCCGAAGGTGCGCGTCACGTCGCGTCCGCGCACGGCGAGATGGACGGTGTGGCGGTAGACGCCTTGGGTGAAGATGCCCGAGGCGCGCACTTCGCCCGAGGTCGAGTTGGAGCGGTTCTTGCCGAAGGCAATGACGTCGAGATTGGCGGCGCCGTTGGGCTGGGTGTTGCGGAAGAGGACCGAGAAATTCTTGTTGCGCGACTGGTCGGAGCGGAACAGGCCCGACTGCAGACGCCAGTTGGAGCCGAGGTTGCCGCGCGCGATCAGGCCGGCGTTGATCTCGTTCTGCTCGCGGTCCGCCCACCACTGGCCGTAGAAAACATCGCGGTCGATGCGCGGCGGCAGGTAGTTGCCGGCCGTGAAGATCGACGGCTGGACGGTGTTATGGAAGGAGTGGTTGTTGTAATAAAACGGGATGAGTTCGATGTTGTCGTTCGGCTTGAAGTTCAGCAGCAAGGCGCCGGTCACGCCGCGGAAGCGTCCGCCCCAGTCCGTACGTCCGGGGAAAAGGTTGATGCCGCCCGCCATGCCCAGCTTTTCGCCGATCAAGGGTGCGCCGAAGTCGACGACGATGTTGCGCATGCCGATCGGATAGCCGAAGTTGACGGAGGCCGTGGCGAAGGGCTTGTCGCCCGGCTTGATCATCGAGGTGTCGGCGATGCCGGTGGGTGCGGGGAACGGATAGGACTGGGCCGAGAGGCCGATGCGCATGCTCTGGCTGCGCTGAAGGCGCTGGCCGAACATCGCCTGCTGGTCGAAATAAAGACCCTCGACGCGGATGTTGCCGGCCTGTTGTGGATCGAAGCCGCGCGCACTGCGCGAATCATAGAGGCCGACGTTGTCATTGCCGACGCGCGTGCCGAAAGCGTCTTCGGCGGAGGTCACCGCGTTCTCATCAGCGCGTTGCGCAAAGGCCGCCTGCGTAAACACAAAAGAAACCGCGGCGGCGGCAGCACCGCGCAACAAAACCTTTTTCAACGACCTTACCCCTTGAACTCTGCTCAACCAGGACGCAACGGCCCCCGGCCGTTCCGCCCTGTAACAGGTTTATCTCAAAAAAAAACAGGCCGGGGTAGCGTTCCCGGCCTGCTCGCTTAGCTGTGAAGTCTAGCGCGAGGCTTGCGTCTGCGGCGCGCTGCACTGGAAGTTTGCCGCGTCGTCGATGCTGCCCTTGCCGGTGTAGGTGGCCACGGCCGGATAGGGGCACAGCGGCCGGGTGCGGGCGACGTAGCCCGTGATCGGCATGTTCTGCGGCCGGCCTTCCGCCATCTGGCCGCCCTTCTTGGTCAGGACGTGCGAGGCGATGATGCGCTCCGGCGCCTTGCCCTGCTCGACCCATTGTTCCATCGACGTCAGGAAGTCGGCGACGTTGGTGGTCATCTTGGAAGGATCAGCCGAGTTGCAATGGCCCATGCCCGGCACCATGAACAGGCGCGCAGTGTCTTTAGCGCCGGGGCCCGTGGCAGCGAGCATGCGTTCGTAATAAGCCTCGGTGGAGTTGGCATTCACGGCCCAGTCGGCATAGCCGACGTAGATGAGCAGCTTGCCGTTGCTCTTTTGCAGGCCGGTGAGATCGGCGTTGTCGCCGTCGATCTGGGCGGCGGCAGCTTCGGTCGCCGCCATGTCCGTCTCGAAGTTGAACTTGTGCAGGTCGTAATTGGGATCACCGAAGACGACGTAGCGCAAAGTCTCGTTGCTGAGCAGATAGTGGCGCGAGGAATATTCGCCCGGCTGCTTCTTCACACCTTCGCTCGCCCAAGGTGTTCCGATCACGTAGGCGGAGCCGGCATCGGTGGCCCAGCCGCCGGAGATGCTTTCGCCGCCGTAAGGCCAGCTCTGCCAGATCTTGCCGGTGGAGTTCGAGGGCCCTTCGTGGATCTTGGCGATGAGATCGATCTGCTTCGGCGTGAAGCACTTGTTGTTGTCCTGGCCGTCCTTGCAGACCGGCAGATCCTTGTGCGGGTCGAAGTTGCAGGCGCGCGGATTGGTGATGATCCCGTCCTTCAGGCCATCGACGGCGTCGCACTTGCCATAGACCGCGGCATCAAGCGCGGTGACTTTCTCGGCGGGAAGGTTCGGCTTGTAGGCGTATTGGTCTTCGGCGGTGGGGTACATGGCCTGCTGCGTCCAAGCCATACTGAGGGCGATGCCCTTGGTCCAGCTGAAGGCCGGGCACGCGGCGATGACGCCGTCGAAATCGTCGGGATAGCGCTGCGCCTGAACCATGGCGACGCGCCCCGACCCCGAGGCGCCGTAGTAGTAGGCCTTGGCGATGGCCTTCTTGTAGTAGGCCTGGATCACGAGCTTGGCGTTGGCCTGGGCGAGGTGGTTGCCGCGGTGACCCCAATTGACGACGCGCTCGGGATTGTGGAGCGCCCAAGAGGCGCCGACGTCTTTCGGAATGGGATGGCCGGTGTCGGTGCTAGCCGAGGCGTAGCCGCGGTGCAGGGCCGATGCCTTCATGCCGTTCTGCAGGGTGCCGATGAAACCGCCGGTGCCGCCCATGAGGAACTTGCCGTTCCATTGGTCGGGGTTGGGCAGGATGACCTCGAGATTGATTTCCTTGTCGATGACGGCCAGCACCTTGCAGTGCGCCATGGCTTCTTTGTCGGCGCCCACCATCTCGGCGGAGGTGACACGCATCCAAGGCAGCTGGAGGCCCGTCAGACTCTGACAGGAGGAGACGGCGGCGGGTGAACCGAGCACCTTGTCGAGGGCGCCGCGCACATTGGCGTTGGCGCCGAGGGTGGTGTCGGCAGCGGCGATGTCGCCGAGGGTGGGATCGGCGAGCGGTATTACGCTGCCGGCTTTTTGTACCGCGACGGGACGGCCGAAGACTTCGGCGGCCTTCTGGTCCTGGCGATATACGCTCCAATTATCGGCGGCAAATGCCGTAGAGGCCAAGCCAAAGGTTGCTACGACTGCGGCGCAGGTCTGCGCCTTCGTCATACGTGCCATCAATCCCTCCCTGGAATGTCAGTGCGAGGGCGGCACTTTAGCAGAGGCGGCGGGTTCAGGCGAGGCGCTTAAGCCTTTGACCGGACGAGGCGAATGGAGGTTGTTTAGCCTCAATGACTGGGCGGGTCGCTGGCCGGGAAGGACTCGTCCATCATTTCATCGACCTTGTCCCAGCGGCGCGGCGGGTTGGTCATGTTCTCTGGGCCGGCGTCGCGGATTTTTGGCAACCGCTTGGCGCGCAAGTCCCGCTCGCGGCGGGGTTGGGGGTGCGTGTCTTTTGACGTCATGGGCATGATGATGGTTCCTCAGCGCTCGACGGTGGGACCGCGGCGCGGCGTGTTGATGTTGGCGTCGGGCTGGCCGCGATGCAGCGAGTCGAGATCGCCGCCGGTGGCGCGGCGGGACTCATTCAGGCGGGCGAGGTCTGCACCGGTGGTCTTGTCGCGGGCAGGAATGGGAGCGTCGGAGGGCAGCGGCTGGGCCGCATCGCGAATGGCTTTCATGGCGGTATCTCCATCTGTCATATGCAGTAAAACGTTTGGTGACGCGGCATTGTTCACGGGAACGGTGCGCGTCAAAGTGCGTTGAAGCTGTGCAGCTAAGGATTGTAGGCAGATGAGACAGTGGGCTCTGGCCCTTCACGGCGGCGCGGGGAAACTCGCGCGCGGCGACCTGACGGCCGCGCAGGATGCGGCTTACCGCGCGAGTCTGCGTGTCTGCGCGGAGGCGGGTCGAGTGATCTTGGCCGGCGGCGGAACCGCGCTCGATGCCGCCCAAGCGGCCGTGTGCGCGCTGGAGGACGATCCTTTGTTCAATGCCGGGCGCGGCGCCGTGTTCACCGCCGAGGGGAAGAACGAACTCGATGCGTCGATCATGGATGGTGCCAGTTTGCGCGCTGGGGCCGTGGCCGGCATCAGCCGCACGCGCTCACCCATCACACTCGCGCGCTCCGTGATGGAAAAGTCGCCGCATGTGTTGTTGATCGGCGCACAAGCCGATGCCTTTGGGCAGAGCCAGGGGCTGGAACAAGTGGCGCCCGGGCACTTTTTCACCGAACCGCGCTGGCGGTCGCTAGAGAAATTCCTCGGCAAACACGGACTGCCCCTGCCCGCGCGGCCTGCGGGTGCGGCTGAAACGGCGGCGCCCTTGGCCTATGACGAAGGGGTGCGCGGCACCGTCGGGGCGGTGGCGCGCGACCAGGCGGGCAACGTCGCGGCGGCGACCTCGACGGGCGGCATGACCGGCAAACGCTGGGGCCGAGTGGGCGATAGTCCGATCATCGGCGCGGGCACGTACGCGGCCAACGCCTCGGCGGCGGTGTCGGCGACGGGCGACGGTGAATATTTCATCCGGCTTGGCGTGGCGCGGGAGATCTGCGCCCTGGTGGAGCACAAGGGCTTGGACCTGCAGACGGCGGTGGATGCGGTGATCCAGGGTGAACTCAAAAAGATCGGCGGCACGGGGGGCGTGATCGCCATCAATTGTGAGGGAGATATCGCCTGCAGCTTCAATACCGATGGGATGTATCGCGCAGTGGTTGCCGACACCCTGCCTTTGCGCGTGGCGATTTATCGGGATGACATATAGCTGCAGGAACCCCTAGGCGCGGAAGCCCGTTGAGTCTGCATTCAATAGGAATCCTTTCATGCCCCGCGCTAAACGCAAAGATACCCCCCGCCCCATCGCGCACCTTTCCGGCCTGACCTCGCGCCCCGCATGGCAGGGGCACTTGCGCCTGTCGCTGGTGAGCTGTGCGGTGGGCTTGTACCGCGCGACGACCAGCAAGAATGACGTGTCGTTCAACCTGATCAACCCGGCCACCGGCAACCGCATCAAGATGGTGCCAACGGACCCGGAGACCGACGAGCCGGTGGACCGCTCGACGCTGGTGAAAGGCTTCGAGGTCGATGACGGCAAGTACGTGCTGTTCGACGACGAGGAGCTGAAGGCGGTGAAACTCGAAACCACGCGCACGCTCGATATCGAGCGCTTTGTGGACGCGAAGTCCATCGACCGGCTGTATTGGGATACGCCTTATATCCTGGTGCCCATGGATGAAAGCGCGGTCGAGGCCTATAGCGTCATCCAGCAGGCCATGACGCGCGCCGGCAAGATCGCGCTGGGGCGCGTGACCATGCACCAGCGCGAGCGGCTGATGGCGATCGAGCCGCGTGACAATGGATTGCTGGCGACCACGTTGCGTATGCACGACGAGGTCATCAACACGGCGGAAGCGCTCGGTGACATTCCCCACGCCAAGGCCGACAAGCAGATGATCGACATCGCCGAGCGCATTATCGAACAGCAGGGAGGTGCCTTCGATACCAAGCTGTTCACCGACCGCTATGAAGACGCGCTGCATGAATTGATCGAGGAAAAGCGGCGCGGCCATAAGGTCAAGGCTGTGCGCGAAGCTCCGGCGAAGGGCAACGTGGTGGATTTGATGGACGCCTTGAAGAAGAGCTTGAACAAGAAGCCGGCGAAAACAGCGCCGGCTCCCAAAGCCGATAACGTGCGCAAGTTCGAAAAGAAAAAGAGTGCCAAGCGCTAATGCGCAAGATTATCGAATTCGACGACGAGACGTTCAGCGCCTTGAAGCTGCTGGCGGGCGACCGCACCAGTACGCTGCAGGAGCTGGCCGACGAGGCGTTTCGCGATCTTCTGAAGAAGCACGGCAGGCCGACGAACCTGCGCGAGGCGCTGCGCAAAAGTCTGCGCACTATTCCGGCAAATGACACTCACCCGCGCAAGGCAAAGCGCTGATTAATTTCGAGCGTCACACCGTCGCGAACATGGCGTCGGCTTCCATGGCGGTCGCGTCGGCGAGGATGTTGGCGTAAACCGCGGGGCCGGCCATGGCGATCAGTTCGACGATTTCGGGGTCTTTGAGGCCGTGCTCGCGAAGCCCCGCGTAGTCTGCCTCTCCGAGACTTTGCGGATCGCGCGCGCACTTCATCGCGAACAGGATCATGGTGCGCATCTCCACATCGGGCAGAGCGTTAACGTCGCGCACGATGTGTTCGATGGTGCCGGCATCCACGCCCAGCATGCGGCAACAAGCGATGTGCGCAGCTTCGCAGTAGCGGCAGTTTCTCTCCTGCGAGATGGCGACGAAGATCAGTTCCTTTTTCCAGCGCGGGATCTCGCCAGTGACCAGGATATTGCGCACCAAGTCCCAGGTTCCGCGCGCCACGGTGGGCGCGTGGCCTTGAGTCATGATGAAATTCGGCGGCCCCGGGAATGACATCCGACGGTGAAAATCGTCGTAGACGTCCTTTGTGGCCGGGGACGCTTGATCGGGTTTCAGAAGAGGAATGTGAGACATCAGTGGTCCAGCGCGGTTCAGGCGGGAGCACACATCTGCTCTCAGCCGCTGGAGCCCACTAAGATGACCAACGATGATCCAATGTAGGATTCCGTACACATGAAGTCGAATCATCTCGCAGTTGCGCGAGATTGAGCCGCTTCGCATGCAACTACCTAGATGAGCCCAGGACGATACACGAGCGCGCGCGTGTACGATTGGTATAAATACCTAGACGCTAGGTCTCTGGAGTGAACGCGCCTTGTTTGCGCAACTCTTCGGTCTGAGGCCCCAAACCGATCTCAGCCAGGACTTCGTTGGTGTGTTCGCCCAGGAGCGGCGGGTGACGGCGGACCTGTTGGGGCGTGCCGGTGAGTTTCACCGGGAAGCCGATGTTGGGCACCGTGCCTTCGACCGGATGCGGGATTTCCATGCGCATATTGCGGAACTTGCCGTGTTCGCTCTCGAAGGCTTCGGGATAGGTGTTGAGGCGGCCGGCCGGGAGACCCACAGCGAGGAATTTCTCCACCCACGCCTCGGCGGGTTTGGTGGCGAAGGTTTTCTCGAGTTCTTCGATGAGAATCTCGCGGTTCTTCAAGCGCGCGGGGATATCGGTGAAGCGCGGATCCTTGAGAAGTTCGGTCCGACCCATCTCTTCGCAGAGCTGCTTCCACAATTTCCCGCTGGTGGCACCGAGGACGAAGTAGCCGTCGGCGGCTTTGACGGCCTGGTAAGGCGCGCTCATGCGGTTGGAGGTGCCGAGCGGTTGGGGCTTCTCGCCCGTGCCCCAGTACTGGGAGGTATCCCAGATGGAGAACGCGAGAGCGGCTTCAAACAGCGAGGCGTCGATGAACTGGCCGCGGCCGCTGGTCTTGGAGCCGATGTAGGCGGCGAGGATGGCGTAGGTGGCAAAGAGCGCGCAACCGATGTCGGCGACGGGCACGCCAGCCTTCACGGGCGGGCCGCCGGGATAGCCGGTGACGCTCATGATGCCGGACATGGCCTGGGCGATGAGGTCGAGCCCGGGGCGCATGGCCCAGGGGCCGTTCTGGCCGAAGCCGGAGATGCTGGCGTAGATCAGGCGCGGGTTGATCTTCGAAAGCGTGTCGTAGTCGATGCCGAGTTTCTTGACCACGCCGGGGCGGTAGTTCTCGACCAAGACGTCGGCCTGCTCGACCAGTTTCAGGAAAATCTTTTTGCCGGCGGCGTTCTTGAGGTTGAGGGCGACGCTGCGCTTGTTGCGGTTCAAATTCATGAACCCCATGCTGTCGTCGCCCTTCATCTTGAAGCCCATGGCGCGGCGCGTCTGGTCGCCGGTGCCGGCGGGCTCGATCTTGATGACGTCGGCGCCGAGGTCGGCGAGCATCATGGTGCAGAACGGGCCTGCCATGACTTGGGTGACGTCGAGAACTCGGATGCCACTCAAAGGTAACAAGTGGGGCGGCAGTTGCGGTTTGGCTTCAGACACGAAAAATCCCCCTCACGGCGACAGAATGCGCCGGATCATAGGCATAAAGACGGGATTATGGCAGCCGAAAGTAACTGCTCCAAACGCAAGTCAGGCGTGCGCCGCTGTTAGAACGCGTAGCGCAGGGTCAGGCTGAACTGGCGCGGGGGCGCGGGCACGCACTGGGCAATACCGCTGGTGTTGGGTTGGTTCTGCGTGGCGTTGGGGACGTTGTTCAGCACGCCGTTATATTCCGGCAGGCAGGCCGCCTTGTTGAAGACGTTGGTGACCGCGCCTGAGAGGGTGGCGGCGGTGCCGGCGATGTCGGTGACGTTCAGGCGCAGATTGGTGAACTGGTAGCCGAGCGCCTTGCGGTCGGGGAATTTGATGCCGGTGTAATCGGCGCGCACGGTGCTTTGCCAATACCATTGGGCGCCGAGGGAAACCTCGCCGACGGGCAGGCGGAGTTGTGCGCCCGGCAGCGCATAGGTGGCGCTGGCGTTGACCTGCCACTGCGGCAGCGGGAACGGGGTGTTGTTGAGCACGGCACCGCCAGCGGGCATGAGGTAGCCGGCAGAAATGGCGTAGGTGAAGTCGCGGTAGAAGGCGTGCAGATAGCTGCCGCCGGTGGTGAGGGTGAGCTCTGGCGTGGGCCGCGCGAGCAGATCCCACTCGAAGCCGTAGACCTCGGCCTTGCGGGCGTTGACCATCACCGCCTGGGTGGTGACGCCGCTGCAGGCCCCGCCCTCAAAAGCCGCCTGGGTGCAGGCCCCGCCGCCGGGACCAGTGGCGAGGGCCACGAAGGGCAGATCGACCTGGGACTGGATGTCGCGGTAGTCGGTGTAATAGACGTCGAAGTTGAGGCGCACCGGCACGCCCTCGGTGACGAAGTCGGCCTTCATGCCGATTTCATAGTCTTGGACATTCTCGGGCTTGGCGACGATCAGGTCGGTGTTGGTGCCGTTCTGGCCGGCGTTGATACCCCCAGAACGATATCCCTTGCGGGTGGTGGCATAGACCAGCGTGCCGCCCTGAAGATCGTAGTCGAGCGAGATCATCCAAGTGGGTTCTTTGAAGGTGCGCGCAACGTCGAGCATGCAATCGGCCAGCGGCAGCGGCACGCCGGCGCTGTCTTGCATGGCGCAGAAGGTCGAGGAGCCGGCGTAGCTGATGCCGTTGAGGATGTAAGGCGCGGGATTGAAGACGGCGTTGCGCACGAGGGCGTTGGTGGCGGGTGTCGCCGGGAAGCGCACGGTCTGCGAGACGATGTGGGCGCTGCGCTTGTCGATGGAATAACGCGCGCCGGCGGTGGCGCGGAGCTCCGGGGTGACGGCGTAGGTCGCCTGGCCGTAGAGGGCGTAGCTTTTGTTCCGGCCGCTGTTGTTGATGAGGTCGCTGAGGGTGACCTGGCGACCGGCGACGGCTTGCGGGCCGGTGAAATGCGGCGAGCCGAGATACTGCGCCAAGCCGCCGGAGGATTTTTCGGTGAAGACGAAGGCGCCGGTGGTCCATTTCAGCGCATCTTCGAGCAAGCTGCCGTTGACGGTGAGGTCGCTGTTGTAAGCGCTGTAGTTGGGGACCTGGTAGGTGGTCTGGACAACGTCGTAAGGCAGGCCGCGGCTGGCTGAAACGCCGTAGGTATCGAACCAGCGGTAGCCGGTGACGAGCTTGACGTTGATGTCGCCGAAGGTCTTGTCGATCAGGCCGGAGACCGATTGCACATGATCGGTGTTGCGCGAGGAAACGGCTTGATCGGTGGTCCAGAACCCGGCGGCCTGCTGGCGGGCGAGCGAATTGAGGAGCGTGTTGTAGGTGCGCGGGTCGGTGTTGACCACGGCCGCTCCGCCCACGGTCGTGGGCGGGGTCAGGAAATACGGCGCGATGTAATGGCCGAGCAGATCGGTGTTGCCCTGGCCGGGCGTGCCGCCGACGACGGTGCAGCTGCCGGGGATGTTGCAGACCGAGGGCCGGCCTTGTGACGGCACGGTGCCGATGTAATAGCCGAGCGAGTGATAGCCCGTGCCGGAGTAATGCGAGGCGCTGAAGTCGCCGCGCAGGACGACCTTGAAGGTGTCGTCGGGGCTCCACTTGAAGGAGAACTGCCCGGCGAGCTTTTTGGCTCCGAAACCGGCCTTGTCGTTTTTGATGTTGTAGAACGGGTCTTGGTAGATGTTCTTCAGCCAACCGTCGTTTTCGGTGAAGGAGACAGCGGCACGCGCGGCGAACGTCTCATTGATCGGCACGTTGACCGCGCCCTGGAGTTCGTGCCGGCCGTAGCTGCCGCCGGTGGCTTCGGCCCAGCCGCCGAAGGTGAAGTCGGGCTCCTTGGTCGTATAGAGGATCGCGCCGCCGGTGGCATTGCGGCCGACCAGCGTGCCTTGTGGGCCTTTCAGGACCTGAACCGTATCGACATCGAACAGCGCGCCAGTGAGGCCTTGGGTGCGCGCGAGGTAGATGCCGTTGAGGTAGATCGCGGTGGACGTGTCGAACTGCACGCCGTTGCCGATGCCGTTGGAGGCGAAGTTGCGCTGGCCGCGGATGGTGACGTTGACGGTGTTCTGCTGATAGACGTCGGTCTGGATGTAAACCGACGGGGCGACGTAGCGCAGGTCTTCGATGACTTCGACACCCTTGTCGTCGAGGTCGGCCTGCGTGAAAGCGGAAATCGCGATGGGGACGGCCTGGGCCGGTTCTTGGCGGCGCCGCGCGGTGACGACGATCTCTTCGATCGCCGCGCTGCGCTCGGCCGCCTGAGACGGCGAAACAAACAATGTCGTCCCTGAGACGAGAAGCGTGGCCTTGAGAAATCGAACTTTGCGCATATGGCGGTGCCCCCTCGCCCGCGCGGCGAACGTAATGACGGCGTGGATGGGAATCAACCCGTCCACGCCGTCATCAGAACATCAGTTTTACTTCGCGTCGGCAGCGAAGCAGTAGAACAGGCCTGCGCCGCCGGTGGCGACCAGGTTGGCCTGGCCGCAGCCGCGGCTCGGGTGCACGGAATTCCACGAGATGCCGCCGCCAGCGCGGTCAAAGTGGCCGAGCTGCGCGATACCGTCAGCCGCGTTGCTTGTCCAATTTTTGCACGTATGGTCGGCAGCATCCGTATAGGCGGTGCCATCGGGCTTCGAGCCGGTCAGGATGTCGTGCGTGTTCGGGGTGTTGCCGACGCCGTTGATCGGGTCGCCCTTTTCCGACAGGGCGGTGTTTTTCATCACCGCATTTCCCAAGCGGGCGAGCTCAAGCGTATCGCCGTGCAGTTCGGCCTGGTTGGAGGCGATCTTGCCGCCCTTGGAGCCGTACCACGGGCCTTGCCCGATACGATCGCGGGCATTGATGGCACCGGCACCTTGGGTGCTGAGGTAGGCCTTCCACTGGGTGTACTTGCTGCCCGCCGCCGAGGCGAGCTTGGCGCAATGGGCATCGGCGCCGGCAACACCACCGAGGTTGGCGCCGTCGCCAAGGCCGACGCTGGTGATGAAGAACGACATCGGCGGCGGTGCGTCGCCGGCGAGGACAATCGGTGTGGCCAAAAGAACGGCACAGGCAGCCAAAGCAAAAGGTAATTTCGTCATGGTCGAACTCCCCTTGATGCAACAGGTGTTGAAGCGTCCCGTCAGGACTTTAGAAATCGGCGACGACTTTAGCGGCACCTGGGCCCCTCCGCGGGCGTTTGGCGCCGTCCGAAAGTCTTAGCAAATTCTAGCTTAAGGAAAAATCACTTCGAGGTGAAGGACTTGGCAGCCACAGAATTGCAACAGAAACCCTTAAGGCCGCACGACAGCGCCTTCAAACCGGGTTTCGCGGGGGGTGCCGGGGGCGGCAATGGTGCCCACGTACAGGAAGGCCACAATATGATCGGTCGGCTCCAAGCCGAGGGCGGTCTTGACCGCGCCGTCATAGGCAGGCTCGCCGGTCTTCCACATGGCGCCGAGACCCAGGGCGTGGATCGCCAGCCACATGTTCTGGACTGCGGCTCCTACGGCCAAAATGCGCTCGACGTCAGGGATTTTGCCGGGGGTGCCGGTTTTGGCCGCCACCACGATGATGGTCGGCGCGCGCTGGACCTTGAAGCCCTCGCGTTCGACTTCTTCCGTGGCCAGGTTGGGCTGGGTGCGTTTGATGCGGGCGACCATGGCCTTGGCGAGGATGTTCCGGTCCTGGCCCGCCAGCACTACAAAACGCCAGGGTGCGATACGCCCGTGATCGGGTGCGCGCACCCCGGCGCCGAGAATGATCTCGAGTTGCTCGGCGCTGGGGCCGGGTTCCGTCAGCCGCGCGGCGGACGCACGCGAATTGATGGCGGTGAGTACATCCATATGTAACCCCTGATCTGCTGCGCCTGTTTAGGCATCCGACTCGCGGATGTCCAGAAACGGTTGAGAACAATCGGAGAATCCACCCGCCAAAATCGCGTGTCGCGTGTGCCCCACAAATGTTTAATGAAATAGAGCGGTATCGGCGCCGGACGATCCCTATATACTGGCCGGGATCACAACACGGACCGTCGTGTCATCGCGGCGGTTTGGGGGGTTTCTGCTGATCTCTTCAACGGGAAGGAAGAGCCAAGGGCATGAACCAAACGACACCGAGCCGCGCGTTCTTGGATGAGCTGACGCTTGCGCTGCCGCACCTCAAAGGTGCGGCCTATATGATGACGCGCGCCAAGGCCGATGCCGACGACCTGATCCAGACCACCGCCGTCCGGGCCTTAGCGGCCTTCTCCCAGTTCACCATGGGCACCAATATCCGCGCGTGGCTCTACCGCATCATGCGCAATGAGTTCATCGACATGGTGCGCACGCGCGGGCGCACCCCGGCCCGCCTGGACGACGTTCCGGCGGAGATGTTCAAACGCAAGGAAGTGCAGGAAGAAGCGCTGGAAATGCGCGACGTCATGCGCGCCATCAGCACGCTGACGCATATCCACCGCTAGGCCTTGTATCTCTCGTGCGTCGAGGGATTGAGCTATGAGGAAATCGCGGCCATTCAGGCCTGTGCCGTGGGAACGGTAAAAAGCCGTATCTCGCGCGCACGCCAGGACATGAAGGCGTTGCTGGAGCACGAAGACGTATCCGAGGCGAATGAACGCCCCCAAGCGCGGCCGGAGCTCATCGCGCGCAGCGCTAGCTAGTTAGCGCGTCAATCCATCATCGAAATGATTGCCGCGTTCGGCGGGGTACCGCCCGTGCGGGTCGGCGTCGCGTTCCAGCGAGGGGCAGGTCTCGGGCCCCCGGCTTTCGCGGCTGGGATTGTCGCGGAAGGCGTAGGGCGATCCCTCGGGGCGCTTGAAGAGAGGTCCGCGTATTTTCAGGGTGCGCATGGCCATGGCAAATCTCCTTCTCGGGACCCAACGGCGCACGACCGTTAGGTGTTCCCCAGGGAATTCCGGCGCGATACAGTGCGTGCCACAATTCCACTTTGAATTTCAGTTGGGGGAGAATTCTCATGAGCGACAACACCAAAACCGCGATCATCACGGGTGCGGGCAGCGGCGTGGGCCGGGCAGCGGCGCTGGCGCTGCTCAAGAAGGGCTACCGGGTGGCGCTGGCGGGGCGGACCGTGGCGACTCTGGAGGAGACCGCCGCCCTGGCGGGCGCGGACAAGACCCAGGCGCTGGTCGTCGCCACCGACGTGGCCGATCACAACGCGGTCAACAATCTCTTCAGGAAGTCGCTGGATGCTTTCGGTCCGCTCGGTGTGCTGTTCAACAATGCCGGCGCTATGGGGCCGAAGGGCGTGATGCTCGAAGATATCAGCCCCGAGCAATGGCTGCACATGGTCAACGTCAACTTCAACGGCGCGTTCTACTGCGCCCAGGCCGCCTTCCGCGCCATGAAGACTCAGACGCCGCAGGGCGGACGTATCATCAACAACGGTTCCATCTCGGCCTATGTGCCGCGCCCGAACTCGGTGGCCTACAGCTCCACCAAACACGCGATCACGGGGCTGACGAAAGTGCTGTCGCTGGATGGGCGCAAGTACGGCATCGCCTGCAGCCAGATCGATATCGGCAACGCCGGCACGCCGCTGACGGCGACGATTGCTTCTGGAATCATCCAGGCTAACGGTTCGATGATGGCCGAGCCGACCTTTGACGTCTCACATGTCGGCGATGCGATCGCCTACATGGCAGGCCTGCCCTTGAACGCCAACGTGCAGTTCATGACGCTGATGGCGACCAACATGCCGTATGTCGGCCGCGGCTGAGGCCTAACAAACGGCCATGGCGAAGCTTGTTTTCGGAATGAACGTGTCCCTCGACGGGTACGTCGATCACCAGGAATTCGCGCCTGGACCCAAGCTCTTTCGTCACTGGATTGAGCAGGTGGGCGGCCTGACCGGCAGTGTGTACGGCCGGCGCATGTACGAGATCATGCGCTATTGGGACGATGATCATCCGGAGTGGACGGCGGACAAGCACGCCTTCGCGGCGGCGTGGCGGAAGCAGCCGAAGGGGGTCGCGTCGCGGACGTTGAAGGCGGTGGGGCCCAACGCCACGCTTGTTTCGGATGACATCGTGGCGGTGATCCGGGATTTGAAGGCGCGGCTTAATGGCGAGATTGATGTGTCCGGACCGGATCTCGCCGGAAGCCTGAGCGGCGTGATCGATGAGTACCGCCTCTACTTCCACCCCGTCGTGCTAGGGCGCGGCACGCCCTTCTTCGCCGGCACGCGGCCAGCGCTGCGCTTTGTGGCCAGCGATCTTATTGACGAGAACGTGGTCAGGCTGACCTATGTTCCCGCTTAATCGGGCCTGCTTAGAAGTCGCTCGCTAGACTGACGGTCACGCGGCGGCGGCCGATATAGGCGAGGTAATAGTTGTTCCCGCCGGCATATTCCCAGGCGAAGGTGTTGGTGAGGTTCTGCAGGCGTACGCGCAGCGTCGACGGTGCGCCCGCGATGTTGAAGCGGTAGCGCGCGCCGAGATTGATCACCGTGCGCGGCGGGATGTTGGCGAGATTGCGCGGGCTGGCAAAGCCGCGGTCGATGTAGTCGAGCTGACCATCGACGGAGAAACCCCTCCAGGCGGGCGGGCCGTACTGAAGGTCGAAGCGCGCGGCGCGCGCGTCACGGCCCAAGGGGATGCTGCCGACGATGCCCTGGTCCACCAGCGGACCTTTGACGCGGGCTTTCAACAAGACGACCCCGGTGAGCATGGTGAGGCTGGGCGCGATTTCACCGGTCGCCGAAAGCTCGATGCCTTCGTGGCTGAGGTTGCCGACATTGGTGAAGAGGTTGGTATTTTCCTTGTCGAAGAACGGCTTTTTGATCTGGAAGACGGTCGTGACCAGTTTGACCTTGGGCATCAGCTGGTAGGCGATTCCGGCGTCGAGCTGGGTGGTGAAGCTGGACGGCAGTGCCTCGCCGCGATTGCGCGCCGCCTGCGGGGCCACGCCGGATTCCTCGAGGCCGCGGGTGTAGCTGCCGAAGAGTGTGACTTTGCTGATCGGATAGGCGTTCCAGGTGCCATTGTAGAGCCAAGGGCTGAGACCGATGGTTGAGAGCGGTTGCCCCGGGACGCGGACTTCGCGGTGATACGTGGTCTTCTGCAGACCCAAGCTGAAGCCACCGACTCCGCGCCACTGCAATTCGTAGATGCCGCCGCCGGTATATTGATCGGCGAGATCCACCGTGCGCTCGGTGTAGGTGAAAGCGGGGCGGGGAATCGGATTGGGCACGCCGATGAAGGCTTTGCCGTAAGGCACGACGGCGGTGCCGGCCACCTGGCGCACGCTGTCGCGGCCGCGCGCACTGATGTGGACGGTGTGGCGGAAGTCGCCGTCGGTGAAGACGCCGGAGGCGCGCACTTCGCCGGAGTAGGAGGAGAAGCGCTGCGGCGGCTGGAACTGGAACAGCACGTCGGCGCTGCCGTCGGGCATGGTGTTGTTGAAGAAGACCGCGTTGTCTTTGGCGCGATAATACCAGGCGCGGAAGAGACCGGTGCGCAGCGTCCAGTTATCGGACAGGCGGGCGCGCCCGACCATGCCGAAGTTGGTTTCGTGCTGCTCGAAATCAGCCCAATCCTGCTGATAATTCACACCGCGTTCGATGCGCGGCGGCAGCTGGTTGCCGAAGGTGTAGACGATAGGCGGGTTCTCGAAGTCGTGGCGCTGGAAGCGGCCCCAGAAGGGGATGATTTCGATGGCGTCGTTGGGGGTCCAGCGCCCGAGCACGGCGGCGGACCAGTCCTTGGCGTTGGTGCCGAAGTCGCTGCGGAAGTGTTGGCCTTTGGCGGCGACCTGCACGGCAAGGCGGTCAGCGACGATGGGGGTCTGGGCATCGACCTCGAGGGCGTAGGTGTCGTAGGGACCGACGGTGGCGACGACGCTGCCCTGGGCGTGATCGCTGCGCGGGATGCGCAAGGTGACGTCGACAACGCCGCTGGGGGCCGGGAACGGATAGGACTGCACGGCGAGGCCGACGCGGACCGTGAACCCCGTCATCAAACGGTCGTTGAGCACGTCGCCGGGCCCGGAATAAGGACGGTCGAAGTACATGCCTTCGATGCGGGCGTTGCCGGCAGCCTGAGGATTGAAGCCGCGGGCGTTGCGGGCGTCGTAGAGGCCGCTGGCTTCGTTGCCCACCGTGGTGCCGAAGGCGTCTTCGGCGGAGGCGAGCGCGTTCTCGTTGGCGCGCTGGGCGAAGGCCGGCGCGGTGCTCAGGGCGGTAAAAGCAAAGAGTGATGCGGAGATGAATTTCGCACGCACGCGCGTGCTGTGAAATGGCCGCTGAAACACGAGAAAAGTCCCCTTACCTGCAAAGCGCAGACATACTGTGTTATTCGGCCTTCGCGCAACCCGCGGAAGCTGTCCTAACAGCCCGCTGGTGCGGTTTTTTGGGCCAAATTATATCGGAAGCGCGGTCGTGGCCTTGATCTCGGTGACCGCCGCGTAGGAGTTCACCTCGCGGATGCCGGGCACGCGTGAGAGCTTCTCGAAATAGAAGCGCTGGAAGGATTGCAGGTCTTGTGTGACGACGCGCAAGAGGAAGTCGAAGGCGCCGAGAATGACGTGGCATTCGATGACTTCGGGAAAGTTGCGGATGGCCTTGGCGAACCCGTCGAGGTTTGGCTGGTCGTTCTGAACGACCTTCACCTGCACAAAGAACTGCGCGCGCAGATCGAGCTTGTCGCGGTTGAGGATCGCGACAGTGCGCGAGATGTAGCCCTCTTCCTTCAGGCGCTGGATGCGCCGCCAGCAGGGCGACTGCGACAAGCCGACGGCCTCGGCCACTTCGGCGGCCGAGCGCGAGGCATCCTCCTGCAGGGCGCGGAGGATTTTGATGTCAATGTTGTCGAGGTCAGCGGCCATGTGGATAGTTTATGCATCATATATATAAATATTCAATAATAAATGCAGGCGCAGTAAGGATTTGGACGGCAGCGGATAAATCGGGAGAATGCCAGCCCTCGCCGCCTTCTTGGACCAGAGCCCTTTATGACCGACACCACCGCCGACGACGTCGCCGAGACCCTTGCCGCGCGCCACCGGCGCTTGGACCGCTTCACGCTTGAGATGCCCCAGGGCCGCGAGGCTGATGTGGAGTTTGCCTATGCCGTGCAAGCCAAGCCCCTGCCGCGTATCGCAGCGGGCGGCATCGACCGCGCCGGCTACAAGATCGGCGCGACCACCCCGCGCCTGCAGGAGATGTGCGGCATTCCTGAACCCGTGGCTGGGGTGGTGTTCCGCGAGCGGCTGCTGCAATCGCCGGCGCGGGTCGAGGCCCGCAGCTATGCCCGCATCGGGATCGAATCAGAACTCGCAGTGCGCATTGGCACCACGGTTCCGCTCGACCCGAAGCTGCTGGAGTCCGATGCTTTCTTCGATCATTTCGATGCCGCGACGGCCGCCTTTGAGATCGTCGACGACAGCGATGCCGACTATAAACGCCTGACAGGCGCGAAGCTGATCGCCGACAACGGGTGGAACGCCGGGCTCGTGCTCAGCACGCCGCGCGCCATCAAGGGTGCACGCACGCTGGCAGCTTTCAACGGCATCCTGTTCAGGAACGGCCAGGAAATCGACCGCGGCACCAGCAGCGATGTGCTGGGCGATCCTTTCAACGCCTTGCGCTGGCTATGCAAACATCTAGCGCGTACGGGCACGCAGCTGGAAGCGGGGCAGTGGGTGACCACCGGCAGCCATATCCCGACGCAGTTCGCGGTGGCGGGCGAAACCTACCGCTACGAGATCGAGGGCTTCACGCCGGTCGAGCTGGCGGTGGCGTAGATCACCGGCCGCACAGATAGAAATTTGGATTCTCATCGGACTTAGCTCATGGCGCTCATTTCACTTGTCGTTCCGACACGCAATCGTCTGGCGTACCTGAAACACACGCTGCAGTCGGCTTTCGATCAAAGAGCCGATGACCTGGAGATCATTGTTGCCGACAACGCGACCAACGACGGCACCCGCGAGTATCTCGCGAGCCTGGGGCAGCGCGTCAAAGTGGTGCGCTCCGAGACGCCTTTGTCCATGACGGACAATTGGCATCGCGGCCTGGAGGCCGTCACCGGCGAGTGGGTGATCGTCATCGGAGATGATGACTCCCTGCTGTCCCCGTTCATGCCGGCGATGCGCGACCTTGTGCGCCGCGAGCCGGATGCGGAAGTGATTTCGTGGAAGACGGCGCTTTACCGCTGGCCCGATGCCATCGCCGAGCCCAACTTGCTAATGTTCAACTTCGGCAAGGAAGGGAAAAAGGAATCCTCGGCGGAAGCCCTGCGCGGCATCTTTGAAGACATCCAAAATCCTTATTCCCCGCCGGGCCTGTATCATGCCCTGACGCGCACGCGGGTCATCGAACGCGTCAAAGCGCAGTGCGGTGAGTACTGCCTTGGCATGTCACCGGATCTGGGCAGCGGGTTGCTGCATATGGCTTTTACCGAGTCCTACTTGGTTGTCCCATTTCCGATGTCGGTCATGGGCTTCAGCAAGCACAGCACGGGCATGTCATTTCGGATCGGCGGCGCGGGCAGCGAGTCCGCAAACGAGTTCCGTGGTCTGGCAGATATGAGCCCCTTGCGCCGGTATCTGCCGGAATTCACCCAGGATCATTTCAACATTTCCGTATGGCGAATACTTCTCGAATGGCAGGACTACATCGGAACCAAGGGGCGCACGGTCACCTTGAACCCGCAGAAAATGCTGGTGCATTGCATCGACAAGTTGACGGGCATCCCCGTGGAGCTTCGCGACGTCGCCACCACCGAGTTGATCGCCTACGGCCAGAAATTGGGATTTGGCGAACCGGCGTTGCGCGCGCGCTGCGCCCAAGCCGTGGCGCAGGGCCGCACGATGAAACCGGGTTACCTGATCGCCGAGGACCGCAGCGTACAGATCGCCTTCGATCTGAGCGAAACGCCGATCAAGAACATCTCCGAAGCCGGCAAATTGATCTGCGGACTTCTCCCACGCGCAGAATAGCGAGCTAGGCGATACACTTGAGATAGCCGCCGAGGCCGACGGAAATCAGCAGCTTCGCATCGACGCCCGCATCAACGACAAAGCGGCTGTTCTCCTTGAGGAAGGCCTGCACGGCCGAGCGCGGGTTGTTGCCCTTGCCCCAGGGCCGGTCTGCAAACATGTCGGCGGGCATGTCCTCGATCACGGTATCGAGCACGATCAGATAACTGCCGGGCTTCACGAACTTGCTGTAAGCCCGGAGTTCCGCGAGCACGTGATCGTGGGTGTGGTTTGAGTCGAGAATCACCATGACCGGCTGGGCCTCGCCGATGATCGCCTCGGCCCGCGCGACGGTGGCGGCGTCGATCGAAGAACCTTGAATCATTTTTATGCGCCGGCTCATCGGATGGGCCTCGATGGCCTGGCGGTTGTGGCTGCGGATGTCGATGTCGATGCCGACGACATCCCCCTGCCCGCCCAAGAGTTCAAGGATCGAGGCATGGAAAATCAGCGAGCCGCCGTGGGCGATGCCCGTTTCCAGGATGTAACGCGGGCGTACCGTCCAGATCAGTTCCTGGATCGCCACCATGTCTTGCGGGAACTGGATGATCGGCCGGCCGAGCCAGGTGAAGTTATAGGAATATTTGAAGGGCGCCGTGTCCTTGATCCAGGCGATGGACTGGTCGCGCAAAGCCGAAGACTTGCCCATTTTCGCGATGTTCTCGCGCCTCTCGCGCGCAAAGGCTTCGACTTCATCAGTCATGGGTGAACTCCCTCCAGGAAACGGTTTTGGATGTCAGGATCTCGCGCGCACCGCCGCCCAGGTTCGCCAATGGGTCGAGCATCGACACATAGGGCGTAAATGGCCCATGCAGCTGCGGGTAAGGTGCCAGAGCGTAGCTCATATATTCGACGGCAATGCCGTTTTTTTCGAACAACTCGTGGTCGAGATAGTTCCTAGCGCCGTGGCCGGTGATGTAGGTCTTGCCGCCGAGACGCGTGCAAATCTCGATCAGTTTCTGCGTGCTGCTCGACCCCACGTCCATTGAGGAAGAACGCAGGAATTTGGGCGCCAGTCCGAGGCGGGCGGCGACGCCTTCGATGGCGGCGATGTTGAGATCGGCGAGCAGCGTGTGGTTGGCGCTGTAGATGTCTTCGACCAAGGCCATCATATCCTTGGCAAAAGGCGCTTCCGCATAGACATGGCGCAGCGTGTTGATGTGCTTGGCACGCCAGCGCTGGCTGTTGTCGAGGGCAACGCCCGCGATTAGTTTGGCGTCGCGCATGATGGGGGCGGTCAGCCAGTCACTGCCGGCATGGGTCTTGATCTGCACGCGCGACATGAAGGAGCGCCCCTGTGGCAGGGCGACGTCGTCATAGTGCACAAAGATATCGGCCAAGCGCACCTGGTCGAAGATGCCCGACCAGGGAAAGAACATCGGCTGCGAGACGACGATGCGGGTCATGGCGCAGCGCCGGCGAGCAGATGCGCATGGCCCTCGGTTTTGAAAAGCTGTTCGAGGTGCGTGCGCAAGGGGCCAGGCGGCAGTGCCGGATTGACGGCAGGCGCGCCGGACATACCGCCACGCTCCAGGACGTCGATGAGCACAAAAGCCAAATAGGTCTTCTGCAGAAAGGAGATCTTCGCTGCCGTCGCCTTGGAGACGCCGGGCGCGATGGGCGCGGAGGCCTGGGCGATGATCGGGCCACTGTCGACCGCGGCGGTCGCAAGGTGCAGGGTCGCCCCGAGGACCCGGCTGTGGCCGGCGAGCGCGCGGTCGATGGCATTGAAGCCCGAATACGCCGGCAGCAGCGACGGATGCAGATTGTAGGTGGGCACCCAAGCGGTGATCGCCGGCGTGGCGATGCGCAGGTAAAAGAGCAGGATGAAATCGACGCCACCTTGTTCCGTGAACCACGCGCGGGCCTGATCGCTGAACGCCGCGTTGGTGGGGCCGGTCAGGCGTTTACAGGGAACGTTGTACGCTTGCGCGATTGTTTCGCTGCCGCAGGCGCGGTCGGTGGCGAGGATGAAATGGTGGCGTCCTTGGCAAGCCTTGAGACACTCGGCCAAGACGCTTCCGCCGCTGGAGGAAAGGACGCCGATGCGCATGCTCAGCCGCGGTACAGGTATATCGTGTATTCGTACAGGCGGTAGGCGTGGTCGATCCTGACCTTGGGCGTGATCTCGGCCTGACACCAGGCCAGCAATTCGGCGGGGTTGCGGTAGTAGAGGTTGGGCGCGGTGAAGTTCACCTTGGTCGTCATGACGTTGAAGGCGACGCCGACGCGGGAAAGCTCAAACATGCGGCGAATGAGTTTCTGGGCGAAGGCATCCATCGCCGTGATCGTGGTTTCCAGTTTTTGGGTCAGGATGCCGTTGGCGACGACATAGTCGTGCGAGCCAGCGGCGCCGTCGGTGAACACGTCGGCCACCGCGAAGCTCGCATCCTTCTGATGGGTGCGCGCCCAGGCGATCATGTTGTCGCAGACGTCGATGCCGGAATAGTCGACGGGGAGGCCCTTCTGTTTGATCGCCTGCCAAAGGCCGCCGTAGCCGGCGCCGACGTCGAGCAAGGACACCCGCCCGGGCGTGCGCGCGGGGTCGATCACCGCCAGCATCTTTTCATAGCGCAGCACGACGTCGTCGGCCGCACCCCAGTCAACGCCGCGCGCGGTGGCGCCGTGCGTTTCAAAGGCGCGCGCATAGTGGGATTTCAAGGCGGCGGTGACGTCGTCCATATTTTCACAGGTAATGGAAATGGAACTGGTTTTGCGGCAGGTCGGAAACGCGGGAAATAATGTCCCGCGCCACCTTGGGATTCAAGCCGACGACGATGTCTTTCACGCCGGGCGGCAGGTCGCGCGGACCGACGATAGCGCGGCCCATCAGCGTCTTGCCGCGCAGAAAGGGGTTCTGGTCGATGAAACAGGCGATGCGCTCCGGGCGGCGGAGCGTGTTTGCGATAT
Source organism: Fidelibacterota bacterium (assembly GCA_947481595.1). Taxonomy (GTDB): domain Bacteria; phylum Pseudomonadota; class Alphaproteobacteria; order Rhodospirillales; family Rhodospirillaceae; genus SHVO01. The sequence goes on from CANKHC010000012.1 coordinate 22,653, forward strand.
AGCGGCCATAGAAGCCGGCGCCATAGACGGCGAAGGACTCCGCGCGCAGATCCTGCTCCAACCGGTCAAAGCCCTCGTCCAAGCGCTGCCAATAGGCGCAATCGCTCTCAACGCGGGTCCGAACGGCTTCGACGTCGGCGGCCGGGGGCAGCCAGTCGGGTTCGGACGACGTGGCAGCGCGGGCTACAACAACCACGCCGCCATGGTGAGCCTTGAGATCGATATCGAGCGCTTCAAATCCGCCCCGGCGCAGGAGCGCCTCGATGGACGGCGGCATGAAGTGGTTGACGTGATCAATGACCACCAAATCGGCCGGATTGAACAGCGCGTTGGGCACAATGAGGTAGACGGTCCCGCCCGGCTTGATGACGCGGCGGATGTCGGCAAGGGCCTGCCCCGGCGCATCAATATGTTCAAAGGCGAAGAAGGAGATCACCACGTCGAATTTCTTGGCCCATGTGTCGGGGAGCGTGAAGGTGGCTTGTGCATCCTCGAGGAGGAAAGCCTGCCAGAACGAACGGTAACGGTCGCTGACGTCAAAGGCGTGACCTTTGATATCGGCCCGCGCCGAAACCAGGCGCTTCAGTGTCGCTGCCTTGGCGCAACCGTAGTCGAGGACCTGCGCCCCTTGCGGGACGTCAACCTTGGCCAGCAGAGTTGCGAGCTGATGCACAGAACGAAAGACGGGCAAGCCGTCCTTCATTTCGTAGAGATCGTCCTCGTCGGCATTGGCGGTGAGGATGTGGTAGTCGTCGCTGTAAAACTGCGCCACCTCGGCGACGCCCGCACCTTGCGCATGACCGCAGCGGTCGCAAAAGAAAACCGCGATATTGCCGGCAATAGGTTCGCCCAAGGACGTCAGCGCCGTGCCGCGATGGGTGGCATAGAGCGGTGCGTTCAGGGGAGCTGCGCAGACGACGCAGGGGGAAACCTTAGTCATGGGCGATCATCTCGGGGTGGATTTCGCGGAAGTCGGTGCCGGCGGCGAAGGACCCCACCCATTTGATCTTGCGGCCGCTCTCGTCGTCGAAGGCGAACCAGCGCATCTGCATAGTCCAGCGCGAGCGCTGGCTGACATTGTTGCCGGAGGTATGGATCGTCAGGAAATCGATCAGCAGGAGATCGCCGGCGGCGGGAACAGGCGTGACCTGCGGGTAACGTGCCATCAGCCGCTCGAGCTCGTGGATATGGAATGAGTTGGAAATCTCCTGGTAGCTGCCGGTGCCGAGCTTTTGATCGGGCAGAACCTGGCGGAAGCGGATTAGCGGTTCCTGGTGCGAGCCCTTGCAGAGGATGACCGGGCCCATCTCGGGGGTCAGGTCGACCAGCGAGGCCCAGAACACCACGCCGCTGCGGCTGCGAAGCTGCGAGAAGTAGTCGTTGTGCCAGATCGAGTTGAAGCGGCTTTCGCCGGGGTTGTCGATGCGCATGCCGTAGCCGCCGGCGGCGATGCCGGGGGCATTCGACTTGCGGAGCTGGCGTAGGACGGCTTCGTGCTTTTCCGAAGCCAACAGGCGCATGAAGGCTGGGAGCTGCTTGGCGGCGTCGTACACCATCCCACCCAAGCGGCGGTCGCGGGCGATCAGCCTCTGATAGCCGGCATCGAAGGTGGCAGGGCTAAAAGGGGGCAGCTCCAAACCCGGGGCGTGGTCGGCCGCGATCAGGCAAATGATGTCGTAGATGCTCTTTTGGATGGGCAGGATTTCGCCCTTGAGATCGTAGAAATCCTTTATCAGCAGGAAACCGTCGGCTTCAAACTGGTGGATTTGGGCGGGCGAGAGGGTATAGGTCTGGGACATATTGGCTAAACTGCTGTATCGCCGTAAATATCTAGTTTACGGCCCGTTTACGATGCAGAGCCGACAATAGCACCTTGGAGCCAGCCCGATGAGGGCGTCAAAGCGGGGCCGCGTTAAATGAAAGTCGTCATTCTTGCCGGAGGGCTTGGCAGCCGTTTGGCCGAGGAAACTCATCTGCGGCCCAAGCCGATGATCGAAATCGGCGGGCGGCCGATCCTGTGGCACATCATGAAGATCTACGAGACCCATGGGTTGACCGATTTCGTCGTCTGCCTGGGCTACAAAGGTCACGTGATCAAAGACTTTTTCGCCAATTACGCGCTCTACAGCGCCGATGTGACCTTTGACCTTGGCAAGGATACCATCGAATTCCACCAAAAGGCGCGTGAGCCTTGGCGAGTGACCCTGGTGGAAACGGGATTGCAGACCCTGACCGGGGGGCGTTTGAAGCGTGTGCGCGAGTATGTAGGCGACGACGACTTTTGCATGACCTACGGCGACGGCGTCGCCAATGTCGATATCAAGTCTTCGATCGCATTCCACCGCAGTCATGGCCGCATGGTTTCGCTGACCGCCGTGCAACCCTTGGGACGCTACGGCGCCATCGACCTGGATGGGGTGAAGGTCAAACGTTTCGTCGAAAAGCCCAGGGGCGATGTCGGCTGGATCAACGGCGGGTTCTTTGTGCTGTCCCCGCGCGTGCTTGACCACATTGAGGGCGACCGCAGCAGCTGGGAAACGCATGTGCTCGAGCACCTGGCGGCCGATGATCAGGTGCGGGCGTTCCAGCACGATGGCTTCTGGCAGGCCATGGACACGCAGCGCGACAGGGATCACCTCGAGGATCTGTGGAAGTCCGGCCAAGCGTCGTGGAAAGTATGGGACTAGATCCTGCGTTCTGGGCAGGGCGGCGCGTTTTTGTCACCGGCCACACCGGCTTCAAAGGCGGCTGGCTGGCGCTGTGTTTGCACTACCTCGGTGCACGCGTCACAGGCTTTGCCCTGGAACCTTCCACGACACCCGATTTTTTCAGCCAGGCTGAGGTTGCGCGCGCGCTGGCCGGCGATCATCGCGGCGACATTCGCGATCGGGCCCCTTTTGAGCGGGCCGTAAAGGACGCGGCACCTGAAATCGTCTTCCACCTCGCAGCCCAAGCTTTGGTGCGTGAGTCCTACCGCAATCCACTCGAGACCTTTGCGACCAACGTCATGGGCACCGCCCACCTGCTCGAAGCGCTGCGCGGGGTGTCCGGCGTGCAGGCGGCAGTCGTAGTGACCAGCGACAAGTGCTACCGCAATGACGGCAAAACGTACTCCTTCGCCGAGGGCGACGCCCTGGGCGGAGATGATCCTTACAGCGCCAGCAAGGCCGGCGCCGAAATCGTCACCCATGCTTACAAGGCGAGCTTTCCGGCGGGAGGCTCCCTTCCCGCGCTTCCACCGACGGTCACGGCCCGCGCCGGCAATGTCATCGGCGGCGGCGACTGGAGCGCTGACCGGTTGGTGCCCGATTGCATCCGCGCCTTCAACAAGGGTGAGCCGGTCACGCTGCGCAATCCCGAGGCGGTGCGGCCGTGGCAACATGTTCTTGAGCCGGTTTACGGTTATCTCCTGCTGGCGGAGCGCCTGGCGAAAGGGCGCGATATGCCTGCCGAATGGAACTTTGGGCCGGGTGCGGAAAGCCACGCCTCGGTCGCGACCGTCGCGGGAACCATTGCGCGTCATTGCGGCGGCAAGGTTGTTCATCAGGCCGATAACTCCGGCATGAAAGAGGCCCAGGTCCTGAGGCTCGACAGTTCGCGTGCGCACAGTCTCGGCTGGCACCCGGCGTGGCCGCTCGACAAAGCTTTGAGCGAAACCGCGCGCTGGTATGACGCCGCGCGGGCCGGCGGATCGATGCGGGCCTTCACCATGGCGCAAATCGCTGATTACATGCGCGGCGGCGCCTGAACCTCATGCAGTGCCGCAGTTGCGCCCGGCAGATGACCGCGACCGTCCTTGATCTAGGCACGGCGCCGCCTTCCAACGCCTATTTGACGGCGGCGGACCTGCACAAAACAGAAGCCTGGCTGCCGCTGCGGATTGGCGTTTGTGAAAACTGCTGGCTGGTGCAGACCGAAGACGTCGTCGCCGCCGATGTGTTGTTCGACAAGGATTATGCCTACTTCAGCTCGACCTCGAGCACCTGGCTGTCTCACGCGAAATCCTACGTCGATGCGATGGTGGCGCGCTTTGGATTGAACGGCGCGAGTCTGGTGCTGGAGGTGGCCGCCAACGACGGCTACTTGCTGCAATACGTTCAGGAGCGCCGGATTCCCAATTACGGAATCGAACCGACGCTGAGCACTGCGACGGCGGCGCGGGCCAAGGGGCTCGACATCATCACCGCGTTTTTTGGGCAGACATTGGCTGCTGAACTGTGCAGCAAAGGGCGGCAGGTTGATCTGCTGACCGCCAACAACGTTTTCGCCCACGTCCCGGATGTGAATGACTTTGCCGCCGGGATTGCGACGGTCCTTAAGCCGACCGGTGTCGCGACCATCGAGGTGGCACACATCCTATCTCTGATCCGCGAGAACCAGTTCGATACCATCTATCATGAACACTATTCCTATTGGTCCCTGGCAGCGGCGGAGCATCTGCTGGCGCGCCATGGGCTGCGCGTATTCGATGTGGAATTGCTGCCGACGCATGGGGGCAGCTTGAGGCTTTTCCTGCAGCGCGCGGATACGGGCTCGCAGCGCGATGGGGCGGGCCTGACATCCGTGCGCAGCCTGGAAGCCGCTGCCGGACTTCAGAGCCGTGCGGCTTACGAGGGCTTGCAAACAAGAGCAAATGCCGCGCGCGACGGGTTGGTGCGATTCCTGACCGAGGTGAAGTCGCGGAAACAAAGCATTTGTGCCTACGGGGCGGCGGCCAAGGGCAACACTCTCCTCAATTTCGCGCGCGCGGGTCCTGACCTGTTGCCGTGGGTGGCCGATGCCAGTCCCTCCAAACAGGGCAAATACCTGCCCGGCAGCCGGATTCCCGTGCTGCACCCCGAGCGGATCGCCAGCGAGCGCCCGGGTTGGATTTTTATTTTGCCGTGGAACATCAAAAACGAGATCATGCAGCAACTGCGCTTCACATCGGCCTGGAAGGCGAAGTTCGCCGTCGCCATCCCTGCCCTGCAAACCTTTGACCCAACCGCATGACGTTTTGAAATGACCCTGACGAAGATCAGCTATACGCGGCCTTCGATCACGGAACTCGAAGTGAGCTATGCCACCGAGGCCGTACGCACCGGCTGGGGGCCGAAGTGCTACGACTACATCTACCGGTTTGAAGGCGCGTTCCGGGAGTTCACCAGCACCCAGTATGCCGCGGCGACCTCGAGCTGTACGGGTGCACTGCATCTGGGTCTGGCTGCGCTGGGCATCGGCGCAGGTGACGAGGTCATCATCGCCGACGTCAACTGGATCGCCTCGGTCGCACCTGTTGTGCATCTGGGGGCCACGCCGGTCTTTGTCGATATCCTGCCGGATACCTGGTGCCTCGACCCGGCGCGCGTCGAAGCCGCGATCACGCCGCGCACCAAAGCGGTGATCGCCGTGCATCTTTACGGCAATGTCTGTGATCTGGACCGCTTGGCGGACATCTGCCGGCGCCACAACCTCATCCTCATCGAAGACGCCGCCGAGGCAATTGGGTCGCAGTGGCGCGGCAAGCAGGTCGGCAGCGTCGGGCGTTTTGCGACGTTTTCCTTTCACGGCACCAAGACCGTCACCACGGGCGAAGGCGGCATGCTGGTGACCAATGACCAGGCGCTGCATTCCATGGTCCAGGCGCTGAACAACCACGGCCGCCTGCCCGGCCAGAATAAGCAGTTCTTTCCGGAAGTCGTCGGCTACAAGTACCGGCTTTCCAACGTGCAAGCGGCCATCGGCTGCGCCCAAATGGAGCGCCGCGCGGAGTTGATCGCCGGCAAACGGCGGGTGTTTCAGTTTTATGCCGAGGCCCTGAAAGGCCTGCGCCACATCGCCCTGAACCCGGAGCCTCCCGGAACCGTGAACGGCTATTGGATGCCGAGTGCCGTATTCTCAAAGGAGTCCGGCGTGACGCAGGAGCAGATGCTGAAAGCCTTTGTCGCGGCGGGCATCGATGCGCGGGTGTTCTTTTGTCCTTTGAGCTCGTTGCCGATGTTCAAGGCCAAGCCGGAGAACCGCGTGAGCTATGACCTGCCGATGCGCGCGATCAATTTGCCGAGCTATTCCGAGATGACCGAGGCCGACCAGCTGCGCGTCGTCGGCGTCCTGAAACAGCTTCATCCTTAGGGAGATCCCCATGACGGAAACGCAGAATTTGGGCCGGCGCCGCCTTTTGCAGCGGCTGACGGGCGGGATGGCGGCGGTCGCTGCCTGGGCGGCGGGTGCGCAATCCGCCAAAGCCGCCGAGGGACCGCCGGCCGGTGGCGCGCTGGGTGCGGCCGGGACGTCGTTCGCCCTGCTGGCGACGTTCGTCACGAATCTCGAACGCTCGGTGAAGTTCTATCAGGCGCTGGGTTTCGACGCCGGCAATGTGACGAAATTACCCGTGGGTGAAGCCGGCAGCCCGCGCGCGCTGACGCTGTATCAGACCAAGGGCAAGATTTCGAGCATCAGCCTGAAGAAGGACGGCATGACTCTGGAACTGCTGTGCATCGAAGACCAGGACGTTCCGCCGAAGCGCACCGCGCGCGCACAGGGGCTCAGCCACATCTCGCTCAGGGTCGATAGCGTGAGCCGCGTCGCCGGGGTCATCAAAGCCAACGGCGGGACCGTGCGCGACGATACGAAGATCACCGCAGGCCCTGCGGGCAAGGAAATCAACATCGTGCTGGCCACCGATCCTGATGGCAGTGGCTTGGCCTTGCTGGGGCCGGCGTAAGAGAAAACGACCCCTCCCTAACCCTCCCCTTTCAGGGGGAGGAATAAAACCAAACAAAAAGGGCGGTCCTTGCGGACCGCCCTTCTGCATTTCAGTGTCAGCCGAGATTAGCGGCTGGCCGTCTTCTTGCCTTTGGGGCCGGTCATGGACACGGCGAAGGCCGGAACAGCATCGACGAAGTAGGCGTTCGAGATGTCGCGGTTCTCGCCGGTCTTCGGATCCGGGTTGGCATCGGCCGAGCGGCGCAGGTTCCAATAAACGCCGACCCAGTCGGAGCCCATGTTGGCCTGGTTGCCGCTGGAGAGCGTATCTTTCCACGGCTGGTAGCCGCCGATGACGCCACGGAGCGAGCCGTCCGGCTTGAATTCGAAGCGGACCTGGGCCTTGTCCAGCTGGACCTTCGGATAGGCCATTTCCTCGCCGAAGACGGCCAGGATGTAGCCGGGCGACTTCAGGGTGACCATGCCGTTCTTGATCTGACCGGCCAGCTCGTGGTGGTTGCGCGGGTCGGTGTTGACGCGGAAGGTCATGTCGCGCAGCACGTTCGACTGTGCATCGCGCTCGACGTGCTCAACGGCGACGTCGAAGGTGACGGTGACATCGCCGTCCTTGCTGAGGTCTTCACCGGTGAGAGTGATCAGCCAAGCGGGCATGCCGCCCTTGATAACTTCCCAAGCCGACAGATAGGCGCCGGGGGTGATCTTGTCGTCGCCGCGGAACACGGTCTGGCAGCCGGTGGCGCGGAAGAATTGGTTATCGACGCCCTTGACCTTGGTGAACGGGTCTTCGAAGCCGGTGGGCTGATCGGCGCCTTTGCCGTCGAGGTCGAAGCCGACCGCCGTCGGGCCGTCGATCATGTGCAGGCCGGGATCGATCGCCGAGGCCGGGTTGACCCAGGCATTGACCTGCTTGCCGTTGACCTTGCCGCGGAAGATGACCGCGCGCGCCCACGGGGTGTTGTAGCCGCCGAACATCGTGGTGTCGTCGACGGTGGTCTTGAGGTGCGCCACTTGGTCCTTGCTGTAACCAGCGGCCAGAAGGTCGAGTTCGTATTGCTCACCGACCGGGATGTTGACGCCCTTCGAGCAGTCGCCGTCCTTGTTGTAGGAGGCCGGAGCAAACATGCTCACGACATAGCTGCGCGACTCAGCGAAGGCCGGCGCGGATACGGCGACCAAGGCGGTGGCCGAGAAAAGACTTCCAATCAGGCGGCTGCGGATTTTCATGACGTCTCCCAAGATAAAAGCATCGCCCCAAAGCTATATCCCCTGGGGGCCCGTATATATAGACGCAGATCTTCCTCATATCTACCGGCGCTGGGGGAGGATTTTCAACATCCTCATCGTGGGGGCGGGCGGCGTCCCTTGCCCTTACATTTCACATAACCCGTTGATATAAATATGTAAATACTCGGGATTGTTTTCCGCGATGCGATGCTCGCGGAAATATGACATCCTTTCGGGCAGCAGGAGGCGTAGCATCCCCTTGTACAACGGCCATTAGGGGGGACTTTCCATGCCACGGATTGCTTCGCGCGCGCTTGCCATTGGTTTTTCACTGAGCTTGGCCTCCAGCGTGGGCACAGCCCTCGCCCAGCCCGCGCCACAGGCGCCACCGCCCAATCCCAACATTGTCCGCCCCGGCGAGTTCGTGATTGATCCGCCGACGCTGGAGAACCTCGGTTTCGAATGGTTCATCGAAGGCGATGCCAATCGCAATTCCGTGGTGGAAGTCTCCTATCGCAAGCAGGGAGCGAAGGATTGGAAAGCCGGCTTGCCGATGCTGCGCGCCGGCGGCGAGCGCATCACCAATTCCGACCAGTTGGACGTGATCGTGCCGCCGATGTTCGCCGGCAGCATTCTCGACCTGGAGCCGGACACCGCCTATGAGACGCGCTTCACGATGAAGGACCCTGATGGGCTCAACGCTGAGACCAGGACCATGACCGTGCGCACTCGCCCCGAACCGATGCCGTATCCGGGCGGGCGCGTGTTCCACGTCTATCCGCACGGGTTCAAAGGCGCGAAGCTGGAGCCTTCGTTCGAAGGCCTAATGTGCGCCTATAACTTCACCTGCGCCGGCACCGACTGGGCGACCGCAGGCCGCCCGCGGGTACGCGCAGGCGACACCATCCTCGTGCATGCCGGCCTCTACAAGTACAACCGGCTTGAGTACACCAACAACCCGGCCGTCAACCGGACCGTGCCGCAGGACGGCACCTATTACCTGACCGCCGACGGCACGGCGGAGATGCCGATCGCGATCAAGGCCGCCGGCGACGGCGAAGTGATCTTCGACGGCGCGATGAACGGCGTGCTCTTCAACGTGCAGGCCGCCGACTACAATTACTTCGAAGGCATCACTTTCCGTAACTCCGACGTCGCCATCCTGGCCGGCATCCAGTTTATCGCCGGATCCAAAGGCCTGACGGTCAAGCGTTCCAAGTTCGAGAACGTCGGCGAAGGGGTTTGGACCAACTACTCCGGTTCGAGCAACTTCTACATCGCGGACAACTATTTCTACGGCCGCAACGATCCCAAACACATGATCGGATGGTTCCAGCCCGACCTCTGGAGCCGCTTTGATAAAGTCGACGGTCAGGTCTTCCCGCCGGTGATGGGCTCATACGTGGCGGTAAAGGTTTATGGGCCGGGCCACGTGATCGCCTATAACCACGTCGAGAACTTCCACGACGGCATCGACATCGAGACTTATGGTAACCCTGACGGCTCGGTAGCCGGCGCGGCGGGCCAGGTCGCGGGCGCGAAATATCCGACGCAGGAATATTGGGACCGCCGTCCGGTCGCCATCGACTTCCTCAATAACTACATCAGCGCCAGTCACGACAACCCGATCGAAGCCGACGGCGGGATGCACAACATTCGTATTATGAGAAATATGCTGATCAACCATCCGTCGCATGCG
>CANKHC010000013.1 GCA_947481595.1 Fidelibacterota bacterium
CCGCCGCTTGAAGTCCTGATCGAGGCGACCGTCGCCGAAGTCACGCTCGACAAGACCGAAAGCCTGGGCGTCATCTTGGGCTTCGACGACGGGCTGCCCGACCTCCCCAACCGCAACACCATCCGCTCCACCTCCGGGCTCATCGCCACGCTGCTGCGCAGCAACGGGCAGATCAACGCGAGCGTCAATGCCCTGGCGACCAACAGTCGCGTCACCGTGCTGTCGACGCCGCGCCTGGTGACCACCAGCGGCCAGGCCGCCAGCATCCAGGTCGGCAGCCAGGTTCCGATTGTCACCACCCAGCAGACCGCGCCGAACGGCGCGATCGGCGGCACCAGCAACATCCTTCAGGACGTGCAGTACCGCACCACCGGTATTCTCTTGAACATCAAGCCGACCATCAATTCGAGCCGGCGTATCGAACTGACGATCTCCCAGGAGGTCAGTTCGGCGGCGATCAACGATGTCTCCAACATCGACAGTCCTATCATCCAGCAGCGCAGCATTCAGACCACATTATCCATCGCCGACGGTGAAACCGCGCTGCTCGGCGGTTTGACGACCAACAACGCCAACACCGGCAGCAACGGCGTGCCGTACCTCAAGGACATCCCCATATTGGGCAGCCTTTTCAAAAACGAGTCGATCAACACCACGCGCACGGAACTGATCATCATGCTCACGCCCTACATCATCGACGGACCCGAGCAGTCGCGTGCGGTCCTTGACGCGTTCAAGAACCGCCTCGGCGAATGGGCGCGCGATGTCCCGGTGGTCAAGGTGGACGAAAAAAATCAGCCTGGTGAAGTCATGATCAAAAACCGTCCGGAGTAGGCGTTCCGTGAAACCCTCCCGCTTTTTTGTACTGGCCGCCTGTACGGCCAGCCTCTTTGCGGCTCTTGAGAGTGCGGCGGCGACCGCCGAGCACTGCCCGGCGGCGCAAGCGACTTATCCCCTGCTGATCGATGCCAAGATCGACGCCCTCAACTTTGCCGAGCTTAAGCGCCTCGCCGACAAGGGCGATGCGGGAGCGCAAGCGCTCGTGGGCCTCAGATACGCCGGCGCCGACGGCACGACAGACGTCGCCCCAGACATTAAGAAAGCCCTTGAATACTTTCAGAAGTCCGCCAACAAATCCCACGTCATGGGCGAGTATCTGTTAGGCGTGGCCTACATGAGCGGGGCTGGCGTCGAAAAGGACGAAGCGCGCGCGTTCGACCTGTTCAAGCGCGCCGGCGAGCACGGCCATCCCAACGGAAGTTATTGGGTGGGTGAAATGACCGCGAAAGGCCGCGGTTTCCTTGTGCCCAGCTGGGAGAGAGCCTTGCCGAACTTCAGCCTTGCAGCGGCCGGCGGTGCGTCGGACGCCTATGTCGAACTCGGGTACATGTATGAGAAAGGGCTCGGCAACCTTAAAGTCGACTATGAGAAGGCGGCCTATTGTTACCGTCAGGGCGGGCAGTTGAAATCACAAACCGCCCAGTACAATGTGCGCGTCCTCATCGACAAGGGCCTCACAGCCTGGCAGCCGGGCGATCCCGGTGAACCGCCGATCAAATCCGAAACTTACCGCGTGAAATAGCCAAAGACGTGCTGGAGACGAGAAGAGATGAATCTGACTGTTACCCTGATTTTGCTTGGCACCTTCCTGACACTGATGGGCGTGTGCATTTGGCAGGAACGTAGGCCTCGGGTCATCGGAGATGTCCGAATGATCCCCTACCGTTTTATCATGCTGATGCTGTTGATCATGTCCTTTGCCACCCTTGCCCACGCGGTCTCGCTGTACACCGGTAAGGCCGTTACACCGCGCGCAGGCAAGTTCGGCACCCGCTAGCTTTTTGGCGCATCGCTCTCCGCGAAATAGTTCTGCTTGCGCAGATATTCATCGCGGTTGGCGCTGAACCACTTCCAGGTCAGTTCCAGGCCTTCGCGCAGAGACGTGGTCGGATTGTAGTCGATCCATTCCCGCGCGCGGTCGATGTTCATCACGCGGCGCGGGAAGCCCGCCGGCTTGGTGGTGTCGAACTGATAGTTGAAGTCGAGGAAACTGCGCAGAGTCTCGACCAACTGCTTGATGGTGTAGCCCTCGCCCGCGCCGAGGTTGACGAAGCTGCCGCGCGTGCCGTGATGGAGGGCCAGTACCGTGCCTTCGGCGACGTCGCGGCTGTAGGCAAAATCGCGCACCGCCGAGCCGTCGCCCCAGATCACCACCGGGTCTTCCTTGTTCATGATGCGCGACATCAAGGTCGGGATCACCATGGCGTTCTTGGGATCGAAGTTGTCGCCCGGGCCATAAACGTTGCTGGGGCGCACGATGGCGATATTTTCCATGCCGTATTGGATCTTGTAGGCCTGGACCTGCAGCTCGCCCATGCGCTTGGCCCAGCCCGGGAACATGTCCATCGGCGGACCGTCGGCGTTCTGGTCTTCCGAAAAATCCTCGGCGCTGGCGTAGGCGCCGATGGAGCTGGTGTAGACGGCTTTCTGGACCTTGTTGAGGCGTACCGCCTCGAGCAGGTTGGTGTTCATCATGATCAAAGGCACGAAAAAGCTCGCGGGCTTGGTCTTGGTGACCTCGATCGAGCCCTTGATCCCCGCAACCTGCAGCACGAAGTCCATGCCGCTGGTGGCATCCTTGCAGAAGCGGAAATCGGTCAGGTCGCCGATGACGTGGTCGGCGCGCGGGTCCACGATCACTTTGTCGAGGGAAACGATGCGGACGTTCGCGCCGGCGTCGCAGAGCATTTTCGCGATCTCGCGGCCAATCAAACCCGTACCACCCGTGATCAGCACGTTCTTCTTGTCAAAACTCTTGAGCACGTCGTCTTTGATCATGATTCATCCAACAGTTTTTGAACGGGAAAGGCCTGGCCGCGCGGCGGATTGACGCGGCAGCGCCCCCTCTGTATCTCTCGCTTCTCTTCGCACACTCGCACGGGAAAAACGAGGCACAATGTTCAAGAATGCCAAGGTATTGGTCACGGGCGGCGCCGGTTTTGTCGGCACCAATCTGATTCTCCGCTTGCTCGATCTGGGCGCGCAAGTCACCGCGACCATCCACAAAAAGGAACCGCAGATCAAAGATCCCCGCGTAGCCTTCATCCGCGCGGAGCTGCTGAACGCCGCCGATTGCGAGAAGGTCTGCGCCGGTCAGGACTATGTTTTCATGTGCGCGGCCAACACCTCGGGCGCCGGCGTCATGGCGACCACGCCGCTGGTGCACCTGACCCCGAACGTCATCATGAACGTGTCAATGCTGGACGCCGCCTACAAGGCCGGCGTGAAGAAGTTCTGTTTTCTCTCGTCGAACACGGTCTATCCACTGACCGACTATGCCGTGAAGGAAGAGGACTGCATCGACGAATTTTACGAGAAGTACCACATCGTCGCCTGGATGAAGCGCTTCACTGAAATTGTCTGCGAGATGTACGACAAGAAGATCGCCAAGCCGATGAAGACCTGCGTGGTGCGGCCCGGCAACATCTACGGCGAGTATGACGACTTCGAGTGGGCCACGTCGCACGTGATCCCGGCGCTGGTGCGCAAAGTCGCCGAACGCCAAAGCCCGCTCGAGGTCTGGGGCGACGGCAAGGACTTGAAGGACTTCGTCTACATTTCCGACTTCATCGACGGCATGCTGGCGGCGTTTGAGAAGATCGACGGCTATGATCCGATCAATATCGCTGGCGGCAATTCGGTGACGGTCCGCGACGTGCTCGGTCATTTGATGAAGGCGGCGGGTTACGAAGACGCCCAGGTGAAGTACCTGACCGACAAGCCGACCATGATTCCCAAGCGTCTGATCAACATCGACCGCGCCAAGCGCGTGCTCGGCTGGCAGCCCAAGGTGGCCATCGGCGACGGCCTGGCGCGCACGCTCGCCTGGTATCAGGCGCACCCGCTGGCCGTGGAAAAGAAGTAAAAAACCCATATTTTGCACGGTTTCCAAGGGGTTTGACGAACGCCGCCGGGACCTACAAACCAAATCTTAGGGAATTGGAAGCTATCCTGGCCCGGGTAGGGCAACTCTCAGGACGTTCGATGTTGAAACTGTCTCGCCGCGCGGGCCGCATTCAGCCGCAGCCGATGTTCCGTGTTCTCGCCGAGGCGCAGCACATCGAGAACCTAGGCCAGCCGGTCATTCACTTGGAGATCGGCGACACCAGCTCGCTGATGGACCCGGAACTCCAGCGGCTGATCCGCGAAGACCGCTCCCTCACCGCGTCGTTTGGCTATAGCCCTTCCGCCGGCGAGCCGGCGCTACGTGATATTCTGGCCCGGAAATATGCCGAAGAGTACGGCTTCCCGTTCCACCGCGAAAACGTGGTGGTCACGCCCGCGAACGCCGCGATCTCGCAGCTGTTGGCGCTGCTGTGCGACGAGGGCGACAGCGTGCTCCTGCCGGATCCGGCCTTCTCGACCTATCAGCTGGCGATCCGTTTCAACGACCTGACGCCGGTCTTCTTCCCGCTGCGCGAGGAAGCAGGCTTTGCGCCGGACCTTGCTGAGATCCGCGCGCGCATGGACGCCGACCCTAAGGTTCGCGTGCTGATCATCGACAATCCCTCCAACCCGCTGGGCATCGCCCATTCCTCCGAGATCATGGAAGGTTTGGCGGCGCTGTGCGACGAGCGAGGTGTGGCCCTGATCATCGACCAGACCTACAAGAATCTCGTCTACGGCGAACGGCCGCGGCGCCCCAATCATCGCCCCACGACCTTCTACGTTTACTCGCTGTCCAAAGACGCTGCCGCTCCGGCGTTGCGCGTGGGCTGCGTCGTCGGCGATGCCACCATCGTCGGCAAGGTCGCCGACTACAATTCGCTGTTCTACTCGTGCCTGCCCAAACCGCTGCAGTTGACCGCCGCGCGTTATCTCGTCGATGGCTATGCGCGTCAGGCCGGGCGCATCAACGCCATTATCGAAGGACGCATCGAAGCGGTAACGGCCATCCTGCGGCCTTCGCCGTGGCTCAGCTTCGTGCGGCCCAATGCCGCGATCTACATCTACCTCAATATCAGCCGCACCGGCCTCGACAGCGAAACCTTCACCAAGCGTTTCCTGCACGAGCGGGCCGTGTGCGTCTGCCCAGGCACCGGCTTCGGACCGTCGGGGCGTTTCTACGTCCGCATCTGCCTCAGCGGCAGAGAGGATGAACTCTATGCCGGCTGTGCCGCGCTGGTGGAGTTCTGTGCCGCGGTCGGGGCTGAGATCAGCGCGCGCGAGGGCGTAAAAACGCCTTAATGCGCTGAGGCGAAGGACAAGACAACCCTTTGATTCCTGTGTAGAATGCCCGCGTTAGCGACGATGGCGGGGGAAGCGATCGCGATGCGTGTTGCCGACTATATGATGAAATTCTTGGCGGAGCGGGGGGCGGATCGGTTCTTCCTGCTCACGGGCAATGGCGCGATGTACATGAACGACGCCATCGCCCAGCAACCCACCATCAAATATTACTGCGCGCGCAACGAAGCCGCCGCCCCAATGATGGCCGAAAGCTTCGCGCGCCTGACGGGCCGTTTAGGTGTGGTCTGTGTGACCAGCGGCCCCGGCTCGACCAACGCGGTGTCCGGCCTCGCCGAGGCTTGGGTTGATTCCGCGCCGATCATGATTATTTCCGGCCAAGCGCCTTCGGATCAGATTCCCCAACGCGAGGAAGCGCGCGGCGTGCGCTCCTTCGGTACGGCGGGCATCGACATCATCCCGATCGTAGCCCCGATGACGAAGTACGCGGTGACCATCGAATCACCGGAGAGTGCGCGCTACCACATGGAGAAGGCCTACCACCTCGCCACCACCGGCCGGCCCGGGCCGGTGTGGATCGACGTGCCCATGGACATGCAGTACGCCGAGATCGATCCCGAAAAACTGCGCGGCTATACGCCGTTGCTCGAGCCCACGGCGCCGGCTGGCGGAGCGATTGAGAAAGTGATCGCTCTGCTCGCCAAGGCCAAGCGCCCGCTGATCCTGGGCGGTCAGGGCCTGCGCCAGGGCAAGGCGCTCGAACCTTTCAAGCAGCTCATCGCGCAACTGAACGCACCTGTGGCTTTCGCGCGTTTGGGTCAGGACATCCTGCCTTTCTCGCACGCTCTCAACATGGGCCACGTCGGCCGGCGCGGCATGAAGTATTCCAAGCCGCTGCTCGCCAAGCCCGATCTGGTGATCACCCTGGGCACGCGCCTGGCGGTGTCGCTGGCCGGCACCAACCTCGAGCATTTCGCGCCCGATGCCGCCGTGGTGATGGTCGACATCGACCCTTCCGAGATCGCGCTTCACAACAATCGCCTCAATGTGCCGATCCGCGCCGACGTCAAGGTGTTCCTCGAACAGCTTCTCGCCGGCCTCAAGGGCGTCAAGCTGCCGGATTGGTCCGCCTGGCTTACGGAGTGTCAGCGGCTTAAGTCCGCAAACCCGATGCTCAAGCCCGAGCAGAAGCGCGATCCGATCGACCTTTATTATTTCATGTCGCGCCTCGACGCCGCGGCGACCGAGCGCCACGTCCTGACCACCGACGCCGGCTCGAACTTCTATGTCGGCGGACAGGTTTATCACTTTGAAAAAGGCCACCGCGAGATCACCTCGGGCGCCTATGCCGCGATGGGCCTTTCAATTCCGCTGGCCATCGGCGCGGCCGTGGCCAGGCCCGACGGACAGGTGCTCGCCGTCACCGGCGACGGCTCGCTCGAACTCAACATCCAGGAGCTCAAGACGCTGAGCTACTACAAATTCAACGTCAAACTGTTCGTCATCAACAACGGCGGTTATGCGTCCATGCGCAACTGGCAGGATTCTTTCTTCGAGGGCCGGCGCATCGGGTCCGACGACGACACCGGCGCCGAGATGCTCGATCTCAAGAAAGTCGCCGAGACCTTCGACTTGCCGTTTGTGCTCATGGAGAAGTCGGACATGATCGACCAACAGCTGCGCGAGATCATCGCCAAGGACGGTCCGGTGTTTGTCGAGGTGGTCTGCGATAGCACGCAGGTCATCGTGCAGCCCTATCTCGAAACCGCGCTGTCGAGCTGAGCCCATATGAACTACAGCGATCTTGAAGCTCACGCACGGCGCATCCGTCTGCACGCGCTTGAGTACACTGTCGCAAAAGGAAAGGGCCATCTCGGCGGCACCTACTCTTGCACCGATCTGCTGGTGGCGCTGTATTACGGCGGCATCTTGCGCGTCGATCCGATGAGCCCGCAGGGTGCGGCGCGCGACCGCTTCATCCTCAGCAAAGGCCACGCCTGTCTGGCGCTTTACGCCATTCTCATCGACATGGGGTTCTTCCCGCGCGAGCGCATGGCGACCTACGGGGAGGACGGCGGCCTCGGCGCGCAGCTCGACGTCTCGCTGCCGGGCGTGGATTGGAACACCGGCTCGCTCGGCCACGCTATGGGTGTAACGGCGGGCATGGCGTTGGCCGCGCGTATGGATGGACGCGACAATATCGCGGTGACCATCTTGGGCGACGCCGAAGTGGCGGAAGGCTCGATCTGGGAAGCGATTGCTTTCGCCTCCGACCTCAACATCGGCAACATGGTCACGATCATCGACCGCAACCGCCTTTCCGTCACGGAAGTGATGGAGGACGACGCAATCTTCCGCAATTTCCGCCCCAAATTGGAGAGTTTCGGCTGGCGCTGCCTGGAGATCGACGGGCATTCGTTTCCGGCGATCATTGAAGCTTTCAAAACCGTGCGCGGCGGCGACCGGCCCACCATGATCCTGGCCAACACCATCAAGGGCAAAGGCGTGCCCTTCATGGAAGGCGTGCTGAAGTGGCATCACAGTGTGCCGACGCAGAAGGAACTCGATATCGCCCGCAAGGAGCTAGGCTCGTGAGCGGCGCGATGCAGGACATCCGCGACGCCTACTTCGACACGGTCTATGAGATCGGGGCGGCGGACAAGAACGTCATCATCATCACCAATGACATGGACGTTTACAGCCTGCGCAAGTTCAAGGAGAACTTCCCGGACCGCTTCATCAACGTCGGCGTCGCCGAGCAGAACATGATCAACGTCGCGGCGGGCCTGGCATCCTGCGGCAAGCGGCCGGTGGTGTTCGGCATCTCGTCATTCGTCACGTTCCGCTGCTATGAACAGCTGCGCTTCAACGTCGCCTCGATGAACCTGCCGGTGGTCATCGCCGGCATCGGCTCGGGGTTTGCGTTCTCGCACGACGGGCCGACGCATCACGGCATCCAGGACGTGGCGGTGGTGCGGGCGATTCCCGGCTTCACGATCTACAACCCCGGCGACACCGTCTCGGCTGCCGCCTGCGCGCAGCTTTCCATGCAAGCGCGCGGGCCGGTTTTTGCACGCGTCGACAAGGGAGCGTTTCCCGCCCTGCATGCGCCGGGCAGCGACTTCACCAAGGGCTTCGGTATTCTGCGCCCGCTCAGCGCGACCAACATCCTGGCCACCGGCTACATGCTTCAGCCAGCCTTGGCGGTCGCCGATTCGCTGGCAGCCAGGGGCCTCAAAGTCGGTGTGGTCGACGTCTTCCGCCTGCAACCCTTGGTCACGCCCGCCTTCTTGGCCGAGGTGCTGGCGCCGTCGGCGCGGATCGTGACCCTGGAAGAGAACGCCCTCACCGGCGGGCTGGGCAGCGCCTTGGCCGAAGCCATCACCGACCGCGCGGCGCCCTGCCGCCTGTTGCGTCTGGCCACCGCCGATGAACAGGTGCTGGTCTACGGCAGCCGCGAATGGCTGCTGGCCCGGGACAAATTGGATCCGGCGAACCTGGTGGAACGTGTCCGGTCTTTCGCGGCCCCGTAAAAGGGCCGGATAAGGAAAGATTAACACCGTCCGGGTAGGGTTACTTAGGCGGCCAACACCTTCCGTCCTCTGCTATATTTCCTCACGTCTTGCACCCATTGGGCTGAAGCATGAACCAGGTAGCGCCCCTCGACAAATTCAATGCCGCCGATCTCTCTTCCGGCAGCGTCCCCGCGCAGCGGGTCGAGGAAATCCTCGCCCGGCACTTTCCGGGCGCAGCCATCGAACGCGTGCTCTTCATCGTGCCGCCGGACGGCGACCGCGAGATGTTCAATGCCACCACCGCTCAGCTGGGCCGCTACGCCAACTATCCGCCCTACGGGGTCGCGGTGCTGGCCGCGCACCTGCGCAAGATCGGCGTCTCGGCGGAGATCGTGAATCTCAATGACGCGGTCCTGAAGGCTGCACGCGATTGCGCGGAATTGGCGAGCTTCGATTATGAGCGTGTCGTTGCCGACCACCTCACGGCGGCGGTCGAACGCTTCAAGCCGAACCTCATCGGGGTCACCTGCATGTTTTCGCAGACCCACCGTTCGGCGGTGAATGTCTGCAACCATCTCAAGACCATCGCGCCCCAGGTTCCGCTGGCGATCGGCGGCGTCCATATCACCAACAGCATCGTCGGCGGCGACACACGCAACAGCCTGTTCGACGAATTCGCGATGGTGAATTTCTTTTTCTTCTACGAAGCCGAGCTGGCCTTTGCCGCCTTCTGCGAAGTCGTGAACGGGCAAAAGCCCCTGACCGATCTCGCCCAGGTTCTGGTGCGCGACGGCGAGTTCCAGCTTCACGTCGCCAACATGAACCGTCCGGCGGGTGAAGCCCTCGATACCGCGCCCGCGCTTGATCTGATGAACCCGGGCGCCATGTCCGCGAACGGCAAGATCGGCGCGTTTCACTACCTGAAACCCGCCGGTGCGAAGCTGTGTACGTCGCTGTCGAACCGCGGCTGCCGCGCGCAGTGCACCTTCTGCAGCGTGCGCAACTTCAACGGCGTGGGCGTGCGCGGGCGTTCCGTGCAGTCGGTCGTCTCGGAACTCAAGGAGATGCGCGAGGTCTACGGCGTCAGCCACATCATGTGGCTCGATGACGATCTCCTGTACGATCACAAACGCGCGGTTACGCTGTTCAATGAAATGGTGCGCCAGAACGTCGGCCTCACCTGGGATTGCAGCAACGGCGTCATCGCCGCCTCGTGCACCGACGAGATCATCGCCGCGGCGGCGGCCAGCGGCTGCATCGGCCTCAACATCGGCATGGAATCCGGCAACGCCAAGATCCTGAAGCAAGTCCGCAAGCCCGGCACGGTAAAGAATTTCCTCGAAGCGGCGGAAGTGCTGCACCGCTATGAGCAGATCCATGCGCGCGTGTTTCTGATGATCGGCTTCCCCGGCGAGACCTTCAGCGACATCCTCGACACCATCAACGTCTCCAAGCAGATGGACCTCGACTGGTACAGCGTCACACCGCTGCAGCCGCTGCCCAATACGCCGATCTACGACAAGATGATCCAGGATGGGCTCGCGGGTACCGGCTCGTTCCAGAACGTGCGCTATCTGGGCGGGTCATACGGCAAGGGTCGCAAGAAGGCCGAGAAAAAGCAGCACATCATGCTGCAGAACTTCGACGCGCTTATCTCAGCGGCCGATCCGGCAGCCATTCCGAACCCGGACGATATCGAGGTGATCTGGGCGTACATGAACTATCACCTCAACTTCGAGCGATTGGCGGCGATCAGAAGCGCTGTGAAACTGGATCAGGCCTATAAGGCCCTGCAGTACATCGCCGATGTCGTGGCGCCCGATGATCCGATCGGCCATTACTGGCGGGCCTATCTGCACGGCCGCATCGCCGGCAAGGTCGAGCCTTTGATGCGCAAGCAGCTTTCCTCGCTGCTGGACGCCTCGCCCGACTGGCGCGCACGGTTCAAGGATTTGTCGCTGTCGACGACCGATCTGGACGATACCCGTTTCGCGGCGTCGGCCTAACTTTCCGAAAATTCTCTAGAAGGCGCGGCTCTGGCCGCCATCCACCGCGATCGCGGCCCCGTTCACCAGGGCGGCTTTTTCCGAACAGATGAAGGCGATCACGTCGGCGACTTCTTCGGCCGTGCCAAGGCGGCCGATGGGGCAGGCTTCGCTGACATAGCTTTTGTACGCGGCCGGATCGGATTTCATGGTGGTTTCCCAGCCGGTGCCCGGGATCATGATGTCGCCGGGGGCCACGCTGTTGAAGGTGATGCCATCGCCCGCAAGCTGATGATCCATGCCGAGGGTCTTCATCATGCTGGTCTGGGCGGCCTTGGCCATGTTGAACCAGGCCCGCCCGCCGCCTTCGCGCCCCAGGCGTGAGGTGACATTGACCACGCGGCCCCATTTCTTGGCGCGCATGTAAGGCAGGAACTTCACGGTGAAGCGCACGGCGGCCATGGCGTTCTTTTCGAAGACCTCGAGCCAGACGCGATCGTCGGTTTCTTCGACGCTCGGCTTGCCCCAGCGCCCGCCGCCGCCGACGTTGTTGACTAGGATATCGACGCCGCCCCAGGCGGCGGTGACCCGATCGCAAAAGGCGGAAATGGCTTCGGTGGAGTGAACGTCGCAGGCCTCGGCGATGACCGCGCGGCCCAAAGGATTCAGCTTGGCGGAGGCTTCGCTAAGGCGCTCGGGCGTGCGTGAGCAGACGGCGACATCGCAGCCTTCGCGGGCCAGGGCGAGCGCGGTCGCAAGGCCGATGCCGTGGCTTCCCCCGGTGACGAGCGCGCGCTTGCCCTTGAGGCCGAGGTCCATGGATTCTCCTAGAGCGGACGCCAGATGGTTTGCGAGAAGCCTTCGAGCACCAGGCTGCCGAAATAGGCGCGTTTGGTCTTGAGGATTTCCACCTTGCCCTGCTTCTGAAGGCCGTTCAGGCGTTCGTGCCAGCCGCGCCAGAAATTGCGCAGCTCGTGGGCTGTGATCGCCAAGTGATCGACCAATGAATTCGGATCGTACCAGTCGTAGGTCGGCTCGACATGCACGATCAGCGCCGGGCGCTTTTTCATCAGGAACTCCATGAAGGCAGCGTTCTTGTCGCCGGTCTGTTCCAGCGCGCCGATGGTCACGACCACGGAGTTGGGCGGAACCTCGAGGCTATAGTCGGGATTGAAGAAATCGAACTGATGGCCGTGGACGTTCAGCCCCTTCGTGGCGCGCAGGTTCTCGACGATCTCCACCGAGGGCTCGGCCCAGTCGAGGCCGTGCACGGTGGCTTTCGGATAGAGCTCGGCCATACGCGCGACGTTAAAGCCCGAGCCGCAGCCGAATTCGAAAATGTGATCGAAGCCCTTGACGTAGGTCAGCAGCAGCCATTCGCGGAAGATCGCGTACCAATGTTTCTCAAAGAACGGGTCTTCGGTCTTGACGAAGTCGCCGAACAGACGCACCGGCATGTTGGGACGGATATATTTGGGCGTGAGCGCGTCGAGGTCGCCCGACTTCTTGAAGCCTTCGAGGTTCTCGCCCCAGCCTTTGATCCAGCGGTCCTTGTCGCCCTCGGTGACGAAGGAGAACTGGCGGTCGCGGATACGGCGCAGGAAATCCAGAATGATGTGATCGCGCTCGACCTGCGGATAGGGCGCGTAAGCCCAGTTGCCCTTGGCGATCATGTCGAGACAGGCTTTCGGCATCTCTTCGGGTTTGATCCCGAAAAGGTTGGCGAAGTCGGCGACGGTAAGGTGCTGCGTCACGGGGTGTACATTCCTCTAGAAAGGTCCGCGGAAGCGGCGCTCGTGGCTGTAAAAGTCGACGCCGGAAAGGTCCATGGCCGGGCGATCGAGCATGCGCTCGACCGTCCGCACGATGGTCTCGGCGTTGGGATAGAAGTGGTTTTCGAGCGTGCGCACTGTCGGACATGGCGTCGGCGCGAAGCCGATACGCTGCACCGGCTGTTTCAAATGCCCGAAGCATTGCTCTGAGACCTGCGCCGCCACTTCGGCGCTGAAGCCGGAGTGCAGCCAGTCGTAGTCCGCCACCAGACAGCGCCCGGTCTTCTTCACCGAGGCGACAATCGGGCCCATGTCGAGCGGCGCCAAGGTGCGTGGGTCGATCACTTCAAGGGTGATGTTCTGCGCCGCGAGGATCTTGGCGGCCTGCATGGCTTCGACGATCATCCACGACGTAGCGACCACGGTGACATCGGATCCCGCGCGCATGACCTGCGAGACACCGAGCGGCGTTTCATAGGATTCCTCTGGCACGTCGTCTTCGATCCAATGCAGCCAGCGGTGCTCGAGGAAGATCACCGGGTTGTTGTCGCGGATCGAGGCCGCGAGCAGCCCTTTGGCGTCGCGCGGGGTTGTGGGCGCGACCACTTTCAGGCCGGGGATATGCGTGAAATAGGAGAACAGGCTTTTGCTGTGCTGCGCGCCCTGCCCCCAGCCGCGGCCGATGATGGCGCGGATGACGATGGGCAGCGGCGTCTTTCCGCCGGTCATGTAGTTATGGCAGGAAATCATGTTGATCAGCTGGTTCATCGCCAGCAGCAGGAATTCGACGCGGATGTGCACGTGCACCGGCCGCATGCCCTTGAGCGCGGCGCCGAGCGCGAACCCGGTCATGCTGTCTTCCGACAGCGGCGTATCGAAACAACGCGCCGGCCCAAATTTTTCGACGAGGCCGGCGGTGGTGCCGAAGATGGCTTTGTAGTCGGGCACGCCGATGCCATAGACGAAAACCTTCGGGTCCCGTTCCATTTCCTGGAACAGGCATTCCCGGACGGCATCGCCGAAACTAAGGCGTCTCATAGAAAACCCCACGATAAAGAGAGGCTTTGTCGGGGTGCGGCGACTGCTTGGCGATTTTCACGCTGGCTTCGACGTCGGCGTCGATCGCGCGTTCAAGTTTGATGATGTCGGCCTCTGACACACCGGCAGAGATCAGGCGGTTGCGCTGCATCGCCACGCAGTCTCGGCCCTTCCAGAAGGCATCCTCGGCGGGCTTGCGGTAAGGCGCGTCGGTGTCCGGCCCGGTGCCGCAATGCTCGAGATAGCGATAGGTGCGGATGTTCAAGAAGGCGGGACACTTCTGACTCAGAATCTGCTCGATGGCAGAGCGGCCGAGGCGGTAGATCGCCTCAACGTCGTTGCTTTCGTCCTCAAGGACGACGCAGTTGTAGCGCCGCACGATTTCCGCCAGGGAGGCATAGCCACGCCGGTCAGTCACGCGCGTATGCACGGCGAGGTCATTGTCCTCGCAGACGAACATCACGGGCAGGCCCATCGCGCAGGCGATGTTCAGCGATTCCCAGAAAACGCCCTCGTCCACAGCACCATCGCCAAAGAATACCGCCACCACGCGGCCCGGCGCCTGCTGCTGATTGGCGAAGGCAGCGCCCAGCGCCATGGGAATTCCGGCGCCGACGATGCCCGAGGCGCCGAGCATGCCTTTGGGGATGTCGGCCAGGTGCATCGATCCGCTCTTGCCATCCGCTGTCCCGTTCGTGCGTCCGTGCAGTTCACCAAAGAAGCGGCGGTGGTCACCGGCCTGCGCCAGGTACGTCGCATGGCTGCGATAACTGGTGATGACGTCGCCATTGCCGGCCAAGGCCCCGCAGATGCCCACGGAGACCGCTTCCTGGCCCATCGACATGTGCATCGGCGTCTTCATCTCGTCGTCGAGATAGATACGCACGATCACTTCCTCGCAATAACGGGCGAGGTAGAGCGTGCGGTACAGCCCGAGCGAGACCTCGCGCGGGAGAGTGGTCATAGCGTTCACCTAGAAAGGCCCTTTGAACTTCTTGTAGACGTCGGCCATGGAGCGTTCATGCGGAAGCTCGATGCCGTTATCTTTGCGCCCCTTCACCAAGGTAGCGATCGCATCGGTGAGCGTCGTCAGGTTGGGGTAGTATATATCCTCGAGGGCCTTGGCGGTGGGACAAGGGGCCGCAGCCATGCCCATGCATACCACCGGCGCCTTGAGCACACCCGGATCGTTGGTCGCCACGATGCGGCAGATTTCCGCCGCCACGCCGTACGGCTGCCAGCTGGTGTCGGCCACCAGCAGTTTGCCGGTGCGCGCGACACTTTTCATGATCACATCGTGGTCGATGTGAGAGACGCAGTGCAGGTCAATAATATCGCAAGAGATGCCGCGGCTTGCCAACCACTCGCCGGCGCGGCGGGCTTCCAGGCTCATGATCGAGGTCGAGACGATGGTGACATCGGAACCGTCGCGCACTTTGCGCTGGGAGAACGGCGTCGAACCCAAAACCACAGGCTCGTGCTCGCGTTCGAACTTGAGGTCGTACATCAGGCGGTGTTCGAGGCTGATCACCGGGCCTCGATGCTTGCGCGCGGCGTGGGCATAGCTGTCGACGATCGAGCCCGAGCTCGCCGGCATGATGACCGTCAGGCCGGGGATGTGGGCGAAAAGCGACTGTAAGCTTTGCGAGTGCTGCGCGCCCTGCCCCCAGGAGCGCCCGATCACCAGGCGCACCAGCATGGGGACATCGAACAAACCTCCGAACATGTACTTGTACTTGGCGGCCAGGTTGATGATCTGGTTCATCGCCAGCAGCACGAAGTCGGAGCGGATGTGGACGTTGATGGGATAGGCGCCGTTGAGCGCAGCGCCGATGCAGATGCCGGTGACACCCTCTTCGGCCAGCGGCACTTCAATCAGGCGGTGCTTGCCGAACTTGTCGGCCAGGCCCGTGGTGGTGCCGAAAATGCCCTTGTGGTCGTTGATGCCCTGGCCAAACAAAAGCGCGTTCGGGTTGCCGGCCATGGCATCGTGCATGGCCTTGTGCAGGGCTTCACGGTAGCTGAGCGACGTGGCGGTGGATTGATGGGTCATGATCCTACTCCACGTCCGTCAGCAGCTGTTCGGGCGCCGGCGGCGCGCTGGCTTCCGCGAAGGCCACGGCACGGTCGATCTCGGCCTTCACGTCGGCCTCCATGCCTTTGACAATATCGGCGTAGCGGTTCAAGGGATCGCTTTTCCACCAGGGTTCCATATCAGCACGTTGGCGGTAGCCGGCATCGAAATCGTCGCCGGGACCGACGTGCTCCTTGTAGCGGTAGGTCTTGATCATCAGCCATTCCGGGCCGCCGCCGGCGCGCAAGGAGGCCAGCAGCTTGGCGGTGACATCGCCGATCTTGATGAGGTCGTTGCCGTCCTCGATGACGGTGGTGTTGATGCCGTAGGCCTTGGCATGGGATTCGATATCGAAGGCCTGGCGTTCGGCCAGCGACGTATGCACGGCCAGCGCATTGTTCTCGCAGACAAACAGCACCGGTACTTTGTGCAGCACCGCGAAATTCAGGCTCTCGTGATAGACGCCCTCTTCCGTGGCGCCATCGCCGAAGATGGTGATCACGGCCTGCTTCTCGCCGCGCAGCTTGGCGGCAAGGGCTGCACCGACGCCGTGCGGGATGGTGCTGGCGACGACGGCCGACGAGCCCATCATGCCGACTTCCGGTGCCGCCAAATGCATCGAACCCGCTTTGCCGCCCGACACGCCGCCCGATCGGCCGTAGAGTTCGGCCATCAGTTCCGGCAGCTTGCCGCCCTTGGCAATGTAGTAGGCATGTCCGCGGTAGGTGGTGAAGAGAATGTCCTGCGGCGTCATGGCTTCGCACAGGCCGACCGCGACCGGCTCCTGGCCGATGGAGAGATGCACGGGGCTCTGGATCTTGTCCGACGGATAAAGCTCGATGACGCGCTCTTCGATGCGGCGGATCAACAAGGTCTGACGGATGAGGCGTTTCAAACGCTCATTGGGGGCATTCAACATATGCGCTCCGGGGCGGCTTCAGCCGCAGCGATGGCTTGAGTGATGGTTTGGATGGGGGCTGCGAAAAGATCGAGCGCCCAGGTGAGTTCGGCCAGCTTGATGGCACCGATGGCGACGACGCAATGGGCGCCTTCGCGCTGCATGGTGGCAAGGAATTCGCCGCGCGGCACAATCACCGTCTCGGCGTTGTGGTCCTTGCCGCGAGTCAAAGCCGACGGTGCGGCGACACCAACATACAGGCGCTGTGGACAGTGCATGCGGTTGGGGATCGCCTGAGCGGCGCCGACACAGGCGGCGTGGGCGAGCGTGAAGCCGGTTTCTTCCAGCACCTCGCGGCGCACGGCGTCTTCGGACGTTTCGCCGTCCTCGATGCTGCCGGCGGGGAATTCCAGGGTGTAGCCTTCGATCGCGGGTCGTGGCTGGCGCACCATGACGAAGTCGCCCGTGGCCGAGAGAACGACGCAGATCACGCCCGCAGGCTCGACCAGGCGATAGTAAGGCTGCGCGGCACCCGTGATGTCCAAGGCTTCAAGCGTCGTCCACGGAGATTGGAAGATCACCTTACGCGCCGCCGGGATGGGATCGATCAGCATCTCAGGGGTGATCCCCGTTGGCGGAATAGACCACTTCCGCGCCTGTCGTATCGAGCTGGACGGGCACATAGGCGCCGATGTCCTCGAGCTTGTCGATCAGGTTTTTGCGGCGGTCCGGCGGCACGACAAAGCACATGAAGCCGGACTGGCCGGCGCCCAAGAGCTTGCCGCCCCAGGCACCGCTGTCGCGGCCGATGGCATATATGCGATCGATGAAGTCCGTCGAGACCTGATCGCTGATCCCGCGTTTGAGGGTCCAGGCTTCATGCAGCAGCTTGCCGAAGGTTTGGATGTCGCCGCGTTCGAGTACGCCGACCCCTTCCGCTGCCATGTCTTTCATGCGGGTGATCTGGGTGTGGCGGTCGGCCAAATTCTTGACCACCGCCTCGGCCACGTTCGAGGCCGTGCGCTGGCGGCCGGTGAAGAACAGCAACAGATGGTCGTTGAGTTTGTCGAAGGTGGGTTTCGCCAGCTTCACCGGCTTGACGTTGATGGCGCCATCGGTGCCGAAGGTGATGTAGTTGAGTCCGCCATAGGCCGCGGCGGTCTGGTCCTGCGAGCCGACGCGGTCTTTCAAGATTTCGCGCTCCAGGTGGATGGCTTCGCGTGTGAGTTCGGCCGCGCTCGGTTTTTCGCCGCGCAAGGTACGCAAGGCCAGCATCAAGCCGACCGCGAAGGTCGAACTCGAGCCCATGCCCGAACGTGCCGGCAGGTCGCCCTGATAGTGGATCTCGAGGCCTTTGGAGTCGTCGAAGTTTAGGTATTTCAGGCCTTCGCGCACCGCGGGGTGCAGGATGTCGTGCACGGTGTCGACGGTCTCGACATGGCGCCAGACCACGCGGTGGGCCACGCCCATGATCTTGGGCATGTGGCGCGCGGTGATGTAGACGAATTTGTTGATCGAGGACGACAGCACAGCGCCGCCGTGCTTGAGGTACCACTCGGGGTAATCGCTGCCGCCGCCAAAGAACGAGATGCGGTAGGGCGTGCGTGTAATGACGAAGGTCATTTTACGTAAAGCGCCTTCAGGCGTTGGCGATGATAGTTGAGGAGATCGAGCAGCGTGTCCTCCATCGAGATCGCCGGCTTCCAGCCCGTGGCCTTCTCGAACTTGGAGACATCTGGGATCTGCAGGGTCACGTCCGAGGGACGCAGGCGCGCGGGATCGATTTCCTGCGTGATCGGCACGGTGGCGTGTGCCTTGAGGATGTCGAGGAGCTTGCCAATGGTGATCGTTTCCGAACCGCCGATGTTGTAGACCTCGCCCGGCGGGCACTTTTCGAGCAGCGTCCAATAGGCGCGCACGGCATCTTTAACGTGCGTGATGGTCCGCACGCTGTCGAGGTTGCCGTGTTTCACCGGACCCTTGGCCAGGCCCAGTTCACGCTCGGCGATCTGCTCGGCGAAGGTGCTTTCGGCGAAGACGCTGCCGCGGCGCGGGCCGGTGTGGGTGAACATGCGCGTGCGCAGGGTCTTGATGCCGTAGGACAGGAAATATTGTAGGCCGAGCATGTCCTCGCCGACCTTGGAGACGGCGTAGGGGCTGGCCGGGCGCAGCACGTTGTTCTCGTTGATCGGCACTTCGTCGGCGCGGACCTGGCCGTAGACCTCGGACGACGAGCAGATGTGGATCTTGGCCTCGGACTTGCTGTGGCGCATGGCCTCGAGCAGATTGGCGGTGCCGAGGATGTTGGTGTCCAAGGTATCGACCGGAGCGGCGAAGCTTTGATCGACATAGGACTGTGCCGCGAGATGGAAGATCTTCTCCGGCCTCACCTTGTTCAGGATGTTGATCAGCCCCGACAGGTCGCGCAAATCGCCGAGATGCAGCGTCACCTTGTTGAGGATGGGCAGGATGTTGTCTTTCGGGCTGCGCCAGCGCACCAGGCCGTGCACCTCCACACCCTTGTGTTCGGTGAGCACATAGTCGGCCAGATGGCTGCCGACCATGCCCGTGATGCCTGTGATCAGAATTCTCATGGAAGTACTTCGTGTCCCCTTCGGCTCCGTCAAAGCACGAGCCGAAAACCGGCAGCGGCCGACCTATAGTTCTGCGGGTCTAACCTCGCAAGGTGCCATTAATAAAGCGTTATCCCGCCTTAAGGCAGCTCTTAATAAAGCCTTCGAAATCACCGCCGGAAAAGTGGTGGCCGGGGACGCCCGCCGCCTGCGCAGTGGCGAGATCGAGGTCTTTGTCGCCGATCAGGAAGCTGGATTCCTTAACGACGGGCCAGTCCTCCAGCAGGTCGAGGACCATGCCGGGCGCCGGCTTGCGGCGGTCGGAGGTGCGGGTGAATTCGGGGACGGTCCCCTCGGGGTGGAAGGGGCAATACGCGAAGGCGTCGATATGGGCGCCCCGGGCGGCCATCTCACCCGCCATCCAGCCGTGCAGGACGTCGACCTGTGCCAGCGGGTAGTAGCCCCGCGCGACCCCGGCCTGGTTGGTGACGACAAAAACGTAGAACCCGGCATCGTTCAAGGCCTTCACGCCGGCGAAGGCCCCGGGGGTCCATTTGATTTGATCGGGGCGGTGGGCGTAGCCGATGTCGTCATTGAGCACGCCGTCCCGGTCGATAAACACCGCCGGCCGGGTGAGCCGGGCTGGGATCAGGGTCTGAGCGGCCTCTAGGGTATCGGGCAGGCCGATGTCGAGCATGAAGCGGTCGTAAACCACGCCCTCAAGTTGCCCGGCGGCGGCCAGTTTGGGGAAGATGTCGACCTCAATGGAGACCATGCCCTCGGGGATTTGGTCGACCACGCGTTTGCTCAGCCAATAGACGCCGCCGTTGATGACGCCGGCGCCGGCGGATTGGTCTTTCTCGACAAAGCGGCGGATCAGCTTGCCGTCCAATTCCACCTTGCCGTAGCGCGACACGTCGGGTTGCGGCTTGAGTGCCAAGCGCCCGAGTGCCGCGCCGAGGGGCTGCGTCAGACCGAGCAGATTGATGTCGAACAGGCTGTCGCCGTTCAGCATCAGGAACTGTGCGTCGAGGTGCGGGGCGGCGAACTTCAACGCGCCGGCGGTGCCGCGCGGTTCCGGCTCGGTGAGCAGCGTGATCTCGACATCGATCGGAATGCGGGGCTTGAGCGCCGCGATCTCGGCGGCGAAGGCGTCGGCCTTGAAGCCGGCGAGCAGCAGGATGCGCGTGAAACCGTGCCGCGCGGCTTCTTGAACCAAATAACTGACGAAAGGCCGCCCGGCCACGTCCAACATCGGTTTGGGTTTGGCTTGCGTGAGCGCGCCGAGGCGCGTGCCGCGTCCGCCGACAAGGATCACGCATTGTCCTCGGTTCGGCGTCGTGCTGGTGAACGCGCGCGCAGCGCTCACGTGACGGCGTTCTCCGCCAGTTCGCAGAGGATATGGCCCACCAAGATATGCATTTCCTGGATGCGCGGGGTCGCCGGCGACGGCACCTTGAGGCAAACGTCGCACAGCTCGGACAGTTTGCTGGGCTTCTCGCCGGTCATACCGATGTTCGCAGCGCCCGCGGCCTTGGCGACGTCGATTGCCTTGACCACGTTGGCGCTGTTGCCGCTAGTCGACAAGCTGAGCAGCACGTCGCCCCTTTTCACCACGCCTTCGAGCTGGCGCGAGAAGACTTCGTCGTAGCCGAAATCGTTACCGATGGCGGTGAGCGCCGAGGAATTGGTGGTCAGGGACACGCCCGCCAAAGGCCGCCGGTTCTTGAGGAAGCGTCCCGACAACTCCGCCGCCAGATGCTGCGCATCCGCCGCCGAGCCGCCGTTGCCGCAGAAGTAAACGGTGTTGCCGCTTTTCAGCGCGGCAATGATCAAATCGCCAGCGCGCGCGATCTCGGGTTCGAGCGCGCGCAGCTTCTCGAGATTGGCCCGTCCCTGGTCAATCGATTGCAAAATCGTCGCGCTGTGAGATGTCATCGAGGGTCAGTCTACAAAGCGGCCCAGTTGATCGCGCCGCGACAAGATCGGGTCCGACGTCGGCCACCACAGCCCAAGGGATGGATCGTTCCAGACCAGGGTGAACTGGCCGTCGGGGTTGTAGTAGGCGGTCTGTTTGTAGCTGAAAATGGCGCGCTCGCTAAGCACCAAGTGGCCATTGCCGAAGCCCGCGGGCACCAGAACCTGGTGGCGGTTGTGCTCGGAAAGGGTGAAGGCCGTCCATTGCCGGTACTGCTTGTGGCCTTCGAGGTTGTTGATCACCACCAGGTAAAACTTCCCCTCGAGGCAGCTGATCAGCTTGCATGTGCGGCTGTCGCCGTGAATGCCGCGGAGGACGTTCTTGGTCGAGATCGAGATATCGTCCTCGACGAAGCGCAAGTCCTTCACACCGTGAGGCTCGAGGGCTTTGTCGTAGTCGCGCTGGTTGTAGGTCATGGTGTACCAGCCGCGGTGGTCTTCGAAGACCTGCGGTTTGATGAGGAGCACACCGTCGAGCTTGGTTTTTTCAATGTTCACGGTCGGAGTCCGGGCTTGTCGTTAACGGCCAGAAGTAGCGGGGAATGAATAATATTTATTAAACATTTGCGCCATTGGCATCGCGGGTTTCCCAGGCTTCGAAGGTTTTGATGATTTCGGGCACGATGGCGGACAGGCTTGCCCCGACGAGGGCGGGCGGCGTTTTGAGCTGGGCCAGTTCGTCAGCCGGGCCGACGAAGGCGCTCATGCAGGTCGCCGCGTCAGCCGTCTCGCAATCGCGCGGATCGTCGCCGACATAGATCGTACGGTCCAGGCGCAGGTTGAGGTCCTTGGACGCCTGCAAGAGCATCCCGGGCGCCGGCTTGCGGCAGGCGCATTTCTCGTCCCAGTGATGGGGGCAGACATAGATGCTACGGATTTTGACGCCGTCGGCGGCCAGCGCAGCACTCATGCGGGCGTGGATCTCGTCGAGGTCGTCCTGATTGATCATGCCGCGCGCGATGCCGGCCTGGTTGGTGATGAGAGCGAATTCGAAACCGGCGGCAGCGAGTTTCTTCAGCGCCTCGCGCACGCCCGGCAGCCATTCGAATTCCGACCACGCGGTGATGTAGCGCGCCTTCTGGGCTTTGACGTTGAGGGTGCCGTCGCGGTCGAGCAGCAGGAGGCGTTTGCTGGCGAGATAGCTTTCGGCCTTCTTCCAGCGTTCGGCGTCGCCGATGCTCTGGTAGCGGTCCTGGAGCGTGAAACCCGCCAATTCGCCCGAGGCCGCGAGAGCCTTCAGCACATTGGAGAAGCTTTTCTCCGGATCCTTGATCGCCGCCAGCATGCGGTCGCGCTCGGCGACCATGTATCCGACTTCGACGTTATCGAGGCCAGGTAGCGTGCGCGATGAGTCGTAGGCTTCGATCACGCCGCTTGCGCCGACGCGGATGTTGCCTTTGTCCTTTTTGCACAACGACACCGTCAACGGCTTGCCGCTGGCGTCGTGATGCGCCTTCAGTTTGGCGAGGCTGATGGGGATGTAATTGTCGGAGTACATCAGCAGGAACTGCGACTCAAAGCTCGCGCGCGCTTCCCAGATGCGCTTGGCGGTTTCCCATTCCACCGGACCTTGGGAATAGGTGATGGCGACACCGAATGTCTTGCCGTCGCCAAAGTATTTTTCGATCTGATCGCCGCGATAGCCCGTGAGCAGGATGATCTTCTCGATGCCCTGCTCCGCCAACTGATCGACGATATAGGCCAGGAAGGGCCGCCCGTTGGTGGCGATCATCGGTTTGGGCAGGTCGAGGGTATAGGGGTGCAGGCGCGTGCCCAAGCCGCCGCACAGGATCACTGCCTGGCGCAGCGTGCTCATGGGGCTAGGTCCTTGAGCGTGCTTTTCACGCCGGCCGCGAGGCCGATCTCGGGCTTCCAGCCGGTGGCTTTGGTGAGCTTGCCGATGTCGGCCCAGAAGCCGCCGCCGTTGCGCATCTCCACCTCGCGCACTTGCGGCTTCAGTTTGGAAGCGGCGGCGACCATATCGGCGACCACATGCACAGGTGTCGGCTCGCCCGAACCGATGTTGTAGACGCCCGATTCCGTCGCGGTCTCGAGCAATGCCTTCAGGGCGCGGGCCACGTCGTCGACGTGGATGAAGTCCTGCAGCGCATTCGGGCTTTTGAGCGCCAGGTGCTCACCCTTTTTGGCGGCGGCGTAGGCGCCGGGGATCAGCGAGGTGGGGCGCTGGCCGGGCCCATAGGAGAAGAACACACGGCCCCAGCCGTAAGTGGCCCCCGTCGCCCAGACGATGCTCTCCAAGAGATCGACCACTTGCAGCTTGGCCTGCGCGAACGCGCCGGGGTTCACGGGGGCGGCGTCCTCGCGCATCTGGCCCTGGCGGTCGCCGTATTCCCAGCAGGAACCGGCGCTGACGAACCGCTTGGCCCCTTCTTGCGCGGCGGCGCGCAAGAAATTCTTATGCTGCGCGACATTCTGCGCGTTACGCTCGGGGGAATAATCCGGAAGACCTTCCCAAGCTAAGTAGACGCAAGCCTCGGGCTTGAAGGCCGCAAGGGCCGGCTTCCACGTCGCGGCATCGTTGAGGTCATGGCCGCTCTCGCGCGAGATCGCGAGCACCTCATGGCCCTTCAGCATCGGCAAGAGCCGCTTGCCGAAGAAGCCGCTGCCGCCGGTGACCACCACGCGCACTGGACTTAGCCCTTCAGGGTCTTGGGATCGAGGTCGGGATAGCTCAAATCCTTGGCCGAGATCACCACCGGTTCCGACGGCCAGGGGAATTTGAACAGGGGATCATTGTAGCGGATGCCGGCGTCGCGTCCGGGCGCGTAGACCGAAGTCATGTAGTAGTGGACGTGCGTGTGATCCTCGAGTGTCAGCCAGGCATTGCCGCAGCCGGCCGGCACATACAGGCTGTTGCGCACTTTCGCCGAGAGCTCGACCGCCGCCCATTTCAGGAAGGTGGCTGAGTCCGGCCGGAGGTCGACGGTGATGTTGTAGACCGCGCCGGTGACGCAGGACAGCGTCTTGCCTTCAATCGCCGGCATGTACTGGAAGTGAACCCCGCGCAGCGTGCCTTTTTTGGGGTTCTCCGAAATGTTGCCCTGACCCACATTCGGATCGAGGCCGTGCTTGGCGAATTCATCGCGGCAAAAATGGCGGCGGAAGGTTCCGCGCTCGTCGGTGAAAGGTTCGGCGTCGATCAGGAAAGCGCCGGCGACGGGCAATTCCTTGAACTTCATGACTCCCTGATCCATTTTGGATCGCCCGGCAGCGGAAGCAGCACGGGGCCCTTCCAGCCGAAGCGCGTTTCCATGTCGTCCAAGATTTCGTCGGTGAAGTTCCAGGCGAGCAGAACCACGCGATCCGGCGGCGTCTTGAAAGCCTTTTCGGGAGCGATGATGGGGAGGTCGGTGCCGGCGGTGAATTTATCGTGCTTATAGTCGCTTTTGTCGGCAACGCCGTCCAAGTCCTTGGGGCCGATGCCGCAGTAATTGAGCAGGGTCGAGCTGCGCGCCGAGGCACCGTAGCCCAGAATGCGCTTGGACATGGCGCGGCCCTCGCGCAGCATCTTGGTGAAGGCGTCGCGGTGCGCCATGCACTTGGTCGCGAACGCCCGCCAGCCTTCGGCTTTGTCGAGGCCGAGGGTGATTTCATTGGCGCGCGCCGCCGCAAGGGCCGCCGTCGCCGGGCGCTTTGTGCGCGCGAAATACACCACCCAGGAGCCGCCGCTGATGGGGCTGGGCATGACGTCGAAGGCCGTCAGGCCGGTTTGGTTGAGCATGCCTTCGACATCGCGCAGGGCGTAATAGAAAAAGTGCTCGTGGTAGATCGAATCGTAGTGCAGCTCGCGCACGATGGTATCGGCGCGGTGGAACTCGATGGCGCCCACGCCGTCGTCGGCGAGGCATTCGGACATGCCGGCGATGACGTCGCGCGGATCGGGCACATGCGGCAGCACGTTGCGGGCGAAGACCACCTGCGCCTTGCCGTGTTTGGCGCTCACCTTCCTGGCGGCGTCGATGCCGAAGAACTCGGCGACGGTCTCGATACCGTCGGCGGTGGCTTTGGCGGCGATGTTCTGGGCAGGATCAACACCGAGAACTTTCACCCCGCTCTCCTTGAACGCCCGCAGGAAGGTGCCATCGTTGCTGGCGACTTCCACCGCAAAGCCGGCTTTGCCGCCAACGCGCTTAAGCATCTCGTCCCGGAATCTCTGGCTGTAGGCCTGAGCGCCTTTTGAGGTTCCGGTCACCCAGACATATTGGCTGAACAGGAATTCGGGCTGAATGGTTTCAGTGAGCTGCACGACGCCGCAAGCGTCGCAGCGGCACAACACCAAGGGCACCGTCGGCACGGTTTCAGACAGTGACGACCGCAGGCTGTTGGCCGGCGGCTGGCTGCCGAGGTCAAGAATGGTTTCGAGATGCTGTCCGCCGCAAAGGCGGCAGCGGTCAATTTTGCGCGACAGAGCCTGCGCCATGGTTCCACCTTAAGAACGTGTCGATGCGCTTGCTCTCGGAGAGATGCTTGAGCTGGGCGAGGCGCGTGGTCGCGCGGCCGCGGAATTGTGCCTCGGTGAAACCGGTCTCGCGGAACTTGGCGACCAGCTCAGCGCCGCCGCGGTCGAGGTTCCATTCCGGTTTGAAGTGGTCCTTCAGCTCGGTGAGGATGCGCTGGAAGGAGACGCGGTAGGTGCGCGAATCCTTGCCGTGCTCGCCGGTGAAGGTCAGCGCGCTGCCGGGCACGGCGCGCTGGGCAGCTTCGGCCAGATCGCGCACGGTGAAATTGCCGTTGGGAATGCCGACGTTGTAGGAGCGTCCGCCCACTAGGCTCACCGGCGCGGTCAGCCCGGCCATGAAGGCGGCTGAGACGTCGCGGATATGCACGACGGGGCGCCAGGGCGTCCCGTCGCTTTTGATCTCGATCTTGCCGGTGGTAAAGGCGCAGGCGACCAGGTTGTTGAAGACGATGTCGCAGCGCAGACGCGGGCTCCAGCCGAAGACGGTCGAAGGGCGCATGCAGACGACGGTGAAATTTCCGCCCCCCATGTCCTTCAGTGCCAGTTCCGCGTCCCACTTGGTGCGGGCGTAGGAGGTGATCGGGTTCTTGTCGCTGTTGTCTTCGTCGAGTTCGGCGTCGGTATTCGAGACACCGTACATGCTCTGCGACGAGGCGTAGACAAAGCGCTCGACGCCGGCTTGCTTGGCGAGGCGCCCGAGCTTCAAGGTGCCTTCGAGGTTGATTTCTTCGGTCAGGTTCGGGGCCAGCTCGCCCAAGGGATCATTCGAAAGGCCGGCGAGATGAATGACGCCGTGAACGCCTTCGAGATCCTTGGCGGTGATGTCGCGGATGTCCTTGGTGAGGCGCGTGTAGTCCTCGTTGACCGGCTCCAGCGCGCATTCGGCGAAATAGGCGCTGTCGAGGCCCACGACCTCGAAGCCGCGTTCGCGCAGGATTTGGCTGAGCACGCTGCCGATATAGCCACGGTCGCCGGTGAGCAGGATGCGTTTGGCCATCAGGCTTTCCGCGCGGCCTTGTCGGCGATGACCTTGTCGACCGCCGCCAAGAGCCAGATGTGGTGCGTCATTTCGACGAAGTTATAGCTGGTGCTGTCACACCAGAGATTGACGTCGCCCAAGGTGCGCAGCGGGTTGTCCGCCGCGAAGCCCGAAAGCGTGATGATGCCGAGGCCCATGGCGCGCGCGGTCTTGGCGCCGTTGGTGATGTTGGGCGACTTGCCGCTGGAGCTGATGAGGACGACCAAGTCCTTGGGATCGGCGTAGGCCTTCAAGGCCTCGGTCACCCAGTTCTCGTAGCCGTAGTCGTTGGCAAAGCAGGTCAGCAGGTCTGCTTCGTTGAAGGTGACGGCGCGGATGCCGGCGGCCTTGGTCAGATCCACCGAGACGTGCGCGGCCATGGCGGCACTGCCGCCGTTGCCGACCAGGATGACCTTGCCGCCCTTGGCGGGAATGCCAGCCATCATCTCGACCATGCGGTCCATGTCGGACTGCTTGGCCAAGGTCAGGCATTTGCCGAGACCCGCGTAGTAGTCGGTGAAGAACGTCATGCTCGCTTAGACTCCCAACTGACGCACGATGTCGTCGTGGTTGAGCACAAAAGTATCGGCGTTCGGCGCATACCAGTTGTCGTCCACCGTGCGGCGCACATAGACGCGCTTGACGCCGGCAAGGCTTGCGTTATTGGCATCCATCAGCACATAGGACGGCGGCATGTGGGTCTTGGTGTCGTCGATCACCAGCAGCTTCTTTGTTTTTTGGGCGCTTTCAAACACCGGCGCCAATGTGGCCCCAGCCATATCAGCCACGGTGAACAGGTCGGCGCTCACACCCTTGGCCTTCAGAGTTTCGATCAAATTGACGGTCTGCGGAAGCGTGAAGTTATAGGAGGCAATCGTCACGTCGCCGCCGGCGCTGTGCTTGAACACGCCGGGGGCGGCTTCTTTGGCGCCGTCCTGGGTGAGGACCGGCGTATGATAAAGCCGCTGGCTGACCGCAAGAATACGCGGGCCGGGCGCCATGAGCTGGGTGTTGATCGCCCATTCGATCTCGGGAACGCTGTTGACCGTAATGCACGGGATGCGCGCGATCGAGGCGATCTCGCCGAGGTTGTTGAGCGCAGCCTGGGGACCTTCAAAGCCGCTATCAACCACCACCGTCAGGACGGTGAAGCCCGCGGTCAGTTTGCGGTTCTGAATGCCGTAATGGGAATTGGTCATCTGGTCGATGCCGAGCAGCATGAAGTCGTGCTGCTTCATTGCGAAGACCGCGTTCACACCGGCGAGCATCAGGCCGAAGCCGAGCCCAAAAAGACCGTTTTCCGTATTGGTGGTGTTGATGACCCGCAGGCTGTCGGTCGAATTGATGCCGCGCGTCAGCCCGCCGAGACACGAGCCGGCGGCGATGTTCTGACCGTAGAGCACCGACTTCGGCCCGCTTTGCAGCTTGGCCTTCAGCGCCTGGTTGACGAACTCGACGTATTTCATGCGAGTTCTCCGCGCATCTTGGCGGCCTGGGCCTTGGCCCAGTCCTTCAGCGCGCCGGCATTGGCCCCCTGGCCCAGCACATGCACGGGATCCCAGTTGTCTTCACGCATTTCCGGCCACTCGTTCAGCGCCGCGTTGGGCGCGAGACCCGCGTGGTAGTTGATGTATTTGCCTTCGGGACGATCGGGTGTCTTCATGATCCAGTCGCCCAAGCTCTTAAGCTTGATCTCGACCACCGCCGGGCATTTCTTCGCCAAAACTTCCTTGCGCAGACCGGTGAGCACATCGATGTACTGGGGCACATTGTTGCCCGACAGTTCGGCGTAGGGAATGTCGAAGCCCTTCGCGATGGAACCGACGTCGATGGGACAGCGGCGCTCGGCGATTTGGGTCGCCAGCGACCACTCGTTGTTCTCGACCAGGATGATGCAGCTCGAATTCTGCGAACGCAGCATTAGGAGGGTTTCGTAGAACGAACCTTCTTCCATCGCACCGTCGCCGGTGACGACCGTCGTCACCGTGCCCGCACCCTTGACCTGGAGGCCAAGCGCCACGCCGGCTGCGACCGGCAGATTGTTGCCGAGCACGCTGGAGGTATAGATGATGCCTTCTTTCGGGTTCGAAAGGTTCATCGACCCGAGCTTGCCCTCGCCGAGTCCTGAAGGCAGCAGCGCGTACTCGTCATAGAGCTGGCGCACCTGTGCGCCAAAGGCGAATTGATAGTGGATATTGCGGTGGGACAGCAGGAACTGGTCGCCCGGTTCGCGCGCGTTGGCCGCGGCCACGGCAATGGCCTCGTGACCCATGGCGAGGTGCACGGGGATCTTGAACTTCTTCTCGCGGATGGCTTCGTTGATCAGAAGCTGGCCGATGCGGCTGCGCAAAATGTCGTGCGCGAGAGATTCGTGGTTGACGCGCATGGTCACTGTTTCGCGAAGAAATCGAGAACGGTGGTAAGGCCGGCGCGGATATCGAGCTTCGGCTGCCACTTCAATTCCGCACGCACCTTCTTGTTGTCGGGATTGCGGACGCTGGGCTTTTCCGGATCCGATTCACCAACCGCGGTTTGTTTGCCGAGGATCTCGGAGGCCGTACGGACGACATCACCGAGGCTGACCAGCGTATCGCCCGAGAGGTTGAAGATCTCGAAGCCGCGACGCCCTTGGGCGGCGAGAATACCCGAGCAAATGTCGTCGACATGGATAAAGCGGCGCGCGGTCTTGGCCGAGCCGACCTTGATCTCGTTGCCGCGGTAGACATTGTTGGCCAAAGCCTCGACCGCAGACCAGTTCTGGGCGCGCGGGCCATAGACGATGCCAAAGCGCAGCACCGTTACCGCCTCCAGGCCCTTGTCGAGTTTCAGCAGTTGTTCGCCCACCAATTTCGTAATGGCGTATTCCGACTTCATGCCGGTCAAGTCGATGGGCTGACTTTCGACCTGCACTTCGTCGTTGCGCACGTCGCCGTAGACCCATTCGCTGGAGGCAAAGATGAACTGTGCGGCTTTGCGCCGCTTGGCGGCGGCGGCCAAATTCAACGTGCCGCCGACATTGACGTCGAAGGCCCGCTTGGGATCGGCGCGGCAATCGGGGTCGCGCGAGATCGCCGCCAGGTGCACGACGGTAGCGCCTTCGGGGATCGCGTCGGCCACGGCCGGATCAAGGATGTCGCCCTGCACGAAGCCTTTGGCGCTCGCCGGTACGCTATCGATGCCGGTGACCGGGGTTCCGGCGGCAGTGCAGAGGCGGATCAGGTTCTTGCCGATGAAGCTCTCGGAACCCGTGAGGAAAAGAGTCATGAATCACGTCATCCTTAGTCAGCGATTTTTTTGACATAGCCGCGCGGCGAAGAGGTCACGCCGAGACGCGTATAATGGTGATCAATTTGGAAATTCGGGTGAGCGGAGACAAAGCCGTCGATGGCGATCAGCGGATGATCGTTCTTCCATTCGGGCTTGCCGCGCGGGATATCGTAGACCCAAGCCTGCGCACCGTCGTGGGCGACCAGGTAGCTGCCCGTGGTCACCAGCGGACCATAAAGTTCCATTTCGGCGCGCACATGTTCGGCGGAGTGGTTGCTGTCGAGCACCACCATGACGCACTTGGCATCCTTGGCGCGTTCCTTGACCTGCGCGACGATCTCGGGCGCGATGGATGAACCTTCGATCAGGTCGATGCGCGGGCGCAGGAAGTGCGCATCCAGCGCCTCGCGGTTGTGTTTGCGGATTTCGATGTCGACGCCGATGACCTTGCCGCGGCCGAGCAACTGCAGGATCGAGGCCGAAAGCACCAGCGAGCCGCCGTGCGCCACACCGGTCTCGATGATGAGGTCGGGCTGGACCTTGAAGATCAGCTCCTGCATCGCCACGACGTCGTTGGCGAACTGGATGATCGGGCGACCCAACCAGGTGGGCTCGTACATGACCTTCTGCTCGGCGCCCACTTTCAGGAGCAGGCTGTTGATGAGGTCAAAACCTTCCTTCGAGTAGAGGTCGACGGTGGTGCGCTTGCCGGCGGCATCCAGCGTCAGTTTTGATCCTGTGGGAGCGTCGATATTGTGCATGGATGCTTATGGTTGCGGAGTGGTTTGGGCGGGCGCGGGAATAGCACAGCGGAAGGAGAACGGGAGCTAGGCTGTTTGTAATGTTTACGGAGTTAAGAGTAGTAGCCGGCGATCAAACCGGCCGCCGCGGTGGCGGTGCGGATCGGTGTAAGGGTGAGGTTGATGCCCGCCTTGTAAACCGACACACCGTCTTCGTTCTTGACGGAGTGATCGGGCCTTAGGCCGTACGGCAGGCTCAAGCCATGCTCGACAAGGGTCTTGGCATTGTCCGGCGCCACCCCGTTGTTGACGCAGAACTGCCTAATCTTCTCCGCCGCATCCTCGCGCTCATCCTTTGGAATCGCGTTCAGACGTGCGACGCAATACTGCAGCATTTTGACGGAGTTCAATTGAAGATCGATGCCCTTCGGACGGAAGTAATCCGCCCAGTCGAGCAGCAAGCGCCACTGGTGGATGTTGGGGTTGTCGATATCGACCAGCGGATACTTTTGCGCGAGTTCGCCGAGTTTCGACAGCTGTTCGAATTCCAGGCGCGGGCCGTAATCGGGCTTGGCGTTCTTATGCGCCATGCCGGTGCTCTTGCTGCCAAAGGCCATCACGCTCAGAGGACGCTGGAGGCGCACGAAATTGTCGGTGAGGACCAAGTAAACCAGGCCGCTGCCCAAATCCGGCACCCGACCCAGGCGAAACTCACCCCAGAGATCCTTGGCTTTCTGGATGAGCGAGGTGCGCGACAGCCCGTGATAGAGGCCCGGCGGCGCCATGATGTTCTGGATATCCTCGTACATCAGGCGCAGCGTCTCCTTCGAGGAAACCATCTGCGGTCCCGAGCGCACGGTGAAGGCTAAGAAATTGCGTTCGCTTTCGTTGATCGAGGTCGGCCAGCGGTAGATCGGCGTGTCCCAGTAAATCAGGTCGGTTCTGGGGCCGTACATGGCAATCGCCATGGGCGCCAATTTGGCGAAGTCCGGCATCAGGCAATCGTCGTCGCCGACGAAGATCACCCATTGGCCGCGCACAATGTCGAGGCCGCGCTGCCAATTGTCGCTCATTGACAAGACGGTCTCGCTGCGCGTCACGCGGATGGCGTCGCCCAGAAGGGCCAGGTATTCGCGCGTACCGTCGTCGGTAGCGTTGTCGGCGACAATGATCTCGA
>CANKHC010000014.1 GCA_947481595.1 Fidelibacterota bacterium
AGTGCAGATGCGGGCCGGTGGCGCGGCCGGTCATGCCGACTTCGCCGATGACGTCGCCCTGCTTGACGTGCTGGCCGTCGGCGACGTTGATCTTGCTCAGGTGGATGTAGAACGTCTGCAGGCCGTAGCCGTGGTTTATCATCACGGAGTTGCCGGTCATGATCAGCATGTCTTTCTTCATGCTGATGATGCCGTCGGCGGCGGCGTGCACCGGGGTTCCGGTTTTAGCGGCGATGTCCATGCCGCTGTGGGGCGCGCGCGGTTCGCCGTTGAGGATGCGCTGACGGCCGAAATGGCCCGAGAGGCGGCCCTCGGTGGGAATGATGAAGCCGCTGGCGAAGCCCGGTGTCAGCTCCACCTGCTTGCGCGCCGCAGCCCAGAACTTGTTCTCGGCGAGGATCTTCTTGAGGAGTTCCGGATCGGGCGTGACGAGCTCCTGCTGCAAGCCGTCGACGCGGTCGATCTGCCAGTCGCGTTTGGCGATGGTGATTTTTTTGACCTCGCGCGCGCCGTCCGGTCCGGTGACGATCAAATCCGCTGCCTCGCCTGCATCGCGGTCGATGCCGACGATGAAGCGCCCATCAGGGCCCACGGGGATTTCGTGTTTGGCGAAGGCGACTTTCGATCCGGGCGG
This sequence comes from Fidelibacterota bacterium, assembly GCA_947481595.1. Classification (GTDB taxonomy): domain Bacteria; phylum Pseudomonadota; class Alphaproteobacteria; order Rhodospirillales; family Rhodospirillaceae; genus SHVO01. Next base: position 635 of record CANKHC010000014.1, read on the forward strand.
CGCGGTGCCGATCAGTAGGCCGCCCTGCTCGATCTTGCCCGCGAGCGTGATGTCTGCGGCGAAAGCCGGTGATGTGAGAAGCAGAAGGAGCAGGAGGCGGATCATAGCAAGCTCCCCTGTTTGCCGCCGTCGTCCTTTTTGGGCGCGGGACGGGAAGCAGGTTTCGTGCCGTCCACATGCACGCTGAGTGAGTCATCGGCGAACTGCACCGTGAGGCCCGCCCCTGGCGCGATACCTGCCGCCGCCGTCACGGGCGCGCCGCTCGCGTCGCGCACCAGGGCATAGCCGCGTTCGAGCACACGCGTGGGCGAGATTGACTCCAGTCGCGCCGACAAGTTCTCCAGCCGCGTGGCGGCATCGCCGGCCGCGCGGGTCAGGGCGCGCAAGGAGCGTTCCGCGAGATTGGCGAGGTCGGCGCCCTGACGTTTCAAGTCAGTGCTAAAGCGGTCGAGGTTGAGCCGGCCGGTCAGCATCGCGAGGCTTTCCGCTTTCGCGGCGATCATACGCTTGGGCGCGTCGCTGAGACGCTCGGCGAGGCCGTCCAAGTCTTGGGTCTTCTGCGCGACGATCATGTCGAGGCGCGGGATGCCGCGCGTGAGGCCTTCGAGGTGCAGGCGACGTTCGTCCAGCGTGCGGGTGACGGCTTGGGTCAGGCGGCCGGCATGCTTGTGGACCTGGGCCAGCAGTTCGAGGCGCACGGGCACGGCCATCTCGGCCGCCGCCGTCGGAGTGGGTGCGCGGCGGTCGGCGGCGAGGTCGATCAGCGTCCAGTCGGTTTCATGGCCTACGGCGGCGATCAGCGGCACCAGAGAGGCGGCAGCTGCACGTACGACGATTTCTTCGTTGAAGGCCCAGAGGTCTTCGAGACTGCCGCCGCCGCGCGCGACGATGATGACGTCGGGGCGCGGAATCCTCCCGCCGATGTCCAAGGCGTTGAAGCCGGCGATGGCTGCCGCCACTTCGGCGGCGGCGCCTTCGCCTTGCACCTTTACGGGCCACAACAGCACGTGCCGGGGAAAACGCTCGCCCAGGCGGTGCAGGATGTCGCGGATCACGGCGCCGGTCGGCGAGGTCACCACGCCGATGACTTCGGGGAGGTACGGCAGCGGCTTTTTGCGGGCTTCGTCGAAGAGGCCTTCGGCGGCGAGTTTCTTCTTGCGGTCTTCGAGCAGCTTGAGGAGCGCGCCCTGGCCGGCGAGTTCCAACGAATCGATGATGATCTGGTAGCTCGAACGGCCGGGATAGGTGGTGAGCTTGCCGGTGGCGATGACTTCCATGCCCTCTTCGGGGCGGATGCCGAGGCGGCTCATGGCTCCGCGCCAGATGATGCCGTCGATGCAGGCGTTTTCGTCCTTGAGGCGCAGGTAACAGTGGCCCGAGGAAGCGACCTTGGGCTGGGAGATTTCGCCGCGCACGCGCACGTAGCCGAAGTTTTCCTCGACCATGCGCTTCAGGGCGCCGGAGATCTCCGTCACGGTGAAGGTCGCGGCGTTGGAACCGGGGGCAGGATCAGCGTCGAGGTATGGCATCTCGCTCATGGCTCTGTTATGCCACAGCCGAAGGCGACCATATAGAGTGAGGAACTGTCATGCGGGTTCTGGTTGTAGGCGGCGGCGGACGCGAACACGCCTTGTGCTGGGCCATCAGCGCCTCGCCGTTGTGTGACGCCCTGTACTGCGCGCCAGGGAATCCGGGCATCGCCCAGGTCGCCACATGCCTGCCGGTCAGTGCCGAGGATGTGCCGGGTGTGGTGGCCCTCGCCCAGAAAGAGAAAATCGATTTTGTCGTCGTCGGGCCTGAGGCGCCGCTGGTGGCGGGGCTGGTGGACGCGCTGGCGGCGGCTGGCATCAAGGCGTTCGGGCCCAGTGCGGCGGCGGCGCGGTTGGAGGGCTCCAAAGCTTTCATGAAAGACTTCTTCGCCCGCCACAATATACCGACCGCTGCTTACGGACGTTTCACCGACCTCGACAAGGCCAAAGCGTTCATCACCGCCAAGGGCGCGCCCATTGTGGTGAAAGCCGACGGCTTGGCCGCCGGCAAAGGCGTGATCATCTGCCACTCCGTCGCGGAAGCGCACGGCGCCATCGACTCCATGATGACGGAGAAGGTTTTCGGCGCGGCGGGCAACGAGGTCGTGGTGGAGGAATTCCTCGAGGGTGAAGAGGCCAGTTTCTTTGCGCTGGTGGACGGCACCACGGCGCTGCCGCTGGTCGCGGCGCAAGATCACAAGGCTGTCGGCGACGGCGACACCGGGCCCAACACCGGCGGCATGGGGGCTTATTCGCCCACACCTGCGGTCGACGACGCCATGGCGGCGCAGATCATGAAGGAGGTTATTGAGCCGACCGTGCGCGGGCTCAAGGCGGAGGGCTCGCCGTTCAAGGGCGTGCTGTTCGCAGGCATCATGATCACCAAGGACGGGCCGAAGACGCTGGAGTTCAATGTTCGTTTTGGCGATCCGGAATGCGAGGTGCTGATGATGCGCCTGAAGTCAGACGTGTTGCCGGCGCTGATCGCCGCCGTCGATGGGCAGTTGGAGAACTTCGATCTGCGCTGGTACGACGAGACCGCGCTCACGGTCATCATGGCGGCCAATGGCTATCCCGGGACGCCCGAGAAGGGCACGGTGATCGGCGGCCTCACGGAGGCTGGGGCGCTGGAGGATGTGCAGGTGTTCCACGCCGGCACCAAAGCCGAGACCAAGGATGGCAAGGCGGTCATTGTGGCGAACGGCGGGCGGGTGCTGGCGGTCACGGCCATGGGTCCGAGTGTGCGCGAGGCGCAGACGCGCGCCTATCAGGCGGTCGATCAGATCAAGTGGCCGGGTGGATTCTGCCGCCGCGATATCGGCTGGCGGGCGGTCGCGCGCGAGGCGCGCAAGTAGCTACTTACACTGGGACGATAAGGTCTGCGACTTGGGGTCCATCTTGCTCTTGTCGTCGTCCTCGCCCACCAGCTCCACGCCGGCATAGAAGCCGCGGTCGGTGGCGGCCGTCGCCAGGTCGAGCATCTCCTTGAGAAAGACGTCGCGGCGCTGACCCTGGAGATCTTCCGGCGACGGCATGTTCTTGTAGAGATAGAACAGGATCTTTTCGTGGACCACGGGGATCATGAAACAGGCGGGGCGCTCGTTGACGCCGACGTCGAGGACCATGCGGATGGAAATCACCTGATAGCGCACACCTGACGGCGTGCGGTAGGGCGACATGATCGGGTTGAGCTGGACCTTGGCGCCGCCGTAGCCGATGGGACCTTCCGCTTGCGGCGGAGGCGGGGCGACCGCGGCGAAAGCCGGTGCGGCCAGCAGCAGGGCCAATCCCAGAAGTGTGCCAAGTCTCTTGTGCATGGGGTCAGTCTAGCTCAGCGGCGTTCGCGGAAGAAGGCTTTGAGCAGGTCTTCGGCGCGGCTGGCGGCGACACCCCCGACGACTTCGGGGCGGTGATGACAGGTGGGCTGGTTGAAAAAGCGCGGACCGTGATCGACGGCGCCGCCTTTGGGGTCGTAGGCGCCGTAGACCACACGGCGCAGGCGCGCCATGGAGGCTGCGGCCGCGCACATGGCGCAGGGCTCAAGGGTCACATAGAGGTCGCAGCCCGCAAGCCGCGCTGCATCGACTTTGGCCGCTGCCGCGCGGATCACCAGCATCTCGGCGTGGGCGGTTGGATCGCGGCGGGCCTCGGTCTCGTTGCCGGCAGCCGCCAGGACAACGCCCTGGGCCGGATCGACGATCACGGCGCCCACGGGGACTTCGCCGCGCAAGCCCGCTGCTTCGGCCTCCTTAAAAGCTAAGTCCATGAAATATTGGGATGAATCGGTGTTCATGGTTCAATGGGTTAAGACTTCGGTAACCGCCCACCTTTACACTGCCGGCATGGTCAATCCTATCAGCAATAGCGTCGTGGTCGCCGGGCAATCTGTCGACCGCACGACGCTCACGGGCTTGCAAAACGCCAGCGAGAAAAGCGGCGTGAGCTTTCAATATCTGCTCGCCAAGGCGGCGCAGGAATCGAGCCTGCAGAGCGATGCGAAAGCGTCCACCTCTTCCGCCACCGGCCTCTTTCAATTCACGCGCGGCACCTGGCTCGACATGATGAAGAAGTATGGTGCGCTGTACGGCTACGGCGACCTCGCCAATAAGATCACCATCGGTGACGACGGCAAAGCCACCGTCACCGATCCTGCCGCTGAAAAGCGCCTGCTGGCACTGCGCGGCAATGCTGAAGCTTCGGGCCTGATGGCCGCCGAGTACGCCCGCGACAACGCGACGTCTCTGCAAGAAAATTTGGGCCGCAGCGTCGATGCCGCCGATCTTTATCTGGCACACTTCCTGGGCGCGTCCGGCGCTGGTGATTTGCTCGCCGCTGCCAAAGACAAACCCGCCTCGTCTGCCGCTGCTCTTTTGCCAGCAGCGGCCAAGGCAAATGCTTCGATTTTCTTTACACCCGAAGGCCGCGCGCGCAGCGCCGGGGACGTGGTCGAACTCGTTCGCGGGCGCTTCACCGACAAGATGGACCGCTACGCCGAGGCCGCTGCTTCTCTCGGCGGCGAAGACACCGAGCGCGCCATCGTTCCCGAACGCGCCGTGCGTGTCGCCGCCGCTGAACCCGCCGTGCGCAGCGACGCCAAACCCGACGTCAGCAAGCAGATGGTCAACCGCTACATCCTCGAAGAGATGGCCAAGCTGATCGCCGCCAAGCCCATGAACATGAGCGACGGCAGCGAGGAAGAAGGCGAACAGGACGGTCTCTCGCTCTCCTCCGCTGCCTTCCAGGGCAACGATTGGGCGGCCGCCATGACGCGCATGCTCACCAAGGACAATGCGCCGGCGGTTGAACCGCCGCGCCCGCGCGCCGCCGATGCCATGCGCACCTATGACATGCTGAATGCGGTGCCGACGATCGCTCCGCTGGTCCCGCCGCGCCGCGACCGCTGAGGTCTGGCGCCGCACTTCATTTTCCAGTAGGTTTGGCCGCTTTCTCGTTTGGAGAAAGCCATGCCATTTCCCGCAGCGCGCTCCGCCACCGACGCCGATCTGCCCGCACTCCATGCACTCTGGGAGCACTGCGGCCTCACGCGTCCTTGGAATGACGTCCCCACCGACATCGCCTTCGCGCGGCAAGGGCCCAACTCGGATGTTCTGGTGGTCGCGGAAAACGGAACGGTCACCGCCAGCGTCATGGTCGGCCACGACGGCCACCGCGGCTGGGTCTATTACGTAGCGGTGGCACCCGATCGTCAGCGCCAGGGCCTGGGACGGCATGTGATGACTGAGGCCGAGCGCTGGCTGGCGGCGAAAGGGGTCTGGAAAATGCACCTGATGATCCGCCGCACCAATGCGCCCGTACGCGATTTCTACGAAAAATTGGGCTTTTCCGAGAGCGAGGTTCTCGTGGTCTCCAAGAGCTTGACTTAAAGCGGGCGCAATGGCCCTACTCCGCCCGAATTGACGAGGTTTCCATGAGCCAAGACGCCCCTCTCATCGGCATTACCGCCGACAGCGAAGAGCCGAAATCCGGCGCGCGCAGCGACTATTCCAAGTATCCCTGGTACGCCATCCGCGGCAACTATTGCTCGGCGGTGCGCGAGGCCGGCGGTGTGCCGCTGGTGCTGCCCCATGAACCGGCGCTGATCGAGCAATACGCAGACCTGCTGGACGGCCTCTTGGTCTCGGGCGGCGCCTTTGACGTCGACCCGGCGCTGTTCGGCGAAGGCAGCCGCCATTCCACCGTCGTGCTCAAAGAGGGCCGCACCGACTTTGAACTGGGCCTCACCCGCGCCATGCTCAAGGCCGACAAACCGATCTTCGGCATCTGCGGCGGACAGCAGCTCCTGGCCGTGGCGTTGGGCGGCACGCTGATCCAGCACATTCCCGATGAAGTGAAGAACCCCCTCGCCCACGAGCAGCCCAACCCGCGCCACGAGGCCGGCCACGACGTCAAAATCACGCCCGGCTCAAAGCTGCACAAGATCACCGGCATGGCGGCAGCCCCGGTCAACAGCGCCCATCATCAGGCGGTGAAGTCGGTGCCCGCAAACATCGTGATCGATGCCGTCGCCCCTGACGGCGTCATCGAAGGCATCGAAGATCCGGCGCGCGAGTTCTGCATCGGGGTGCAGTGGCATCCGGAATTCCATATCAATCCCGGCGACGTGAAACTCTTTGGCGCTTTTGTCGCCGCCGCCCGCAAACGCGCGGGCAAATCATGACAGCAGCCAAAGACGCCAAAGCCGGAGAACGCATCGCCAAGGTGATGGCGCGCGCCGGGCTGTGTTCGCGGCGCGACGCCGAACGCTGGATCGCCGCCGGGCGCGTGATCCTCAACGGCAAACTGCTCGACACCCCGGCTGTAACCGTGGGGCCCGGCGACGAGGTGCGTGTCGACGGCAAAGTTCTGCCGACCGCCGATCGTGCGCGCCTGTGGCGCTTCCACAAGCCCAAGGGCCTTGTGACGACCCACAAGGACGAAAAAGGCCGCACCACAGTTTTCGACGTGCTGCCGCCCAACTTGCCGCGGGTGGTCAGCATCGGCCGTCTCGACCTAACCTCCGAGGGCCTGTTGCTGCTCACCAACGACGGCGACCTGGCGCGGGCCATGGAACATCCCTCGCGCGGCTGGGTACGCCGCTACCGTGTGCGCGTGCATGGTCGCATCGAGGATTCGGCGCTGGCCCGCCTCAAGAAGGGCGTGACCGTCGACGGCATCCGCTACGGCGCCATCGACGCCGCGCGCGATACGACCGAGGGCGGTGACAGCAAAGCCAGCAAGGCCAACACCTGGCTGACGGTGGCACTGTCCGAAGGCAAGAACCGCGAAATCCGCAAGGTCATGGAATACCTGGGCCTCACTGTGAACCGCCTGATCCGCGTCGCTTACGGCCCCTTCCAGTTGGGCAAGCTCGACGCCGGTGGGCTGGAGGAGATCCCAGCCCAGGTCGTGCGCCAACAGTTAGGCGACGCAGCCCCTAAAGGCCTCAACATCAAACGCAAACGCCCAGATGGCAAAAAAACCGACGCAGAAGCCGCCGGCGGCGACGAAGCCGAGTAAGCCGGGCTCTCTTAAGCCCGGAAGCTTGCGCATCATCGCCGGCGCCTGGCGCGGCCGTGCGATCGAGGTGCCGGCGGGCGATCTCATCCGCCCGACCGCAGATCGTGTGCGCGAGGCGCTGTTCAACAAGCTCGCCCATGCCTTCGCGGATTTCCGTTTCCCGGAGGCGCGCGTCGTCGACGTCTTCGCCGGCACCGGCGCGCTCGGGCTCGAAGCGCTGTCGCGCGGGGCGGCGCAGGCGGTCTTCCTCGACCGCAATCCCGAGGCCATCGCGCTGATCAAGCGCAACGCCGCCAAACTGAATGCCGAAGACCGCGCCGTCATCATGAACGCCGACGGCGCGCACCTGCCGCGCGCGGCCACGCCGTGCGATCTCGCGTTCCTGGACCCGCCGTATGGTGAAGGGCTGGTTGCACCGGCGCTGACCGGGCTGATGGTTCAGGGGTGGCTGAAGCCGGGCGCGCTGGTCAGCATCGAGACGGATGCGAGCGAGATGGCGGCAGAGGCGTCCGGTTATGCGCTGCTCGACCGGCGTGAGTACGGGCGTGTCGCGATTACTATTTTGAGGTATGCGCCCTAGAGCGAGATGCAGCACCACCGACGTCGTCCCAAGGCTTGTCCTTGGGACCCAGGGTGGCGGGCATCAACGCATGCATTAAACACAGTGTTTTATTGGAAATCCGAGCTTCGCAACCCTGGGTCCCCGGAACAAGTCCGGGGGGTATAGTGATATCCGCCGGAAATAAATATGGCCCCTCCTAACGGTGGGGCTATTTTGTCGATTCACCCTCTCGACATTAAACCTTGAACCTCAGCGTCGAGTTTCGCCGCTACACTCGATTGGATTTTAAGCATAGCGGATTTGGCCCCGGCGAACGCCCAAATGGATATCAACGACATTCTTGAATGGCGACTATCTGCCCTGTCCCACTTGGTGACGCCCCAAGCCGCCGAGCCAAAGGATATATTTGGCCTCGCGGAATTCATAGCCACACTGGCTTTATTGCTAGTGGTCGTGATGATTTCCGATTTTCGGTATCGCTACCGTCTTGCCGTCCACCAGCTCAATTTAAAAAAGATCGCTTTTTGGATGGGTCTGATCGTCGGATTTCTAATACTTCTGATCGACGTATGGTTTCTAAATAAATTGCCTGTTCCAGCCATATTAAATAACGCAAATAACCTAAAGGCGATTGTAGGTGTAATATTTTTGGCTTTTGTATTTTACTTAATTTTCGTCTCGTTTGTGCGACCTGCAATCTTCGGCAAAGGCAAACTGATTGGGAAGGAAGCCAACAAAGTGGGGGCTAGTGGGGAAAAAGACCCACTAGAGCGCAATGTCGTCACAAGCCTTCGAACGTCTAAAGGACTTCATTCAGCAAAAGATGCGGATGTCCCACATCTACCAGCCGGTGATGTTACTTGAACTCCTACGCAAAGGTGGTGTCGCGAGTAGACGGGAGATTGCTCAGGCGTTGCTCAGTCGAGACGAATCCCAGATCGAGTCGTTTGTGCCGCCACAGGTCTCTCGCGGGTCGGCGACGACCAACCCATAGCCCAACTCCAGATGAAGGCTCGGTGCGGCTTGCCGCCGCCGGTCATTTCAAGCGGGCGAATAAGCAAACACATAAGCTAGCTTTCAAATCAATTTAATGCGCCCTTTGTTTGTGTAAATTTGAAGCTGTCGTCTCGAATGACTTTTATGCAGGCATCGACCACTTCAGCGTCGTACCAGACGCCCCTATTATCAATCAATTCCTGCAAAGCTACTTCAAATCCACGCGCTGCACGGTAGGGGCGGTGAGCGGCGATAGACTCGAAAACGTCAGCAACGCAAATAATTCGTGCCTCGAGCAGAATGGCGTCGCCTTTCAATCCATTTGGATACCCAGATCCGTCCATGCGTTCATGATGCTGCAAAACCATGTCCGCTATCGGCCATTCAAAGGTCGCAACCTGAAGGATCTCATGACCGCTAGTCGAATGTTCTTTCACAAGAGCGAATTCCGTGCCGGAGAGGCGGGAAGGTTTGGTCAAAATTTCCGCCGGAACACGCAGCTTTCCGAGATCATGAACTGAAGCACTCAGCGACAATCCAGTCAGCCGATTGTCGGATAGATCAAGTTTCTTACCGATCGCGACCGACAATTCAGCCACGCGTTTTTGATGGCCTGCGGTGTAGGGATCGCGCTGTTCGCCTGCCAAACAGAGGACATTGATAATTTGTGTTAGCGCCGACCTGTATTTATTCTCGAACAGCTGCCTCGACGTGATGTTTGTAATTACAATTACTAGTCCATCTCGTTTTGGATCGAGGTGACGAGATGCTCGCATGGCAAAGTAACGGGGTTCTTCTGGAGACGAACACTCGAACTCGGACGAGAAGGCTTTTGATTTATTAGCTAATACTTTCCGCAGCCCAAATGCAGTTTGTCTTGCCTCGACTGCGCCTACACCTGCGACAGCGTCGAGAAAATCGAGATAGTTGATCTTCAACCACGCGAATTCTGCTAGACCATTATCGGCTGCAAAATTAAGCCATGCGTCGTTGATTTGAACGATCAATCCCAGTTTGTCGAGAACGCAGACCTCGTCAGACATCGCATCTATGATGTCTTGTGAGGTGAGATATCCTTCCACTAGTGGTGCAGTGGTTGAAATTACAATGCTCCTTTTGCTCACGCCTTAAGGGAGTGTTCGTGAACAGTCGTGTTATAGGGCAGGAGACCGTATGTGTACTGAGGACTACCTGGTTATTTACGGTCGCGCAAAGAGCCTAGTGATCGAGCCCTTCGACGCACTTCCTGTGCAATTTCTCTTCGACGTGAAAACTCCGCCCATGTCACAATTTCCCCAGTCTTGGCCAGCGGGAGAGATACCTGCGTGAGCTTGCAAATGTAGGGTTCAATGGCCAACTTCCGCCAAGTATCAGCGAAAATTCTACATGCGTTCTCTAACGCTGGAAGGGATGCAGATGCCGCATTGCGTTCACATCGCGCCGCTTCTTCAAGACATTCTTGGGAAGTGAGCATCTGAGCCCTTTCGTCGCCCCATTTACCCGACACCTGGGTAAAGGTTAGGACGTTTGTTTGGAGTGCTGATCCACATCAAAAAGAGTGCCGCGCTTTATGGAGTCGATCTGAATATCTGGTGCGATTAGATTGATCGCGGCGGAGCAGAGCTTCGGCCCGACCGCCACCAGCACGGTAATGGTGGCAGCGGTCAGGTCGTAGGCCCCGGGGGTTCCCACCTTCGTCCCCTAGCTCCCGTCGATTAAATTTGGGCACGACCATTCCAGCGCAATATCGCGCGTGTCGAACGGCCCCATGCTGCCGGTCGTCACTTCAACATACTCGCCGCAACAATCCGGCTCGCAGTGCGGGACAACGCAGTAGCCTTGGGAGACGAGAGGGGCGCGCGCTCCTTCGATTTGCCCGACCTTCAAGTAGGTTATGGGCGGATCGCGGCGGCGGCCATTCATCGCGCTGAGGGTCCATGCTTTCATGCCCCCCATATAAGGCCATACGGCGTGAGGAATAGTGGCAGATCACCCCTGAGTACTCTGGCGTACTGACTAACAGGACTTATCAGCGTGCGTTAGCGCTCATAGGCGGCTTAAGCAGCCACGCTTTCATCGCGACCGTGATTTCCGGACATGTCTTTGGCCGGACCCAACAGGCGGTCGTACTCCTTGGCGGTCACGGCGTAACATTCGCATGTGCGCCTTTCCAAGCCGGTCCGGTCCAAGATAGTGACTTTCCCACGCGCGTAGCGGATTAAGCCCGCCCGCTTAAGTGCACCCGCCGCGACCGTAACACCCGCGCGGCGCACTCCCAGCATCATCGCCAGGAATTCCTGCGTCAGGACAAAATCGTCACACTGCATGCGATCATGAGTCATGAGTATCCACCGGCAGCACCGCTGCTCCAGTCCGTGAAACGTCACGCAGGCCGCCGACTGAGCCATCTGATTGACGAAGGCGTGACCACAGCGCAGCATAGCGGTGCTGAAGGAGGCGCTCTCCAGCAATGCCGCATTAAAATCCTTCGTCTTTATTCTCACGCCGCTGCCGGCCACCTGCATATAAACGCCCATCGGCGCGCGGTCGTCGCCCATGAGGATCGGCAGACCGACAAAGCCTTCGTTGCCGATAGTGCCGACCTCCGTGGCGCTGCCGTTTTTCATGGTATTGACTACGGACGCCACCCCGTTCTCGAGAAAGTAGACAAATTTGATGGCCTCTTTGGCCTTGTAGAGTGAGGTGCGATACCTCAGCGTGACTGGCTCGAGATTCGCTCTCAAGATGTCGTAGTCGGAGGGCGCGAGCGACGCCAGCAGCCGGTTCCGCGGAGCCTGGATAACATCCTTAGGCATGAGGCACCCTAGGCCTATGCACGACACCGGGCAACGTTCTCGCGCGACCATGTCTGCAGATCCCTGCACGAATGACGGCAAGGGAAAGTTTGGCGTTCATCTGAAATGGCATCACTTTGAGCTGATCTTCGGTCGATGGCTCCTCGCCCATATGCGGTGCCGTCGAAGCTACCACTAGGTAGAATCCGATTCTGTCACAACGTGAAAGAAGCGTTATCGTCCATCATTGCCTTTATAGGCATGGCAGCTCCGCAACGGATTGTTGCCTATGGTTCGCCGGTCTCCCGCACCTTTCGGGGAGGCGAACGTATATTTATGCCTGGATATCACTATAGATTTACTTAGACATTGTGGCATCTGGAAATAGCCTGAACGCTTTGAGGGTTTGCTTAAGGAGGCTTGTGCCACTGACGCTAAGATTTTAGCAACAAAGCCTCGCGGCAAACGACAAGGGCGTTAGGTCCAAAGACGCAGGCTAGTATTTATAACTACGCGATGTGTTTCGGATGGGGTCCACATTTGAAGTTACATATCCAAAGGGAGAGCCTGTAATGACAAATACGTTCCATGTCGATTCCGTTGACACTATTCTGACCCCAACAGATTTAGTTTTGACATTGCACCTCAAAGCTAAAGGGTATCTAGACGCTCTAATGTTGGATACGGGACTCAAGGTAAATGCGCAGGTCCTTCGCAAATTGCAAATTGCATTGCTGGAAGACTTTGTAGAAGTCCAAAACGCCGCATTAAAAAATCGCGTCCATCTTCCCGAGAATAAAAGCGACCTCGATAAGTTACTTTCGTAACGTTCACCCGGTTTCAATTGGCTTTTGACCATTGGGTCGACGGTTGTATGCGATTGAACGGCCCCAACCGGCAGAAGGGGGACCGTTCAACGTTCCAGTCACGTATATTTATTCGTGGATATCACTATACCCCCCGGAACAAGTCCGGGGACGACGGCCGAGTATGATGCGGCATATGGGATAGCGCCGCCCTAACGCCGCGGGACGATGCTGCCGACGGGATCGACCATGGGCTCGTCGAGCGACGGCGGCGGCGGCACCACGTCCACCGCCAGGGCGTCTTCGGCGCTGACCGTCTCGGGCGCGACGTTGCGCTGATAGACCTTGGCCTGCACGGTGTGGACATAGTCGTGGCTAGGATGCTCCTCCGGATGGGGCGCAATCATCCAGTCCCACTCCTCGTTGTGCATCACCGTCGGCGTCAGCGGCAGTTTGTAGGCCTTGAGCAGGTCGGTGCGCGAAACGATCTTGTCGTCCTGCATCACGAAGCGTTCGACATCGGTGATGATCACACCCAGCCCCGTCGCATCCTCGGCGATGGCTTTGCAGTGCTGCTCCATGATTTGGTAAGCGAGCTTGTCGGCATCCAGGTCGGAAAACCCGCGCGTCTTTTCGAAGTATGCGTTGAAGGGTCCGGCTAACTGCGTCAGCAGGTTGCACGAGACGATCAAGTCGGCTTCTTTCAAGTGCGGGATGCGCGCGGGCGGGGCCGGCGTATGGCCTCCGGGCGGCCTATTGTCCTTGATCGCTTGAAACACGGCGGTGATGTCGCCGGTCAGCAGTTTCACATTGAAGTGCTTCTTGGCCGTGCGGCGCACTTGGGGCATGTGGAAGATGTCGACGAGGTAGACGCGCTCGAACTTCTCGGCCAAGGCCTTCAGCGGCACCTCCATGAGAAGCCCCGAGCCCAACACCACCGCCATCTTCTGCTGCGGACAGAGGTCGGCGGCTTTGGTGATGAAGTTCTTGCAGGTGCGCTGATGCGAGACCCAATAGGCCTCGCAGCGGCGCGCGCGGGCTTCGAGCGCGATCAGGCGCTTCAAATACCCGAATTTGCGGATGCGCTCGGGCGCCAGCGTGGTGAGGTAGCGGAAGATCTCGCCGAGCATCCCTACCTTCTCCCGAACAGGCGTTCGATGTCTTTGAGCTTCAATTCAACATAGGTCGGCCGGCCGTGGTTGCACTGGCCGGCGTGGGGCGTGATTTCCATCTGGCGCAGGATCGCGTTCATTTCGGCGCCGTTCAAGCGCCGCCCGGCGCGCACGGAGCCATGGCAGGCCAGCGTGCCGCAGACATCCCCGAGGCGATCCTTGAGAGACAGCGCTTCGTCGTGGCTTGCGAGATCGTCGGCCAGATCCTTCACCAAACCGGTGACGTCGGTTTCACCAAGCAAGGCCGGCACTTCGCGCACCACCAGGGCATTGCCGCCGAAGGCTTCGAGCACGAGCCCCAGTTCCGCGAGCTCGGGCGCGCGGGCGGCGAGGCGGGCGGCTGATGCTTCGTCGAGCTCGACCACTTCGGGGATCAACAGGATCTGGCGGGCGATGCCGCCGGCGGCCAGCGACGCTTTCATGCGCTCGTACACCAGCCGCTCGTGGGCGGCGTGCTGATCGACGATGACAATGCCGTCCCCGGTCTGGGCGACGATGTAGGTCTCGTGCACTTGCGCGCGGGCCACGCCCAAGGGATGCGAGCGGTAGTCAGCTTCGACCACTTCGATGGGTGACGCATCGGGCGCGGAGGGGGCGACGGCAAACAGCGAACTCGGCGCCTCGCCGTCGGAGAAGCCTTGTTGATCTTCCAGCGGCGCCTGGGACTGATACGCCGCCGCATAAGCGCTGTAGGCCCCAAAACCTTCACTGCGGCCCGTGTGCGCCTGAAACGCCGCCAGCGCGTTATTCGAGACCGTGGTGGAGGCGCGGTGGCCAGCCTCGGCCAAAGCATGCTTCAGCGCGCCGACCATCAGCCCGCGCACCAGGCTGGAATCGCGGAAGCGCACCTCGGCCTTGGCGGGATGCACGTTCACATCGACGTCGCGCTGCGGCAGGTCGAGGAACAGAACGACGTAGGGGTGGCGGTTGGGGGCCAGGAAATCCTGATAGGCCGCGCGCACCGCGCCGACGAGCAGCCGGTCGCGCACGGGGCGGCCGTTGACGAACATGTACTGCGCCAACGTATTGCCGCGGCTGAAGGTCGGCACACCGATGTAGCCGTAGAGTTTGATGCCCTCGCGTTCGGCGGCCACCGGCACGGCGTTGGCGGCGAACTCCTTGCCGAGGATCACGGCCAGGCGTTCGAGATGCGCGTCGAACAGGTCGCCTTGCGTGAGGCCCGCCGACAAGTTGAGGCGCTGCTTGCCATCAGCCGTGAGTGTGAAGGTGATGTCGGGATAGGCCATGGCCAGGCGTTCGATGGCATCCACGGCGTAGGAGAGTTCCGTCTGCGCCGACTTGAGAAATTTGAGGCGCGCGGGTGTGGCGAAGAAAATGTCGCGCACTTCGATACGCGTGCCGCGCGGATGCGGGGCCGGCACGGGGCCGTCTTTGCGCCCGCCGGCAACGACCACATACCAGCCGGAATCGGAATTCGCCGTGCGGCTGGTGACCGTGAGGCGCGCCACCGAGCCGATGGCCGGCAGCGCTTCGCCGCGAAAGCCCAGGAATTTGATATCCAAGAGATCATCGGCCGGAAGCTTCGACGTGGCGTGACGGTCCACGGCGACCATCAGCTCCTGCGAGGTCATGCCGCAGCCGTTGTCGGTGACGACGATGAGCGAACGCCCGCCGTCGTTGAGCACGATGTCGATGCGCGTGGCGCCCGCATCGATGGCGTTCTCGACGAGCTCCTTCAAGGCCGACGCCGGCCGCTCCACCACCTCGCCGGCGGCGATCTGATTGACCAGATTCGGCGGCAGGAGGCGGATGGTCATGCGCCTTTGCTCCCTGGGCTGGCCTTGTGCAGGGCCTTGGCACGCAGGTAGGCGGCGACCAGCCCGGCCGTCGAGCTGTCGCGGTCCTGCAGCGCGTCTGTGTTACCGCGCACTGCAGGCTCTAGCGATTTGGCCAGTTCCTTGCCCAATTCGACGCCCCACTGGTCGAAGGAATTCACGCCCCACACCGTGCCCTGGACGAAGACCTTATGCTCATACAGCGCGATGAGCTTCCCTAAGGTGTAGGGCGTCAGCTCCTCCAATAACAGCGTGGTCGACGAACGGTTGCCGGAAAACGAGCGGTGGGCCTGCAATTCGGGGGGTGTGGAAGCCAAGTCAGCCGCTGTGCGGCCTTTCATCAGAGCTTCGCTCTGGGCGAACATGTTGCCGAGCAGCAGGTCGCGGCTGGTTTCGTCCCCGCCCTTCAGGCTAGCGATGAAATCGCAAGGGATCGGCTTGGGTCCCTGGTGCAGCAGCTGAAAAAAGGAGTGCTGGCCGTCGGAGCCGCCGGTGCCGAAGATGATCGGCCCGCTGCCGGTGATCGGCGTACCGTCTAGCATCACGCACTTGCCGTTGCTCTCCATGTCGAGCTGCTGCAGATGCGCCGGCAAAAGCTTCAGCCGGTGATCGTAAGGCAGGATCGCCAGCGCGCGGGCGTCGAGGAAGTCCGTGTGCCACACACCGATCATGGCCAGGATCACGGGAAGATTTTGCTCGAGCGGCGCTGTCTCGAAGTGCCGGTCCATGGCTTCGCCGCCGGCGAGGAATTGATCGAAGACTTCCGGCCCGCACGCGATGACGATGGCAAGGCCGATGGCCGACCAAACCGAGTAGCGTCCGCCGACCCAGTCCCACATGGGGAAGACAGCGTTCTCGGCGATGCCGAAGGCCGCGGCAGCTTTGAGGTTGGTCGAGATCGCCGCGAAGTGATGGGCGACAGCGCTTTCGCCCATCTTCGCCGTGATCCAGGCGCGCGCCACCTGGGCGTTGAAGGTGGTCTCGGCGGTGGTGAAGGTTTTCGATGCCACGATGAACAGCGTCGCCTCGGGGTCGAGGGTGGCGAGCACCTCGTCGATCTGCGCACGGTCGGGGTTGGAGACGAAGGCCAGCGACAGGTCGGCACGCTGATAATCCTTGAGGGCGTCGGCCACAAACATCGGGCCCAAGTGCGAGCCGCCGATGCCGATGTTGACGATGTGGCGGATGGACTTGCCCGTTGCCCCCAGCCACTTGCCCTCGCGGATCAGGCCGGCGAATTCCGCCATGCGTGCGCGCACGGCGCGCACCTCGGGCATCACGTCGGTGCCGTTCACGTTGAGCGCGCGTTCAGCGCGGTTGCGCAGCGCGACGTGGAGGGCGGCGCGGTTCTCGGTGGTGTTGATCGGGGTACCTGCGAACATCGCCGTGCGGCCGGCCTCGACGTGCCGGGCGTGCGCGAGTTCCATGAGCAGGCCCAAGGTCTCAGCCGTGATGCGCTGCTTGGAATAGTCCGCGGTCAGCGGACCCAGCGTGAATGAGAAACGCGCGAAGCGGTCGGGGTCAGTGGCGAAGAGATCGCGCAGGTGCACCTCGCGCAGCGCCGCGGCGTGTGCGGCGAGCGCCTGCCAGGCGGGCAGCGTCGTCAGCGGGTGTGCGGTCATGACCTCGGGCGCAGGGTTACAAGGCTGGCCGCCACAATATCAACCCGTGGTGGCCAAGCCAAACCTTAGAATCCCGAAGCCGAGCTAAATCAAGGACTTAAAAGGCTGGTTTACGGGTTTGCAGCCTTGGCCGGAGGTTTGGCGCCCGGTTTTACGGCGGGGCCGACCACGACGACCGTGAGCGCGTCGGGGTCGTAGAGGGATTTGGCCACGCGCTTGGCGTCCGCGAGCGTCACCGCTTCGATCATGCTGTTGCGCTTGTCGATGTAGTCGAGGCCCAGTTGATCACGCTGCACGGCGAGGAGGATCGAGGCGATCGACCCTGTGGACGTGAAGCGCAGCGGCCAGGCCCCGGTGAGGTACTGCTTGGCTTCATCGACTTCCTTCTGGGTCGGGCCGCCGTCGCGCATCTTTTTCCATTCGTCCTTGATGATCGCAAGGCTGGTGTCGGCCTGGTCGGCGCGGGTGCCCACCTGGCCGGACATCAAGGCGCCCGATTCATAAGGCGAGAGGCCGGTGCCGACCGAATAGGCCAGGCCGCGCTTTTCACGCACTTCGTTCATCAGGCGCGAGGCGAAGCTGCCGCCGCCGAAGATGTAGTCGTCCACCGTTGCGATGTACCAGTCGGGGTCGCGGCGCATGAGGCCGCGCTGGGTCAGCATCACGATGCTCTGGGGGATGTTCTTTTCCACGCGGATGGTCTGGCCCTTCTTGGGCGCGCTCACCATCGGCACCTTGACGTCGAGGCCGGTCGTCTTCGGCAGGCCGCCGAACAGCTGATCCATGGCCTTGCCGAGATCGGCTTCGGTGATGTCGCCGGCGGCCGAAATCAGCAGCCGGTCGCGGGCGAAGCGCGCCTTGACCCAGGCCTGCAGGTCGAGGGCGGTGACAGCCCCCACGGTTTCAGCGGAGCCGTCGGATTCACGGGCATAGGGGTGCCCGGGGAAGACCGCTTCCATCATGGTCTTGCGCGCAATGCGGCCGGGGTTTTCCTGGCGCGCGGCAATGCCCACCAGAATCTGGCGGCGGATGCGCTCGACCGGCTCGGCGTCGAAGCGCGGCTTGGTCAGCGCCATCTGCATCAGCTCGAGAGCGCGCGACAAGTTGGCCGACGTCGTCACCACGTTGCCGGTGATCATGTCGGGGTCGTCGCCAAAGCGCACGGTGATGGCGCGGTCGGCCAACTCCGACTGGAAGGCAAAGGAATCAAGGTCGCCTGCGCCCTCGTCCAGGGTCGAGACCGCGAAGCCCGAGATCCCGAGCTTGGCCGGCGGATCGATGGCGGAGCCGCCGCGGAAGCCGAAGGTGATGGCGATGACGGGAGTCGTATGGTCTTCGGCCAGGTAAGCCGAAATGCCGCCGGGGCTTTTGACTTCTTTGACGGTGATGGCGAAGGCCGGCAGGGAGATCAACGCGGCACACAGCACGCCGAGGCCCGCGCGAATGCCCGCCTGAATAAATGTGGTTTTCATGGCTATTCTCCTCCGCCGGCGGCGGCTTGGGTCTCGGTCATGTTCGGCGGCAGCAGGATGCCGGTGGCGGTGGAATTCTCGGCAAAGAGCTTGCGCGCCGCGCTGCGCACCTGGTCGGCGGTGACCTTGGCGATCTGGTCGGGCCAATTCTCGATGTCGTCCATGGTGGCGCCGATCGACAACGCCGCACCGATGGCGCGCGCCGCCGACATCGGCGAGTCTTTGGCATAAGCGAGGCTGGCCTGCATGCGGCGCTTGGCGCGGTCGACGTCGGCGTCGGTGATGCCGTCCTTGAGCAAGGCGTCCATGGCCTTGGTGTAGGCGGCTTCGGCCTGGGCGATGCTGACCCCGGGCGAAGGCGTCAGCGAGATATAGAAGGAGCCGTAGGAGACCGCGTCGCCGTCGTAGCTGGTGCCGAAACCGGCGGCGACTTTCTGATCCACGGCCAGGGTGCGGTAGAGCTTGGAGGTAGCACCCCCGCCCGCGAGTTCGGCGAAGACTTCGAGAGCGTGCACGTCGGCGCGGTCGCCGATGCTGTAGGACGGCGCGATGATCTGGCGCGACCACTGCGGCTGGCCCACGCGTTCATGATGCATGGTGATGCGGGCATCGGCCTTGGGCTGCAGGAAGGTCGAGCGCGCGCGCGGTTTGTATTCGCCGCTCTTGGGGATGGCGCCGTAGTACTTCTCCGCCATCGGCTTGAACTTATCCATGGTGATGTCGCCCGCCACCACCAGGATGGCGTTATGGGGCGCGTAGTAGTCGTGATAGACCTTGAAAGCATCCTCGCGCGTCAGCTGCGCCATCTCGGCCTCCCAGCCGATGATAGGGATGCTGTAGTGGTTGGTGCCCCAGAGGGCTACGGCCAAGCGCTCACCCAGCTGCGCGCCCGGCGAGTTGTCGGTGCGCATGCGGCGCTCCTCAATGATCACTTCGCGCTCGGTCTCGACCTCTTTGACGTCGAGAATGAGGTTGCGCATGCGGTCGGCTTCGATGTCCATGACCAAGGGCAAGCGGTCGACGGCGATGTTCTGGTAGTAGGCGGTGTAGTCGGTGCTGGTGAAGGCGTTCTGGTCGCCGCCGTTGCGCGCGACGGTATCGGTGATGGCGGTGCCGGGATATTTCGGCGTGCCTTTGAACATCAGGTGTTCGAGGAAATGCGCGATACCGGACTTGCCGGGCGTCTCGTCGGCGGAGCCGATGCGGTACCAGACCATGTGGCTGACGACCGGGGCGCGGTGATTGGGGATCAGCACCACCTGCATGCCGTTGGCAAGCATGAACGTCTCGGCGCCGTAAACCGCGGCACGTCCTTGCGACGGGGCAAGGGCGAGTGCAAACGCCAGCAACAGCGTGAGGATGGGGGCAAAAATGCGCGGCATGCATCCCTCGGAATGGGGTGGTGCCCGGCGGGGGCGCCGGGTCTGGGGGCGGCAAGGATGGGGCCCGGGCGGGGGCCGGGTCAATGCCGTCCCACGCCGCGCACCACATGAAAATCGTGTCATTCGGCGGTGTCTCCTGTAACCGGGCGTGGGCTAAGCTGGCGCCGGTTCCAAGGAGTGGCGTGCATGAGGTTTCCGGTCTGGCAGACGGCGGTGGATGTGCTCGATTTCCTGTGGCGGGAACGCAAACTCTTGGTGCGTCACGGCACGCTGCCGTTCTTGGTGTCGATGTCGGCTTTTGTCATCGCCAAGGGCTTCGGGATCGACATGGACCGGCCGCAGCGTGATGACATTCCGCACTTGCTGCTGGTCCTTCTCGTGCAGCTCATCATTTTCCTGCCGATGACCGTGACCTGGTACCGCCTGTCGGTTCTGGGCGAGGCCGAGGGTGAACGCCCGATCTTTGCCCTCGGGCGTCTCGAGGGCCGGTTTCTCCTGTGGCAGGTCCTGCTGGGGCTTTTGGTGGGCGCCGGCGCCAGCGTCGCCATCGTGCCGATTGCGATTTTGTATGTCGTCGCCGATGCCATGGGCCTCGGAGCGCAGGCCCTCGTGATCTGTGCGGTCCTCGGCGTGGGGGTCGTGATCGGGGCGTTCCTCGCGATCGCACGCCTCTCGCTGGTGCTCGTTCAAGCAGCCCTTGGCGGCCCGGTTCACTTCAAGGAATCCTGGCGCCTAACCAAAGGTATCGGGTGGCGCATCGTGAGCGCGCTCGGCCTGATCGGCCTGGCGATCCTGACGTTCAATCTGCTGTTCAGTTTGACTGCCTTCATCGTCGGCGGCATTGGCGCCGCGGCGTCAGGCAGCGAGCTGGAAAATGTTCTGGTCTACTTCAGGATGGTGGGGCGCAGCGCGTCGGGCGTGCTTTCGGGCGCGGCAGTGGCCACGCTGATGAGCTTTATTTATAGGACTGTCCTGACGCAGGCAGCGCCAGCAGAAGGGGCCGGGACGCTCTAGAAAATCCCGAGCACGCCCGAGCTGCCGCCCTTGCGGATGACGGGCACGGCGCCCTCGCTCGGCTTCTTGCCGGCGGCGGCATTCTGGTTCAGGCGTTTCATCTCGGCTTCGGGATCGACGGCAACACCGCCTGCGGCTTCGTCGCGCCAGAACACCAGGCGGTCGGTGAAGCCTTTCTCCTCGGCGGCGAAGGCCGAGACTTCTTTCGCCAGCGTGTCGCGGATATTCGGCGGCACCGAGGCAGCGCCGGCATGGTCGAGCAGGCTCGCTTCACCGGCGGTGAAACCACGGTTGCGGTAGTCCTGCAGGCGCGCGCGGCCAACCAGCGCCATGCGCGCTTGCTGTGAGGCCGAGAGCTGCTGCGGACGGTCGGTGCCGGGCGCGGGCGGACGCAGGTTGAAGTCGGGCGGGATGGCGAGCGCTTGCGGCTGCGCGACCGCGAATTCATCGGGCACGGTCTTCTCCAAGCCGATGGCGCGGCGCGTGCTTTGGCAGGCGGAGAGTGCCAGCACAACGGCAACGGCGGTGGCTGCTTTGAAGAACGTAAGCTTGCTCATGGAACCGGGTCCTTTGATGACGTCGCTTTTGGCGTTTCGGGGCTATGTTGCTGGCCGGCGAAGATGGCGTCAAGCAACCAGAGGCCAGCCCCCAGGCTGATACAGATATCGGCCACATTGAAGGTGGGGAAATGCCACGCCTGCCAGTAAAAGTCGAGGAAATCCACCACCGCGCCGAACATGACGCGGTCGATGATATTGCCCAGGGCGCCGCCGATGATCAGCCCGGCGCCGACCTGCATCCACAGCCGGTCGAGCGTGCGCAGCCAGAACAAGAGGCCGATGGTGACGCTGATCTGAACCGCCAGCAGCAGCACCAGGGTGGTGGTGGCGCCTGAGTTGAATAACGAGAAACTGATCCCGGCATTCCACGACAAGCGCAGCGCGAAGAACGGCAACACATCGATGACATGGTCGGTGAAGAAAGGCGTCTCGGTCACGCCTTCGGGCCGCATGACGCGCTCGACCATGATGTACTTGGTGACCTGATCGAGGACGACACTGACCGCCGCGATGACCAGCCCGACGGCCGGCATGCCGAAGATCCGCGAGGATGTCGGCGCGCCGGTCATGCTCAGGCCGCCACCGCGCTGTCGCAGCGTTCGCAGACGCCGGGGTGTTTGTGCGAGCCGACGTCGGGCAGCACTTTCCAGCAGCGCAAACACTTCTCGCCGGATGCGAGTTCCACCACCGCGCCGACGCCAGCGACGTCGGGCAGCGTATAGGCTCCCGCCGGCGGCGCGCCTGCGCTGATGTCGATCCCCGACGTGATGCAGATGTCTTCCATCGGCAGGCTTTTCACAACCGCGACGACATCGGCGGGCGCGAAGACCTTGGGGCTGGCCTGCAAGGAGGCGCCGATTTTCTTTTCCGCGCGCGCAATCTCGAGCGCGCCGGTGACCACGCGGCGGAAGTCGCGCACCTTTGCCCACTTCGCGGCGAGCGCATCGTCGCGCCAGTCGGCGGGGATGGTCGGGAACTGTTCGAGGTGCACAGAGGTCTCTTCCGGATGGCGCGCGAGCCACGCCTCTTCCGCCGTGAAGCAGATGAAGGGGGCCAGCCACTTCACCAGGCAATCATAGAGTGTGTCGAGCACGGTGCGGGCGGCGCGGCGGCGCGCGGAGTCCGGTGCGTCGCAGTACAGCACGTCCTTGCGGATATCGAAGTAGAAGGCCGACAGGTCCACGGCACAGAAATTATGCAGCTCGTTGAACAG
Source organism: Fidelibacterota bacterium (assembly GCA_947481595.1). Classification (GTDB taxonomy): domain Bacteria; phylum Pseudomonadota; class Alphaproteobacteria; order Rhodospirillales; family Rhodospirillaceae; genus SHVO01. Next base: position 23,071 of record CANKHC010000014.1, read on the forward strand.
GCCGTGGAAATCGTAGTTGGCGGCACCATTGCGGATGGTCGCGTCCAGCTCTGACAGACGATGCAAGACCCAACGCTCCAGCTCCGGCATGTCCTTGGCTGCCACGCGCTCGGCTTCGCTGAAGCCCGAGAGATTGCCCAGCAGATAGCGCAGGGTGTTGCGCAGGCGGCGGTAGAGGTCTCCCATCTGCTTCAAGATGTTCGGGCCGATGGAGAGGTCTTGCGAATAGTCCGACGCAACGACCCAAAGGCGCAGGATGTCGGCGCCTGAAGTATTGGTGACGTCGTCCGGGGCGACGACGTTGCCCAAGGACTTCGACATCTTGCGGGCTTTTTCGTCGAGCACGAAGCCGTGCGTCAGCACCGCATCAAAAGGTGCGCGGCCGCGCGTGCCGCAGGATTCCAGCAGCGACGTGTGGAACCACCCGCGATGCTGATCCGAGCCTTCGAGATAAAGATCCGCCGGCCACTTCAGCTCCGGGCGCTTTTCCAGCGTGAAAGCATGCGTGCAGCCGGAATCGAACCAGACCTCGACGATGTCGGTGACCTGGGTCCATTCGTCGGCTTTATAAGTGTTGCCGAGGAAACGTTCCGGCGGCGAAGTGATCCAGGCATCGCCGCCTTCCTGCGCCACGGCTTCGGCGATGCGGTCGATGACCGCTTGGTCGCGCAGCATTTCGCCGGTCTTCTTGTTGAGGAAGATGGTCATCGGCACGCCCCACTGGCGCTGGCGCGACACGCACCAGTCCGGGCGGCTTTCGATCATGGCTTGGATGCGGTTTTTGCCCAGCGCCGGCACCCACTTGGTGGCGTCGATGGCGGCCAGGGCCTTCTTGCGCAGATCGTTCGTCTCCATGGAGATGAACCACTGCGGCGTGTTGCGGAAGATGAGCGGCGCTTTGGAGCGCCAGGAATGCGGATAGCTGTGCACCAGCTTGCCGTTGGCCAGCAGCGCGCCGTTATCCTTGAGAGCCGCCAGCATATCCGGATCGATCTTGAAGACATGCTTGCCGGCAAACAGCGGTACTTGCGGATAATAGGTGCCGTCGCCCGCCACCGTGTCCGGCGTGACGATGTTGTTCTGCATGCACAGATAGAAGTCGTCTTCGCCGTGGCCGGGCGCCAAGTGCACAAAGCCCGTGCCGGCTTCGGTGGTGACGAAATCGCCGGCATGGAGCGGCACGTCGAACTCATAGCCTTTGCCGTGCAGCGGATGGCGCACGACGGTGCCGGCGAAGGCTTCGCCCTTCACGCGCGCGGCTTCGGCGTGTTCGGTGATGCCGGCGACCTTCAACGTCTGCTCAAGCAGCGGCACCGCGACGGCGAAGCGTTCGCCCACACGCGCCATGCTCTTTTCGCTGACAGCCTTCACTTCGATGACGGCGTAGTCGATGTCCTTGCCGAAACCGATGCCGCGGCTGCCGGGTAAGGTCCAGGGAGTCGTCGTCCAGATGACCACCGCCTGGCCCTTGAGCGCTTCGACGCCGGTCTTGATCACCGGATAACGCACCCACACCGTGGTCGAGGTGTGGTCTTCGTATTCCACTTCGGCGTCGGCCAGCGCGGTCTTCTCGACCACCGACCACAACACCGGTTTGGAGCCGCGGTACAGCCCGCCGTTCATCATGAACTTGCCGAGCTCGCGCACGATGTTGGCTTCGGAGCCGAAGTCCATGGTGGTGTAGCGGTTCTCCCAGTCGCCGATGATGGCCAGGCGCTGGAACTCTTTCTTCTGCACCTCGACCCACTTGGCGGCGAACTCGCGGCACTGGCGGCGGAACTCGACCACCGGCACGTCGTCCTTGTTCTTGCCTTTGGCGCGGTACTCTTCCTCGATCTTCCATTCGATCGGCAGGCCATGGCAGTCCCAGCCCGGCACGTAATTGGCGTCGTAGCCGGTCATTTGGCGGGCGCGGACGATGGTGTCTTTCAAGATTTTATTGAGAGCGTGGCCGATGTGCAGGTGGCCGTTGGCGTAAGGCGGGCCGTCGTGCAGCACGAATTTGGGGCGGCCCTTGGAATCCGCGCGCAGGCGGTGATAGAGGTCCATCTTCTCCCAGCGCGCCAGCAGCTTGGGCTCAAGCTGCGGCAGTCCGGCTTTCATGGGAAAGTCGGTGGCGGGCAGGAAGACAGTCGGGCGGTAGTCGGGTTGCGAGTTTGGCGCGTCGGCCATGGCCGGTGAATCCTTCGAAAGCTAGCGTTGGCGAATAAGGGTCGTCCCCATTCCGATCAGGGAATGGGGCGGCTAATTCGCACAATCGGGCGCCGCGCACGGGCACTCGGATTCAAGCGGGGATTCAGAGGCAGAAACATAGGCGCTATCTAACAGGGCCTTGCAGCCGCTTCAAGGCAAAGCGCCCGGTTTTGCAGCATTCTTCCTCCTAATGGATTGAAATCACGCTATATTGCTGGGCCATGATCCATCTGGAAGAGAGCTGGAAACGCGAGGCCGCGCGGCTTGGCCCCACGAGCCTGAGCGAAGCCGCGATGACGTGGGACGCCCCCGATCCCGCGCGCGACTGGATTCCCGACACCCTGCTCCCCCTGTCTGGGTGTGACGGCTTTGCCCGGCTGACGCCGGTGCAAAAGCGTTTCTACAACCACGCTTACGCCGCACAGCTGCTCGAGGAGTTCATCTGGATCGAAAGCCGGTTGATTGTCGCACCGCTGACCGTGCTGCGCCGCGGCTGGACGGGAGATGCGGGCTTGGTGCTCGACTCTTTCCTCGCCGATGAGCGCGCGCACATCGTCTGCTTTAAGCGCCTGCGCGTCATGACGGGCTTCGCGCAGACTTTCTTTACCCCGCCCGGCGACCTCGAAGCGCTGGCACGGTTGGTTGGGTGGTGGCCGCAGCGCTTCAGCTTCTGGCCCGAGGTGGTCTTTGCCTTCGAGCAATACGCCATCGACATCGCCAAACGCTGCGTTGGCGACAGCGGCGTCGATCCGCTGTTTCGCGAGGTCTTCATTGCCCACGCCCGCGACGAGGCGCGTCATATCCGCTTCGATGCGCTGCTGCGCGACGTGCTTGCGCCGGGGGCGTTGAGCACACGCCTCGGTGCTTTTTTTCAACGCGCCTATTACGCCACCGACTGGGGATTGGAAGGGCCGATCAGCGCGTTGGTTCAGGCCTTTCCCGATCTTGGGGCACTGGGCTCTGACTTACGCACACAAGCGCGCGTCGCGCGCCACGTCAAAACGGCAGCAGCATGATCCGCGAACTGGTCCTGGTCAGTGCTGATTTGACGGCAACACCCTGGTTCGCCAGCGGCACAGCGCCGCGTCCCGAGCTTCCCGCCGGACTCTCCCTCACGGAAGCGGCCGACGCCGCCGCCTTCCCGCCGGAGCCGGTCGCCCCCGATCTCGCGCGCGCACGGCTTGCCGAGGGCGACCGCTGCATTACGACACAGGACGCCAGCGGCAAAATCGTCGGCCAGATGTGGCTGGCGCAAAAACCCCGCCGCCTCGACTGGATCGGCTGTGACGTGACGCCGGCGGCGGACTCCGTCCTGCTCTACAACGCCTGGGTGGAGCCGGCCCAACGCGGACGCGGCGTGCATTGGGCCATGGCCAGCCGCGCCTGTGAAATCGCCATAGGCATGGGCCTTGCGAAAATCTCGGCGGGCCTTGATCGACACGAGTTCCAGCCCTTCGCGCACAAATACGCCGAGATGGGTCTCGCGGTGATTGTGCCCACGGCATCGCTGTGGTGCATGCCGTCCACGGGCTGGAACGTGACGCTCAAACCCCCGCGCCTGCTTGTCGACCTGAGCAAGGGCCTTACATGCGCGTAGCTTTCGCTATCGGCCGGCCCGATCCGATTTTCGATCCGACAACCGGAGCGCGCAAAGAGGACGACGTCGCCTATTGGACGTCGGCGATCCTCAAGGATTTGCGCGAGGCCTGCGCGGCGCGGCGCTGGCCGACGGATATGCTGCTTATGGGACAGGACGGCGGCCAGGAGGTGCGCGCGCCGGACGTGGTGGTGAATTTGATTTCCGAGCCGCTGGTTTGCGATCAAGCGCTGACGCTGTTGGCAGGCAACGCCGCGCGGCACGGCTTCAAGGTGTTGAACACGCCGGCCGCGACACGGCGCGCCGGGCGCGTCAACCTGGCGCAGCTCAAAGCTCCCGGCGTCGTCATTCCGCGCACCACATGGCATCAAGGACTCGCGCGCGACCTCGCCGGTCATATTCGCGATGCCGGCCACCGCTGGCCCGTGTTGCTGCGTCCGCCCGGCGCGCACGGCAGCCTCGGTCTGATCAAAGTGGACGCGGAAGCCGAGCTGGCACCGCGTGAATCGCGCGGCGGATGGCTGGTCAGCGACTTCCATGATTTCCGCTCGGCCGACGGGCTTTGGCGCAAGTACCGCGTGATCTCGGTCGGCGGAAAACTGTTCCGCCGTCACCTGATCATCGGCGATCAGTGGAACATCACCGGTGCGGCGCGCGCCTTTATGGTGGGCAAGCCCGCGCTGATCGACGAAGAGAAAGCCTTTCTGGCCGCGAGCGGCGGGCGCAGTGAACGCGCGCTCTCCGCGCTGTTCGCCGAGGCGGGGCTGGATTTCGCCGTGGCGGATTATGCCCGCGACAGCGCCGGCAACGTCGTGGTGTTCGAGCTCAACGGCTGCTTCCAGATTTCCGGCAGTATCCCCGCGGACAAACGCGAGCGCTGGGGCTATCTCGATGAGAACAACGCGGCCCTCGTCGCGGCCATCATGGACTTGATCGCGGCGCGGGCCTGATGACGCAGGACCCTCCCACGCCCGAGACCAGCCATTTCCACGCCTATCTGGAATTCGGTGTCGGGCGTTATGCGCGTGCGGCCGATGACCTCAAGGCCGCGCTGTCGCGCGATCCCGGCAATTCCAACATGCTGTTTGATCTCGGCGTCGTGTATGCCCGCATGAATGACCCGGACAAAGCCATGGAGACTTTCGACCAAGCCGGCACGCCAGCAGCCTTGAGTAACGCGGCGGTGTTGGCGGCCCAGGCCGGCGAGCCATCGCGGGCGCGGGCCTCTCTGCGCAAGGCTCTGGCAGCGCGGCCCTCTCTCGCTCAGCGCTTGCACCTGACTTTGCGCTTGCTGGGTCTCGCCCAGGGCAGGTTCGACGAAACCCTGGCCTGGGACGTTGCGGGCTTGGACACGCCGGCGGTTCAAGACTTGATCGCAAGTGTGTATCTGAACATCGGCGCCGCGCAGCAAGCGGTGGCGGCGAGCGAACGCGCGATTGCGGCGGAGCCGACCGCAATGCGCTACGTCACCCTCAGCAACGCCTGGCGGACGTTGGGACAATTTGAGCCGGCCGCCGCCGCCTTGGAAAAGGCCCTTGTCTACGAGCCTGGCCTGCCGGAGGCCGTCGTCGATCTGGGATACATGCAGGAATTGCTGCGCCGCTATGATGCGGCGGCCCTGCACTATCAGGCAGCGTTGGCGCGCGATCCCGGCGACTGGTTCGTGCTGGCCCGCCTGCTGGCGGTGTATGCGCAGCAGGGGGAGCTTCGTCTCGCCGACGACACGCTGCGCCGCCTGCGCCAGGCGCTGACCGACTTTCCTGAGCGCGCCTATCACTGGGAAAAGCTGTGCACCGTCGCCTATCGCGCCACAATCTGGCCGCTGCCGGCGAGCACCGTCAGAAACATCGCAGCGAGCATCGACCGTCAGCTTTCAGACTTCGCGCACCGGCAGGAGCGCGGCGATATCACTGCCCCCGCCGGCACCGGGCGCATCCGTGTGGGGTACCTCTCGTCGTTCTTCACCGACCATCCGGTGGGACACAACACCTTGGCGCTCTTTGCCGCGCATGACCGCAACCGCTTTGAGGTGCATGTCTTTTCTTATACGTCCGGCGCCACTTCTTACACGGACACGATTGCGGCCGGAGCCGAGAATTTTCACGCGCTCCGCGGCGGTGCGGCGGCCGTTGCCGCGGAGATCCGCGCCGCAGGAATTGAAATCCTGGTCACCTTCGACGGTTACATGGAACATACGCTGTTGGCCGCCGTCGCATTGAAGCCCGCACCCGTGCAGGTTTTCTTTCCAGGGCACGCGGGAGAAGCGGTGTTGTCGGCCTTCGACTACATGATTGCCGACCGCATTGTAATTCCGCGGGAGGACGCATTTCACATCCGCGCCAAGGTCGTCACCTTGCAGGATGGATTCCATATTGCCTCGCCGCAGCCGATGGCAGCGACGCCGCGGCGGGCCGCAGCGGGGCTGCCGGACCAGGGCTTTGTGTTCTGTGCCTTCAACAATCCTGAAAAGATTGATCTAGCGATTTTCGAAGCTTGGATGCGCATTCTGGCGGCAGTGGACGGCAGCGTGCTGTGGCTGTCGGTGGGGCGATCCCCCGCATTTGCGGATCACCTGCGGCGTGAAGCCGAACGCTGCGGCGTTTCCCCGGAGCGCTTGATCTTTGCCACGCGCGTGTCTGACAAGGCGGAGCATCTCGCGCGCCACGGCTGCGCGGATTTGTTTCTCGACACCTTGACCTTGAACGCCGCCACCACGGCGGTGGACTGCCTGTGGGCCGGCTTGCCGGTGCTGGCGCTGCAGGGCGCGCGCTTTTCAAGCCGTGTGACGACGACGATCCTCACCGCCATCGGGCTTGCTGACATGGTGTGCACGTCGCTGGCGGATTACGAGCGCCGAGCGATTTTCTTCGCCGCGCATCCAGACGCGCTCGCTGAGGTGCGCGTCCGGCTGAAGGCCAACCGGGACACAACGCCGCTGTTCGACGTGGCGCGCTTTTGCCGCAACCTCGAGAAGGCCTTCACTGTCATGAGTGCGCGCCACCGGGCGGGACAAAAGCCCGCGGGATTTCACGTCGAATAGCTGATTAAGACGCCGCTACGAAGGGCGCGGGTGCTGCGCCGAAGCGGCGCGCCGCCAGCAGCGTGCGAGCGGTTTCGCTATCCTTGGTGATCTGCGCCTTGAGGGCTTCGATTCCGTCGAACTTTTGCTCGGGGCGAATGTAGTCGATCAACGCGACCCGCAGGTGCCGGGTGTAGAGGTCGGCGTTGAAGTCGAAGAGGTGCACTTCGAGCAGCGTGTCGGTCTTGTCGAAGGTGGGCCGGTTGCCGAAGTTGGCCACACCGTCGTGCCAGACGGTCTCCGCGCCATGGTCGATGCCCGCGCGCACGGCGTAGACGCCCTTTTTGGGATGCAGGTAATCCCGGTAGGGCAGGTTGGCGGTGGGAAAGCCGATGGTACGGCCACGCTGGTCGCCGTGTTCGACCCGGCCCTCGATTTCCCAGAAGCGGCCGAGCAGCGAAGCCGCGTCGGCGGGGCGGCCGTCCTTCAGCAAATTGCGCACGTTGGTCGAGGAATAGCGCGCGCCGCCGGATGCCGAGAGCTCGCCCACGGACGTGACGCCGAAGCCGTGTTTCGCGGCCAGCATTTGCAAAAGCGTGATGTTGCCTTTGCGCTGGTGGCCGAAGACATAGTCGGTGCCGACGACGATCTGCGAGACGCCAAGGCCGCCCACCAGGATGTCCTCGACAAAATTCTCGGCGCTGCGCTGCGAGAACTCGCGGTCGAAGGTCTGCACGAACAGGTAGTCGAGGCCGAGGGCGGCGATCAGCCGCGCTTTGATGCGGAAGGGGCTGAGCAGGAAGGGTTCCTGATCGGGTTTGAAGAACAGGCGCGGGTGCGGCTCGAACGTCATGACACCCGCCGGCACGCCGCGCGCGCGCGCCAGGTCGACCGCGGTCTTGAGGACCGATTGATGTCCGAGATGCAGGCCGTCGAAGTTTCCCAGCGACAACACCCCGCCCTTGAGCTCGGGCGGCATCTCGCTCCAGGTTCTAAAGAGGCGCATCGCTCTTCTACTTATTGCGAGACGGGACCTTGAGGGTGGCCTCGCCGTCAATCACAAGTGTGTCGTGCACGAAGCACTGGGTCTTGAAGATCACGAACTTGCGCTCGGGCTGCAGCGCCGTCACTTCGCAGCGGGCGGTGACGGTGTCGCCCACATGCACGGGGGCGCGGAATTTCAGCGTCTGCGCGACGTAGA
>CANKHC010000015.1 GCA_947481595.1 Fidelibacterota bacterium
TACCGCCGCCCTGAATTCGAAACCCCGAAGATCGATGCCGCCACGGCGGCGCGGTCCGAGGGCCTCAAATACTTCGCCAGCATGATCAACAGCCCGGGAGCGAGCAAACCGCAGCCCCTGATCGACGCCGAACAAAAACCGTTCCTCGCCTCTGCTTTCGCCGAGATCGACGAAAAATGGGGTTCGGTCGAGAATTACCTCGATGAGGAAATTGGCGTGAACGCAGCGGACATTGCCAAGCTGCGCGCCAAGTACCTCGAGTAGCAGCGCTCGATCTAGGCAGAAACGCGCGCTGCGAATGCGGCGGCGAAAGACTTAGCCTTGCCGCCCTTGAAGTGCACCGCGAATTTGCCGTCAAGGGCGGCAGGGTCGAGAGCGGGCGAGAAAGAGGCGTTGAGATCGTCGGCCGGGAAGAAAGCCGCCTCCACGCCGTCGATCGTCGCCCGCGCCGGTCGCCCAATGAAGGGGTGCCACCTTGTGAACGCAGCCAGCGCCAGTTGGTCGCCCTGGAATTCCTTGATGCTGAAGGGATAGCGTTCGCGCACCGTCGGCAGTTCGGCCATGGCGTCGTAGGCACCCAGGCAGATATCGAAAAAGCGCAGCAGGCCGGGGCTCGCACCGTTCTTGCCCAGGATCATGCCGCCGTTCAGAGGCATCAGCGGATGGACCCGCCACGTCAGGCCGACGTCAAAAACTTGTGCAAAGACCGCGGTGAAGTCACGTCGTGGAATAATGTCTGTGTCGAGGAAAAGCACGGGCCCCGCCGCGCGGCCGCTGGCAACTAGGGCGCGCTGCGAGCGCATGCGTTCATACATGATCCAAGAGCGTTGCAGAGGCAGGCGCACAGCGACATCGACGCCGAGCCCGTCTGGTAACGCGGTATCAGTATCGGTCAGCAGAACGGTGCGCGCCCCGGGCAGTACACGGCGTGCGGTCTGCGCTGACAGCCGAAGGATTCCAAAGTAGTCGATCGATTGGCCGTCCTGCAGTGACTGGATGGGATGGGGAGCGCCCTGAGCGACGTGAAAATAAACGACGCTGGGCTGCGCGGATGCCGGTAACGCATTCTGAATCAGCGGAACGTAGGCGTCGCTTTCATCGGCGGGGCGCAAGACGGGCGTGACTTGGCCGCTGATCCACGTCCTCAGCGCCTTCAAAAGACCGAGGTCCAACGTCCAGTTCCGGAAAAATTCCGCCTGCGGCTGAAGTTGAGCGCCCAGCGCCATGAGTTTCATGGCTTCATCGTCGTGGCCCAGCGTCGCCAGAATCTGGGCGGCATTTCCGATAGCCGCAATATTGTTGGAGTCCGCTTCTCGTACCTTTCGGAAAAGCGCCAACGCTTCACCCAGTTCGCCGTGAATCATCAACGCGGTGGCAAGCTGGATCACCAGTTTGGCGTCGGCCGGTCCTTTTTTGAGGGCCTCGCGATACCGCGCGATGCCTTCTTCCGTCCATCCTGCGTTGACCAACAAGCCGGCGATAGTGGGCAAAAGGTTGGGTTGATCGACGCCGAGTGCCGCGGCTTTGCGCAGCGCCGCAAGGGCTTCAAGTGTGCGCCCCAGCCCGCCCAGGGCCATGCCCAAAACGAACCGCACCATGCCGTGGTCGGGATAGGCGGCTGCAATCGGCGTCAGGATCTGTTCGGCTTCGGCCAATTTGCCGCCGTTCAACAGCCCCACGGCCTTCTGGAAATCGGCGGCGACTTGCTCAGACGTGGTCATTGGCGAACCTTAACACAGATTGACGCGACTCGCGTCCCGGGTCTCTAATTCCATGCGTCAATTGGGGGAGGGACCTATGCGCCATTCCAGCCAGCATGCCGCGTTTGCGGCAGCACTTTTACTGACGTCTTCACTTGTGCAAGCAGCAGCTCCAGCCGAAACTGTCGCGCTGGACGCCGATGACATCGGCGGTGTCGTCACCAGCGCCAAAGGTCCCGAGGCCGGCGTCTGGGTGATCGCTGAAACTACCGACACGCCGACGCGCTTTACGCGCATCGTCGTGACCGATGACCGCGGACGCTACGTCGTCCCCGATTTGCCCGCCGGCAGTTATCAGGTTTTTGTCCGCGGCTACGGCCTCGTCGATTCCAAACGTGTCGCGGCCAAGCGCGGCCAGCGTCTGAACCTCGAGGCCACCATCGCCCCCGATGCGAAGGCCGCGGCGCAGGTTTATCCGGCGGCCTGGTGGCTCTCGATGCTGGAAGTCCCTTCCGATCCGGAAGAACAAAAGCAATTCGCCTTCAAGATCAAGGAATGCCACGACTGTCATCAACTGGGCGACGAGGCCACGCGTGTGATTTCCGCGCTCCATCGCGATGGAGCTGCATCCAGCCTCGATGCATGGGACCGGCGCACCAAGATCGGGCCTTCGGGTCCGACCATGAATGCCTTCTTCAAGACCTTCGCGCCATACAACCAGAATTTCCCCAATTGGACCGATCGCATCGCCAAGGGCGACGTGCCGGCGACGGCACCTCTGCGCCCCGCCGGTGTCGAGCGCAATCTGGTGGTGACCTTGTGGGATTGGGGCACGCCCAAGAACGGCCGCTCCGATGCCGAAGCCTCCAACACGCGCGACGGCACGGTGAATGCCAACGGTCCGGTCTTCGGCGCGTCAGAGATGACCGACCAGTTGACCATCCTCGATCCGAAAACCAACAGCGTCGAAAACCTCGCGGTGCCGACGATGGCACCCGTATTGGTCTCGCCGTTCAACGCCTCCCCCACCGCTTCACCGGCCTTTGGCGAGGACGTCTGGAAGCGCGCCGCCGATCCACGCAGCATCGCGGTGCTGCCCGACGGCAAAGTCTTGCTCGCTGTGCGCCAGCGCGACCAGAAGCAGCAGCCGGATTTCTGCAAACCGCAAGCCAGCAATAAGTACGCCCGCTACTACCCCATCGGGCTCAGCGGCCGCCAGCTGGCGATCTTTGATCCCGAGACCAAAACCTTTGAGTCCATCGACACCTGCTTCAGCGCCGACCACAACATGATGGACAAGGACGGCAACATTTACTTCGGCATGGGCGGCGCGGTTGGGTGGGTCCATATCCCCACTTGGGAGAAAACCAAGAGTGCCGAAGCGTCGCAAGGCTGGTGCCCCGCCGTGCTCGACACCACCGGCGACGGCAAGATCTCCAAACCGTGGAGCGAGCCGGCCGAGCCGATCTCGGCGAAAGAAGATCACCGCATTCAGTTCGGCTGCTATGCCGTCGGCGTCAATGAGAAGGACGGAAGCCTGTGGTGCTCCGGCATCGGCCGCGGCGACCGGCGCCTTATGAGGCTCGAGCGCGGCGCCAACCCACCAGAGACCTGCCGCGCCGAAATGTTCGAGCCGCCGCGCGCCGAGACCTTTGGCTCGGGCGGCGTCGAAGTCACCAGTGACGGGCTCGTCTGGCAAAATTGGCGCGTGACCGGCGAGTTGTCGTCCTTCGACCGCACCAAGTGCAAGACCACCAGCGATCCCAAGGCCGCAGGCCAAAGCTGCCCAGAGGGCTGGACCTTCTATAGCAACTTGCCGGCCAAAGAGCCGCACTATCCGAACAGCCGATATAAAGCGACAGAGAGCTACCTCACCCACATCGACACGTTCGACACGCTGGGGCTCGGCGAAGCGCCGCTGTATGGCACGACGGATACGGACTCCCTCGAAGTCCTCAACCGCGCCACCAATCAGTTCGTGTCCTTGCGTGTGCCCTATCCCATGGGCTTCTTCGCGCGCTCGGCAAACGGCCGTGTCGATGACGTGAAGGCGGGATGGAAAGGCAAGGGACTGTGGGCCGACTACGGCAGCTACACCGGTTGGCACATCGAAGGCGGACCCGGCACGCTGACTAAGGTGGTCAAGTTCCAGATGCGACCCGATCCCTTGGCGAAGTGAGGAACTGATGCAACGCGGCGCATTGGCCGACTCAGATGAATCCGCTGCTGCGGAACGACACATGCCCGCCGCGGCTGACGATCACATGGTCGTGCAGCACGATACTGACGGCAGCTGCCGCCTCCTTGACCTTGCGGGTCATCTCGATGTCGGCTTTTGACGGTGTGGGATCGCCGCTCGGGTGGTTGTGCACCATGATGATCGCCGAGGCATTCAGTTCAAGCGCGCGTTTCACCACTTCGCGGGGATAGACCGGCGTGTGGTCGACAGTGCCTTTCTGCTGGGCCTCGTCGCTGATGATCTTGTTCTTGCGGTCGAGGAAGACGATGCGGAATTGCTCGGTCTCGGCGTAGGCGTCCCGCGCCGTGAGATAGCCGAGCAGCGCGGTCCATGACGAGATCGCGGTCATGTCCTTGCCCTTGGGGTTCATCAGGCGCAAAGCGGCCTCGCGCACGACCTTCAGCGCGGCGACGCTGGTCTCGCCGACGCCATCGACGCTCTTCAGTGCTTCCGGCGCGGCTGAAAGCACGTCAGCGAGGCTATCGTTGAAGGCGCGCAGCAGCGCTTTGGCCGCCGGCTTGGTGTCGACGCGGGGCTGCGCCATGGCCAGCAGCATTTCCAGAATTTCGTAGTCGGGCAGGGCGGAAGGGTCTTTGAAGAAGCGTTCGCGCAAACGCTCGCGATGCCCGAGGTGATCGGGTGCGCGCTCTGCCGCCGGACTTTGCGGAACGGCGCCGCGGGCAAACAGTCCGCTGCTGGAGGCTTCACCTAAGCCACGCTTCCTCACGTGTTGGTATCCCATGGCAGTTGGATTCATGTCAGCTCATGCAATTTAGCCGACACAACCTGAGAATTCACAACAAATTTGCCGACGGGTTGAAGGCAGCGCCGGACTCCTGCTCCCGTTGACTCCGTATTTGCCCAAGGTTTAGGTTTTCCGGAACCCCACCAGACACGGTCAATATATTGACGCCTTCTGACCCGCACGCGGCCGCGCATGCACTCGACCAGGTCCAGCTGCAGATCCAGGAGGCCTTCGATCTTCACAAGGCGGGTCAGTTACGCCAGGCGCTTGCCGCCTACGACCGGGCGATTGCCGCGCAGCCGAACTTTTTCGAGGCTCACTTTGGCCGCGGCAATGTGCTTGAACAGATGGGTGACGCCGCCTCTGCGGTGGCCGCGTTCGATCGCGCCATAGCCATCAATCCGGCGCCGGAGGTCTACGGCAACCGCGGCAATGCGCTTCAGAAAATCGACCAGTTCGATGCCGCCGTGGCCAGCTACGACAAGGCCCTGGCGCTGCAGCCCGCTCTCGCCCATGTGCTCTTCAGCCGCGGCATTGCGCTCAAACACCTTGGCCGTTTCGAAGAGTGCTTGGCCGATCACGCCAAGGCGCTGGCGATCCAGCCAGACTATATTGAAGCCAAAAAAAACATCTTCTCATTGCATCTCGCTGCCCTGCAGGACGCGCCACTCATCGATCGTCTCGGTGCCGAGCTTCTGGGCGATGTCACGCGGAACAAGATCGATACTCTTATCGCAAAGAAAATCATTCCGGATTTTTGTGTCGCGCATGATCTCGAGCAGACCGCCTACCTCATCGCTCAGGGCATCGAGTCCGAAGGCCTGCGCGAAGCGAATCTCCGGCTGGCGGAAATTCACGCGCGTTGCGCGCCGCGCGTCGATCCCGGCGGAACGGTCCAGCCGGTCGAGATCAGTGACGTTGAGGCCGCTGCCATCGCGCGCTGGCTCAGGCAGCCGCTGCGCTACCGGCCCCAAGTGCCGGAACACTGCCTGAATCCTGATAACGACTGGGCAGGCATAGAAGACCGCTATTTTGCCGACATCTCCCAAATCGTCCAGATCGACGACATGCTTTCGCCTCAGGCGCTGGCCGAGTTACGACGATTCTGTCTCGTGTCGACGGTCTGGAATTCGGCATACATCAATCAATACCTCGGTGCCTTTGCCATCGACGGCTTCGTCAGCCCTTTGCACGTCAAGATTGCTCAAGAGCTGCGTTCGAGGATGCCGCGCATCTTTGGCCCGCATCGGTTAGAGCATTTGTGGGCGTTCAAATATTCCCAACGCATGCCACGCGGCATCAATGTGCACGCAGACTTTGCCCGCGTGAATTTGAATTTCTGGATCACACCCGATGACGCCAACCTCGATCCCGCTAAAGGCGGCATGATCGTGTACGATGCGCAGGCACCGCGCTCCTGGAGCTTCGATGAATACAACAACCGGGAACAGGCGATTTATGAGTTTCTCAAACAGAACAACGCGGGCGCCCGCCGCGTGCCCTATAAGTGCAATCGTGCCGTGCTCTTCAATTCAAACCTGTTCCACGAAACAGACGCCCTGCATTTCAAGCCGGGATACGAGAACCGGCGCATCAACGTCACCTACCTTTTCGGCAGGGGTTTGAAGTCGACCTAGACCGCGCGGCTAGGGATCAAGCGACGCCAGATACGCCGAAATCACCAGCAAGTCGTCGTTGTTGAGATTGGAAACCACTTGGGCCATCAGCGGGCTCCAGGCGCCCGTGCGGTTGCCGTGTTTCATGTCGTAGAGCTGTCGCGTGAGATAGCTCGGCGAGCGGTTGGCCAGACGCGGCACGGGACCAAGGCCCCTTAGGTCCTGGCCGTGGCAAATCACGCAGGCCGTGGTCTTGCCGCCGCCGGTGCGCACGATGGCCTCGCCCTTCTTGACGCTGCCCTTCGGCACATAGGCGGTGAAGTCGGACCGCGGATGGCGCAGCACATCGAACGAATGCTGGCTCACGGGAATTTCCACAATGCGGTTACCGAGCGGCTCGGTACCCGCTTCCGCACCTTCGAGCGGGAAGAAGATGCCCGCGCCGCCCGCTTTGGTCTTCGGCGCGGTGTCGCTTTCAACCACCTTGGTCCACTTCGTCGCCGGAATCTGTGAGAAGTATTTCGCGGCGGTGTCCATCTCCTCGTAGGTCATCTCCTTTGCGAAGTGTTCCATCAGCAGAGTGTTGGACTTACGCGGGTCTGAGGTCTTGCGGTGGTCGTTCTTGAAATCCATCAGCTGCTGCATGATGTATTCGTAGGAGAGTCCTGTGACGTTGGCGTTTTCCGGACGGCCCTTGCCGTTGGGCATATGGCACAGACCGCAGGCATAGATGTTGGCATTCTCGCGGCCCTTGGCGACGATGTCGGGCATGGGCGGATGATCTTCCGGGAACCAGTCGGCCGGCGCGTGGCGATTGTTGACCTGCGCGCGCGTGAATTTGAATTTAGAACCCTCGATCGAATACAGCGTCTGATCGGGCGCCGCCGCCGGCGCTGCGGCAGGAGCCGCCGGCGCAAGGTTCGGGAGGACTTGCTTCGTTCCTGGCTCGGGAGTCGTCTTATAACCCCAGGCCCAAGCCGGTGGTGGCTCTTCGCCCGCGCCCTGCGCTTGAATGCCAAAGCCCACAGCCGAGATCGTGAGCACCAAAGTCGTCGTCGCCGCCAGCAACCTCTTCATCGGATTCCCTCCCTGAGCCTCCACGCAAAGCGCCGCTAAATTACAACAAAACGTTGCGCCGCCAAAGGCCCGAAGCCGGGCGGCGGTCAACTCTTCTGAGGCCAAACTGGCTTAAAAGGGAGATTAGGCGGGGAGGTTTTCCGGGCCGTAGGGCGGGCAGGTATAGCCCATAGGCGAGAGAGTGAATATCTCGACCCCGGTCTCCGTCACGCCAACGGTGTGCTCAAACTGCGCCGACAGCGACTTGTCGCGGGTCACCGCGGTCCAGCCGTCGTCGAGGATCTTGGTTTCGCAGCGCCCGGCGTTGATCATCGGTTCGATGGTGAAGATCATGCCGGGCTCCAGCACCATCCCTTCGCCAGGCTCGCCGAAGTGCATGACATTGGGGGCTTGATGGAAGATGCGCCCAATGCCGTGGCCGCAGAAATCGCGCACCACCGAGAAGCGCTGGCCTTCGGCGAAGCTTTGGATGGCATACCCAACATCGCCCAAGGTCGCACCGGGCTTCACGGCGGCGATGCCGCGCATCATGGCCTCATAGGTGACTTCGACCAGGCGGCGGGCTTTGATCTTGACGTCGCCGACGAGGAACATGCGGCTGGAATCACCGAACCAGCCGTCGACGATCGGCGAGACATCGATGTTGATGATGTCGCCGTCCTTGAGCAGGCGGTCACCCGGGATGCCGTGACAGACCACATGGTTGACCGAGGTGCAGACCGACTTGGGATAGCCGCGGTAATTCAGCGGGCCCGGAATGACGTTATGGCGCTCATGGAATTCGTGGCAGATGCGGTCGATGTCGCCGGTGGTCACGCCCGGCTTCACGAACGGGGTGATGTAGTCGAGCATCTCAGCCGTCAGCCGGCCGGCCTTGCGCATGGCCGCGAAAGCTTCCGGGCCATGAATTTCAACGTCGCGGGGCCGTTTCAGGGCTGCTTCTCTCATCACCACATCCATCCCATACGCCGAGACCTGTACCTGACCTTATCTATGGCCTCAACCCGGTAAATCCAACGTCAACGGGCCGGTGACGTTTATACCATCCGGCGTGACCTGGCAGCCATAACAGACCGCCTCTACCCCCTCAGACATGGCCTTTTTCAAGGTCTTGGCATAGGTCGGATCGATATCGGCGGCCACTGCAAAGCGGCTGCAATCGGCGCGCTGCACCAGGTAGACCATCACCGCCCGGGCGCCGGCCCTGACCATATCCGTCATTTCTATCAAATGCTTGGCGCCCCGCTCGGTGACCGAGTCAGGGAATTCGGCGGGATGTTCGGAGCTACGCTTAAGGGTGACGTTTTTCACCTCGACGTAGCAGGCCGGCCGCTTGGAGTCCTCAAGCAGGATATCGATGCGCGAATTCTTGCCATACTTCTGCTCGCGCTTGAGCGAAGCATAGCCGGCAAGTTCGGGGATCTGCCCGGCGAGGATGGCTTCGGCCACGAGGCGGTTGGGATGTCCGGTGTTGATGCCCACCAACCCGCCGAAGACCTCAACGATCTCCCAGGTGTAGCGCAGCTTGCGTTCGGGGTTCGCGGCGGGCGACAGCCAAACTCGTGCCCCCGGCTCCTTCACCGAAAGCATCGAGCCGGAGTTTGCGCAGTGCGCGGTGACGACCTCGCCGGAGGCCACGCGCACGTCGGCGAAGAACCGCTTGTAGCGGTTCACCAGCACGCCTTCGATCAGAGGGGCTTCGAACTTCACGGCTTTTTCGCGAACGGCGTATTTTCACCAACGCCGACTTCCTGGGTTTTCAGCACATCGGCCAGGCGCGCGGTGGCACTGCCGGGGCGCAGGGCTTTCGGCTGTGACGTGTGCGGTACCCACGCGGTCATAGTAATGATCTGGAACGAGGCGGCGATGCGTCCGGCGGCATTGGTATAGCGCTGCGCATAAATCTCCGCGGCGCGCAGGAAGGTCGCACGGCGCGTCGGCACCTTGCGGCGCTCCAGCACCGTGTTGGTTTCAGCCATGCCGCGCAGGTCGCTCATCAGCTTGAACATGTCGCCGTAGGTGACGGTGATGGTGTCGGCATCGACCACCGGCAGGGCAAAGCCCGCGCGTGTCAACAAGTTGCCGGCGTCACGAACATCAGTGAATGGCGAGACGCGTGGAGCAACGCCGCCGGCGGTTTCGGCTTCAGCTTCCAAAAGTGCCGTGCGCAATTCGCGCAAAGTCTCACCGCCGAAGAGGGTCGCGAGGAACAGCCCGTCCGGCTTGATGGCGCGGCGGATTTGCGCCAGTGCCCCTGGCAGGTCATTGACCCAATGCAGCGACAGATTGCTGAGTACAAGGTCCAGGCTGTGTTCGGCCAGGGGCAAGAATTCCTCATCGGCACAGAAGCTGGGGCGGCCGTTGCGCGCCGCGGCGGCGCTCATCGCCGATGAGAAGTCACACTGCAGAAGGGTGCCGATACGGGCATTCGGCGCCAGCGCCCCGGCGACTTGTCCCGTATGGCAGCCGAGGTCGAGGGCCAGCGGAAAATCGCGGGTGACATCGAACAAACGGTCGGTCAGTCGCCCGGCGGATTCCTGGAACAGAAAGTCGGCGCGCGCGAAACCGTCCGCGGCGCGGTCGCGGCGCCGGCGCACCAAGGTACGGTCGAAGACCTGCATGCTGTCCATGGGCCCTGTTATGGCATTTCCGAGCGGCACCTTGAAAGCGAGCATGGTAATTTGGGCCATGCTCGCGACCGCCGCCCGGATGCTACTCGACTCCCTCCTGCCGCCGCAGTGCCTCAACTGCAACGCGGTAGTCGATGCGCCCGGGAATCTGTGCGCCGCCTGTTTTCAGAATTTTACCTTCATTACGCCGCCGTGCTGCGAACGCTGCGGCACGCCCTTTGAGGGCCCGGTCATCGACGATCTGGTCTGTGGTTCCTGCCTTAAGGATGCGCCGGCTTTTGCCCGCGGGCGGGCGGCCTTCGTCTATGGCGAGCACAGCCGCGCGCTTGTCCTGAAGTTCAAGCACGGCGACCGCACCGACGCCGCCGTGCATCTCGCACGTTGGCTGCAGCGCGCCGGCGCGGAGCTTGTCGCCGACTGCGATGTGATTGTGCCTGTCCCCTTACACCGCTGGCGCCTGATCCTGCGCACCTATAACCAGGCCGCACTGTTGGCCAACGCGCTCGGTAAACTCAGCACCAAGCCGGTCGCGGTGGATGCCTTACGCCGCGTCAAAGCCACACCCAGCCAGGGCAAGCTCGACCGCGCGACGCGGCGGCGCAATGTCGCCAAGGCTTTTGTGGCGAGCAACAAGGTTGCCGACAAGCGCGTCCTGCTGATCGACGATGTGCTGACCACCGGTGCGACGGCAGACGCTTGTGCGCGTTGCCTGCTGGACGCCGGCGCACGCGCGGTCGATGTGTTGGTGCTGGCGCGGGTGGCTACCGTCTAAGCATATGTGCGCCGCAAGCGCGCCGCCGTCGCTCCGCTTCGGCTGAATCCATATCGGGTGTGACTACGCACAGCGCATCGCAATCGGCTTTGCTGGTTTTGCGGCCCTTCCACACCTCCGCCGCGTGCGGCAAAGCCGCGGGGTTGGTGGCGAGGTGTTGCGCCAACAGCCGGAACACCACGAGCAAGTGCATCAGCGTCAGATGCTCGAGTGCTTCAAGGTCGGCGTCCGGTGCAACGTTGAAACGTTGAACGCCGACGATCGGTCCGGAATCGACCGCAGCCAGCATCTCATGCACCGTCACACCGAACGTCGTTGCATTGTCATACAACGCGAAGACCGACGGATAACGTCCGGGACGCTCCGGCGGGCCGGGGTGGAAGTTATAGGACGGGCTGGGCAGGGCGTTTAGCAAGGCGCCAGGCACAATTACCGGCGAGCAGAACGACAAGAGCCGCGTCCCCGCGGTAGGTATGGCACAGGCCGGCGCCAGATCGGCCACGACGGTGACTGCATGGACCTCGAGGCCCGGATTGTGGGCGCGCAACAACTGGCCGAGCACCGGCGCTTCGACCTCGCCGGTCAGCAGGATGATGCGCGAGATTGTCTCGGGTTGCATCGCGGCCGTTGTCGCCCCATATCGATCCGTCTAGAATCGTCAAAGAGGTTGTATCCGTGCCCCAAGTCGAAATCTATACCTCCCCCTACTGCGGCTACTGCACGCGCGCCAAAAGCCTCCTGCAAAGGAAGGGCGTGGCTTTTGACGAGATCGATATCGTGACCCAGGCGGGGCGCCGCGACGAGATGATCACCCGCGCCGGTGGACGGCAGACGGTCCCGCAGATTTTCATCGGCGGACAGCATGTGGGCGGCTGTGACGACCTCTACGCGCTTGAGTCGCAAAAGAAGCTCGACCCCATGCTTGCAGGCCCGTGAAGATCGCGGCGCCCTTCAAGGCGGCCTGCCTGCAGGTCAACGCCTCCAACGATCTCGCGGAAAACATTCGCGTCGCCTCCGATTTAACCCGCCGCGCCGCTGTCGATGGTGCCGCCATCGTCTTCATGCCCGAGAATGTGGTGATGATGGAGCGCGGCCGTGAGAACGCCATCGCCAAAGCCATGCCGCACGACACTCACGCGGCGCTCAAAGCGTTCCAGGCCCTGGCCGCCGAGCTGAAAATCTGGCTGCACGCCGGAAGCCTCGCGGTGCTCTTGCCTAACGGCAAACTGGCCAACCGCACTTATGTGTTGGCCCCCGACGGCTCCATCGCCGCGCAGTACGACAAGATCCATATGTTCGATGTCGACCTCGGTACCGAGCAGTATGCCGAAAGTGCCACCTTCGAGGCTGGGCACGATGTGGTGACGGTCGGCTTGCCCTGGGGCAAACTGGGCCTGACCATCTGCTACGATCTGCGCTTTCCCCAGCTCTACCGTCAACTCGCTCAGGCGGGCTGCGACTTCCTGACGATTCCCTCGGCCTTCACGCAGCCCACAGGCGAGGCGCACTGGCATGTGCTGATGCGCGCACGCGCCATCGAGACCGGTTGTTATGTGTTCGCCCCCGCCCAGACCGGCGTACACACCGGCGGCCGTAAGACCTACGGCCACGCGCTGATCGTGGCGCCTTGGGGAGAAGTGCTTGCGGACGCTGGCACCGAAGTGGGACTCATCTCAGCCGAGATTGACCCCGCGCAAGTCGCGTCGGCGCGCGCCAAGATACCGGCGTGGAAAACCAACGCGGCTTTTTAAATCCCCGTTTCCTTCGGCCCTGCGTGAATCACGCGGCCCGAACCAACGATGCTGGTCTTGATGTCTTTGGGATTACTGAACAGCTTCAGGTTGCCCGAACCGATGACGTTAACCTTCGCCGAATCCACGGGCGCTGCTTCGGCGTCGCCGCTGCCGGCGACATTCAGCTCAAGGGTCTTCATCGCGAGGTCCTTAAGATTGGCGTCGCCTGAGCCGGCGATGTTGACTTCTACATGCGCGGCTGAGCCCGTTGCGCGCACCGAGCCGCGGCCGGCGATGCTGACTTTCAACTCTTCCTGGTTGAGGTTCTCACCTACTAGATCGCCACTGCCAGCCAGATCGATCTTGCGAAACGCAATACCGGGTAAGGTCACGTCGAGGTTGGCACCCCGGACCCCACCGCAGTCGAGTTTGATGGAATCTCCTTCGATAACGACATGATCGAGGAAATTCTGCGGCCCTCGGACCACTACTTCCTCGCCTTCGCCGACCTTGTAGCGGACGTTGCCGGGGATGGCGATGCCGACCGTTTCTCCGCCAGTCCAGGCCAATCGCCGCTCCGATCTTTCTGACGCGTCGATCTTGCCGCAGCGGTCTTGCCAGCCATAACCGAACTTCCAGTTCGGGAGATTATCTAAGCTCCACATGTCTTTCCCGCCGGCGGCAAAAGCGCCGCCGAAGGCTACAAATCCCACTGCGAAGCCGCCGAGCGCGATCCAACCCAAATTCTTGATGGCCATTTGTTAAGCCCCCTGACTGGCGCGGTTGAAAAGTGTGAAGTGCAGGCGCGCGAAGTGTACCAGTGCTTTTATGACCAGCTCGCCGAGCATGACGGTCAAAGCGCCAAACCCGACGCCGAAGCCAAGCAAGCTGAGGCCGCCCAATCCGGCGACCAAGTTGAGCGTGAAGAGATTCAGCATCATCACGAGGCCGGCCAGGCACATGGCGAACACCACCACAATCGCGGCCACGGCTATGCCGAAGATCGCCGCGAGCACCGGCAACAGGAACATGAAGTCGATGGCGATCAGCGCCAGCAAACCGAAGAGGGCGCTCGCGAAGTTCGAAGGCGTGCGGTGGCTCTCCCAACGGCGCACTCCGGCTTCGGCGCGCATCTCGCGGGCAAGGCGGATGGGGTCACCCAGCGCCGCGGCGATTTCCGCTTCGCTGCGCCCGGCCGCGAGGCCATCAGCGAAGTGAGTCTCGTAATCCTCGATGACCTCGTCGACCTCTTCGGGGCTCATGCCGCTCAAGCGGCGTCGCAAGGTGTTCAGGAATTGCTCTTGGGTCATGTATCCGCTCCCACGACTTTCATATTGGGGACTTGTGACTGTGTATCGGCCAGGATCCGGGCGACGGCTTGCGAAAAGGTTGTCCATTCCCCGGTATGAGCGGCCAGCGCCGCCCGCCCGGCCTTGGTGAGCTGGTAGTATTTACGCGGCGGGCCGCTGGCGGATTCTTCGAGATAGGTCTTCACCAGCCCGTCGGTCTGCATGCGGCGCATCAGGGGATAGATCGTGCCTTCGCCCATGCCGATGTCCTCGGCCAGGCGGCTGGCGATGTCGTAGGCGTAGCCGTCGGCGCGCGAAAGGAGGGCGAGCACGCACATCTCGAGCACGCCTTTGCGCAGTTGGACTTGGAGAGGCTCAGACACGAAGACTCGCTAACCTGTGGTGCATGGTACCTTGTTGTACAAGGTAGTGTTCCGGGAGTCCAGACCCGTTGTGCGCGCAAGCGTAAGTGCTTCTACAGCCTCAGAATTGCTGCAATTTTTTGAGAATCTGAGGGGACGTGATAGATCATGCGGTAAGGAATTTAGTCATGATCCTCTACGACCTCGCCTGTCCCGACGACCACCGCTTTGAGTCCTGGTTCCGCAACAGCGGCGCCGTGGACAAACTGATCAAGGCTGGTCAGGTGGCGTGCCCTGTCTGCGGCAGTAAGAAAGTCGCGAAGGCGCCGATGGCGCCGCGTCTGGCCAAGTCCTCACCGGCCGAGATGGCCGCCGCCGACGAAAAGGGCGAGCTCAGAGCCGCCATGGAGAAGGTGGCGACTTCCTACAACAACATGCGTGAGTCGATCGAAAAGAACTTTGAACACGTCGGCGGCAAGTTCCCGGAAGAAGCCCGCAAGATTTATTACGGTGAAACCAAGAAGCGCGGCATTTATGGCGACGCCTCGCAGAAGGAAACCAAGGACCTGCGCGACGAGGGAATCGAAGTCCACCAGATCCCCTGGCCGCGCCGCACGGATTCTTAGGCGCGTTTCGCCATCACCAGATAATTGACGTCGAGATCCTTGCTGACACGCCAAGTGTCGGTAAAAAGGTCATAGCTCATCCCCGCCAGCTCATTCACCAGTAGGCCGCCGGACCGCAGGCCCCGCGTCAGTTCGCTGGGACGCACAAACATGCGCCAATCGTGCGTACCCGCGGGCACCCAGCGCAGCACATACTCCGCGCCGAACTTCGCCAGCGCCAAAGCTTTCAGCGTCCGGTTCAAAGTCGCCGCGATCAACGCGCCGCCCGGTGCGACCAATTCAGCGGCTGACTTCAAAAACGCCTGCACATCAGCGACGTGCTCGACCACTTCCAGCGCCAGCACCACGTCGTAGCGCGCCTTGCGCGTCACGAGTTCTTCGACCAGCGCGCATTCATAGGTGATGGGCAGGTTCGAGCGTTCAGCATGCACGCGCGCGATGCCGACGTTCTCTCCCGAAGCATCGACGCCCATGACGTCAAAGCCCAGCCGCGCCATGGGCTCGGAGATCAATCCGCCGCCGCAGCCGATGTCGATGAGACTCAAGCCGGTAAAGGGGGAGGGGCTCAAAGCCTCGCGTCCGAAGTGCACTGCCAGGCGGTCGCGGACATACCTAATGCGCGCCGGGTTGAACTTGTGCAGCGGCCGGAAGGCCCCCGCCGGGTCCCACCATTGGTCGGCCAGCGCCGAGAACTTGGCGACCTCGTCTGGCAGGGCTGAGGATGGTGCGGACGAACCCATTGGTAACAGCTTCTTTTCCGGTCTTTTCCGAGCCCACTATAGGCCCCGCCCAGCCCCTTGTGACAGGGGGGTGCTTTGGTTATTTATACGCGCCCTTTCGCCCAGCTTTAATCAAAAGGGCTCTCAAGGTTTTGGAAGGCTTAGCGTTTCTATGGCGCGGATTGTTATGAAATTCGGCGGCACGTCGGTCGGCGACATCGCCCGCATTAAGAATGTTGCGCGGCGGGTGAAGGCCGAGGTCGACCGCGGCAATGAAGTGGCTGTCGTGGTCTCGGCCATGTCGGGCGTCACCAATCAATTGGTGGCCTACTGCAATGATATGGCCTCGATGTACGACCAGCGCGAATACGACGCGGTTGTCGCGACCGGCGAGCAGGTCACCTCCGGCCTGCTGGCCATCGGCCTGCAAGAGTTGGGCATCAAGGCGCGCTCCTGGGCTGGCTGGCAGATTCCGATCATCTCGGACGACGCCCACGGCAAAGCGCGCATCATCGACATCAAGGGCGACAACATTCTCGCCATGATGGCCAAGGGCCATGTCGCGGTCGTTGCCGGTTTTCAGGGCATCGGCCCCGAAGACCGTGTCTCGACGCTAGGGCGGGGCGGCTCCGATACCACCGCTGTGGCGGTTGCTGCAGCCCTTAAGGCCGACCGCTGCGACATCTACACCGATGTCGACGGCGTCTATACGACCGACCCGCGCATCGTCAAAAGTGCGAAGAAATTGGATAAAGTGAGTTACGAGGAGATGCTGGAAATGGCCTCCCTCGGCGCTAAAGTATTGCAGACCCGCTCGGTCGAGATGGCCATGAAGCACCATGTGCGCGTGCAGGTGCTCTCAAGCTTTGAAGATAAACCGGGTACATTGATTTGTGACGAGGATGAGATCGTGGAACAAGCACTGGTGAGCGGCATCGCCTATAGCCGCGACGAAGCGAAAGTAACCCTCGTCGGCGTCGAGGATCAGCCCGGCATCGCCGCCGGCATCTTCGGGCCCCTGGCGGCTGCGAATATCAACGTCGATATGATCGTGCAGAACACCTCGCACGACGGCACCACCGACGTCACCGTTACCACCAGCCGCACCGAGCTCGAACACGCGCTCAAGGTGGTCAAAGACAACATGAAAGTGCCCTACCGCAGCATCGACACCGACAAGGCCGTGGTAAAGGTCTCGGTGATCGGTGTGGGCATGCGCAGCCACGCCGGCGTTGCCCAGACTATGTTCCAGGCCCTGGCCGACAAGAAGATCAACATCCACGTGATCTCGACCTCCGAGATCAAGGTCAGTGTGCTGATCAGCGAAGAATATACCGAGCTGGCGTTGCGCGCGTTGCATACGGCCTACGGCCTCGACGCCGCCTAATTCGAAGGGAATTTAATGTCGGAAGCGGTCGCCAAAGAGAACTCCACTACCACGGCGCCGCAGCCGCCCCAGGTTCCTGCGCGCGTCGCCCAACTCTGGAAGCGCGGTACCGACTTCCTCGGCTGCCCGGTCGCCATTCTCGGCGGCGCCATGAGCTGGGTTTCGGAACGTCACCTGGTCGCCGCGATCTCCAATGCCGGCGGCTTCGGCGTGATCGCTTGCGGCTCGATGCCGCCGAAACTTCTCGATGCCGAGATCAAGGCCACCCGCGCGCTCACCGACAAACCCTTCGGCGTCAACCTCATCACCATGCATCCCGACCTCGTCGAGCTGATCGAGGTCTGCCAGTCCAACCGCGTTTCTCATGTTGTCTTTGCCGCCGGCCTGCTGCCCGGCGAAGCGATCAAGCGGGCCAAGGCCTTTGCCAAGGTGGTGTGCTTCGCCCCAGCCGCCAGCTTCGCCAAACGCCTGATCAAAAGCGGCGCCGATGCCCTGGTAATCGAAGGTTCGGAAGCCGGCGGCCACATCGGTCCGGTGTCCACCGCTGTCCTGGCGCAGGAAATCCTTCCCGTGATACGCGATGTGCCGGTCTTCGTCGCCGGCGGCATCGCCCGCGGCGACGCCATCCTGTCGTTCCTGGAGTTGGGTGCTTCGGGCGTGCAGATGGGCACGCGCTTTGTCTGCGCCACGGAATGCATCGCCCACCCCAAGTTCAAGCAGGCATTCATCCGTGCTTCAGCCCGGGAAGCGGTCGCTAGCGTGCAGTATGACAAGCGCTTGCCGGTCATCGCTGTCCGGGCCCTGGCCAATGAGGGCACCGCAGAATTCATGGAAACGCAACGCCGTGTCCTCGAAAAACACCTGCGCGGTGAACTAGAACTGCCTGCCGCCCAGCTGGAAATCGAGCATTTCTGGGCAGGAGCCCTGCGCCGGGCAGTAATCGACGGCGACGTCGAACGGGGCTCCGTCATGGCCGGCCAAAGTGTCGGGATGGTAACCCGCGAGGAACCGGTTGCTGCTATAATCGCAGAGCTAATGGCCCAGGCGGGGGAGGCCTTGGCGGCGCGGGCCAAGAACTGAGGTTGGTTAGGTATGTCTCATGAGCGCCAGTCCATGAGCGGGAAGTCGATCTCCGGCAGCTTTAGCGCCGGCGACCTTCGTCGCATGCTCTCGCGTCTCAGGGACGTGATGGCCGGCGTGGGTGCGGTCCAGGGTCGTCTCGACAAAGTCGTGGCCCTGATCGCCCAGGACCTGCGCGCCGATGTGTGCTCCTGCTACGTCATGCGCGCGGGCGAAGTGCTTGAACTGTTTGCCACCTACGGTCTGGCGCAAAAAGCCGTTCACCAAACCCGATTGCGCGTGGGTGAAGGTCTCGTCGGTGAGATCGCGGCGCACTCACGCCCGCTCGCCCTCGCTGATGCCTGGTCGCATCCCCAGTTCGTCTACCGTCCGGAAACCGGAGAGGATTTCTTCCGCTCGCTGATGGGCGTGCCGATGATTCAGGCCGGCCGCGTCATCGGTGTGCTGGTCGTGCAGACGCGCGAAGAGCGTCCCTTCAACGACTGGGAAGTCGAAACCTTAGAGACCGTGGCCATGGTCATCGCCGAGCTGATGGCCGCGACCCAAGTCATCAAGCGCGAGGAGTTGGCCCAACAAGAAGGCAACGCCACGCTGCTGGTGCGCCTGTCGGGCGAAATTTTGCATGCCGGCGTGGGTATCGGCTGTGCCGTTATGCACAAGCCGCACGTGCGTATCGGCCGCCTCGTGGCGGACGATCCTGTGACCGAGCAGTACCGCCTGCACCAGGCGCTCGGCACCTTGCGGGAGGAAGTCGACAAGCTGATCGACACGTCAACGGGCGAAGCTGAAGGCAGCTACGGCGACATCCTCGAAGTCTACCGCATGTTCGCGGACGACCGCGGCTGGATCAATAAAATCTCCGAAGTGATTTCATCGGGCCTGACTGCCGAAGCCGCGGTGCAGAAGGTGCACGACGACACCCGCCTGCGCATGATGCAGATCAACGATCCCATCATCCGCGAACGTGTGCAGGATCTCGACGACCTCGCCAACCGCCTGCTGAGCATCCTTGCCGGCGGCGGCCTGCGTGTCGAGCTGCCCGACAACGCCATCTTGATTTGCCGCTCTATCGGCCCCACCGAATTGCTCGACTACGACCGGCGCAAACTCAAGGGCCTGGTGATGGAAGAGGGCTCGCCGACCATGCATGCGGCGGTGGTCGCGAAAGCGCTCGATATCCCAGTGCTGGCCCAGGTGCAGGGTGCGCTCAGCCGTATCGACGCGCTTGACCAGATCGTGCTCGACGCCAACGCCGGCCAGGTCATCCTGCGTCCGTCGGAAGAAGTGCTCGAAGCTTATCATGCCGCCGTCGAAGCGCGCGTGAAGCAGAAAGCGGCCTACGCCATGTTCCGCGACTTGCCGGTGGTGACGCGCGATGGCGTGAAGGTCTCGCTCAACATCAACGCCGGTTTCTTGCTCGATATGCAGGGCCTCGCCGAAACCAACGCCGACGGCATCGGTCTGTACCGCACCGAAATGCCGTTCCTCGCCATGCCGACACTGCCCGACGTCACGGCGCAGGTCGCACTCTATAAGCAGGTGATCGACGGCGCGAAGGGCAAGCCGGTGACGTTCCGCACCCTCGACGTCGGCGGCGACAAGATCGCCGCGTCGACCGTCAGCGGACCAGAGGACAACCCCGCCATGGGCTGGCGTTCGATCCGCCTGACCCTCGACCGCCCGGCTTTGTTGCGCCAGCAGTTGCGCGCAATGATCAAAGCCACCGAAGGTCAAGTGCTCCGCGTCATGTTCCCCATGATCGCCAGCATCGCTGAGTTCGATGCCGCGCACCGCATCTTCCGTCTCGAACTTGACCGCCACATCCGCGACGGCGGCAAAGCACCGCGCACGGTGAAGATAGGCACCATGCTCGAAGTGCCCTCGCTGTTGTGGCAACTCGAAGGATTGTGCAAGCGCGTCGACTTCATCTCCATCGGCACCAACGATCTCATGCAATTCATGTTTGCGGCTGATCGTGGAAATACACGTCTTGCGAACCGCTACGACACTTTGTCGGCCCCGGTACTCAAGATGATCCGCGACGTCGTGCGCGCCTGCGCGGGCGCCGGTGTCGAGGTCTCGGTGTGCGGCGAGATGGCCGGCAAGCCGCACGATGCGCTCGCACTCCTGGCTGTGGGCTGCCGCAATCTCTCGATGTCGGCATCGAGCATCGGTGCGGTGCGTGCCATAATTCGCAGCGCGACACTCAGGGACGTCGAATCGTTTGTGCTTGGGGCCTTGAATTCAGATGATTCTTCGCTGCGCGAGAGCTTCCGCGAATTCACGCGCGACCGCGGTATCGCGGCCGTCTGACGCCTTGATTCCCGCCCTTTCATTCGCGGCGCAATCCCTATAAATTTCGCCCGGGAGTGCCGGTTTCCGGCAGACGGGAGTGCATGAGACAGTTTGCACAACAAGCGCGCGAGGGTGATGCGCCGGCGAACGGCGTCGGCACGTTGCTGTGCGCGACACGCATGCGCATGGGCAAAGACCTGCAGCACATCGCCGAGCTTCTGCACATCCGCTACAACTATCTCGTCGCCATGGAAGACGGCCGCTACGAGGACTTGCCGGGGCAGGCCTATGCCATCGGTTTCGTGCGCGCCTATGCCGACCACCTGGGCCTCGACGGCGACGAAATCGTTCGCCGCTATAAAGAGGAAACCTCGGGCCTGAAGAACCGTCCGGTCTTCGAGTTCCCGCTTCCCACGCCGGATTCTGGCGTGCCTTCCGGCGCGCTGATCCTGATCGCGGTGATCCTCGGCATGCTGATCTACGGCGTTTGGTACGCCGTTGCCGGCGCCGACCGTTCCGCCGTGCAGGTGATCCAGGAAGTGCCGGATCGCCTGACGGCAATGCTCAAACCTCCGCCGCCTCCGGTGGAGGAACAGCAGTTCACCGAGTACGGCCATTCCGATCTCGACCGCGATCCCATCCCAGAAGATGTCGATGCCGACTCTTCGGTGGCAGACGCGCAGACAAGCGATGCCCCCGGTCCGCCCCCGGCCGACGCCCAAACAGCCGCTGCGATCCCCGAACCGCCGCAAGTGGCGACCCCAGCTGTGGTCGACATCGTCGAGCTGCGCGCCAAGTCCGACGTCTGGATCACCCTGCGCAGCCAGGAAAGCCCCGAGCGCACCCAGCTTCTCCACAAAGGTGAAGTCTTCCGCGCGCCTGAAGGCGGCGGCGGGATGACGCTGGTCACCGGCAAGCCCACCGACCTCGAGATCCTCCTCAATGGCCAGGTCATGCCGCCCCTTGACGAAGGCGTTTTCGCGCGCGGCGTGCCGCTCGACCCCGAGCACCTCAAGGGCGCCGGCAGCGCCGCTGCTCCGGCCGCGAAAACCGGCAATTAATCAACGGCTTGGGCGGCAATGCTCGGCTTGATTTCGACCGAACAGCCTTTGGCCTACCGCGAATTTGCGGTATAAGCCGCTTTCAAGCACTCGCCGGAACCAAACCATGAGCCTGCGCCCCTACCGCGATATCCAGCGCCGCAAGTCGCGCCAAATCCGTGTCGGCAACGTCCTCGTTGGAGGTGGTGCGCCGATCACGGTGCAGACCATGACCAATACGCTGACCAGCGATGTGGCGGCGACGGTCGCGCAAATCCAAGGTGCCGAAGCCGCTGGCGCCGACATCGTGCGCGTCTCTTGCCCCGACGAAGAGTCCACCGCCGGCCTTAAGCACATCGTCCGTCAAGTCTCGGTGCCGATCGTCGCCGACATCCATTTCCACTACAAACGCGCCATCGAAGCCGCGGAAGCCGGCGCTGCCTGCTTGCGCATCAATCCCGGCAACATCGGTAACGCGCAACGTGTGAGGGACGTAGTCAAAGCTGCCAAAGATCACGGCTGCTCCATGCGCATCGGCGTCAATGCCGGCAGCCTGGAAAAACACCTGCTCGAGAAGTACGGCGAACCCTGTCCCGATGCGCTCGTCGAAAGTGCGCTTGAACACGCCAAAATCCTCGAGGACAACGACTTCCGCGAATTCAAGATCAGTGTGAAGGCCTCGGACGTGTTCCTGGCCGTGGCCGCCTATCAGCAGCTCGCCGACGTTTGCGACTATCCTTTGCACCTGGGAATCACCGAGGCTGGCGGCTTGCGTTCGGGCACGGTGAAGTCTTCCATCGGCATGGGGGCCTTGCTCTGGGCGGGCATCGGCGACACCATCCGCGTTTCGCTGTCCGCCGAACCGGTGGAAGAAGTCAAAGTCGGCTTCGACATGCTGAAGTCGCTCGACCTGCGTCACCGCGGCGTGCGCATCGTCTCGTGCCCGTCCTGCGCGCGTCAGGGCTTTAACGTCATTAAGACGGTCGAAATCCTCGAACAGCGCTTGGCGCACATCGCCCAGCCGGTGTCGCTCTCGATCATCGGCTGTGTCGTCAACGGCCCCGGCGAAGCGCGCGAAACAGACATCGGCCTCACTGGCGGCGGCAATGGCAGCCACAAGATGTATATCGGTGGCCTCGCCGATCACAACATCGACGACGAGAAGAAGATCGACCACATCGTTCAGCTGGTTGAAAAGAAGGCCGCCGAGATGGCTGCTGCTCAGGAGAAGGCTGACGCTGCGCGACATTCCAGCGCCGCCGAGTAGCGGGCTTCGGCCCCGTCTACCCAACCCGCTTCGCTTCTTCTCTTACTGGAATACACCCCGTGTCACAGCTTCAGCCCATCAAGGGCACCCACGATCTCATGTTCGAGGACGTCCGCCGCCACAGGTATGTGGAGGAAACGGCCTTCGAGATCGCGCGCCGCTACGGTTACGGCGAGATCGCGACACCGATCTTCGAGTTCACCGAGGTCTTCAAGCGCACGCTCGGCGATACCTCCGATATCGTCACCAAGGAAATGTTCACCTTCGAGACCAAGGGCGGTGACAACATCACCTTGCGTCCCGAGAACACCGCCGGTGTGGCGCGCGCCTTCATTTCGGAAGGATTGGCGCAACAGACGCCGCTCAAGTTCTTCTATCGCGGCCCCATGTTCCGCTACGAACGCCCGCAAAAAGGCCGCCAGCGCCAGTTCCACCAGATCGGCGCCGAGCTCTTGGGTGTACCGACGCCTCAGGCCGACATCGAAGTGATCGCGCTTGGCGCTCACATCTTGAAGGAGTTGAAGCTCACTGGCGCCGTGACGCTGGAGCTGAATTCGCTCGGTGACATCGAAAGTCGCGTGGCCTATCGCGATGTGCTGGTGACGTTCTTTACCGAGCGCACCCACAAACTCTCCGCCGACAGCCGCGAACGCCTCGCGCGCAATCCGCTGCGTATTTTGGATTCCAAGGACCCCGGCGATAAGGCCGTGGTCGCCGAGGCGCCGCGCTTCACCGACCACCTCAACACCGCGTCGCGCGACTTCTTCAAGACCGTGCAAGACGGTCTTGCGGCGCTCGACATCCCCTTCAAAGTTGTCCCGGCGTTGGTGCGCGGTCTCGACTACTACGGCCATACCGCTTTTGAATTCACCACCGACGCGCTGGGCGCGCAGGGCACTGTGCTCGCCGGCGGGCGTTATGACGGCCTCATCAAGCAGATGGGCGGGCCACCCACACCGGGCATCGGCTGGGCCGCGGGTGTCGAGCGCCTGGCTATGCTGCTGCCCGAGATCGCGCCGGAAAAGCGGCCGATTGCCGTGATCCCCATCGGCGAGGAAGAAATCAAGGTCGCCCAGGACATCACCTCGAAGCTGCGCCACGCCGGTTTCACTGTCGATATCGCCTTCAGCGGCAACATGGGCAAGCGCATGGCGCGCGCCAATAAGATCAAGGCTGCCCTCGCCGTCATCCTGGGCAGCGACGAACTGCGCGACGGGGTCGCCACCGTGCGCAACCTCGATACCGGAGATCAGGTGAAGGTGCCGCAAGCCGATCTCGCGCGCCATCTGGCCGGGTTTAAATAAGGCCCGCCATGAGTCTTGAAGACAACCTCAATAAGCTGCTCGCGCGCTACGACGAACTCCAGGCGCTGATGATCAATGCCAGCGGGCCCAAATTCGTCGACCTCAGCAAGGAATTCTCCGACCTCGGCCCGATCGTCGAAGAGATCAAGACGTTGCGCCGTCTTCAAAGGGAATTCGACGATGCGAAGGCGCTGATCGACAGCGGCGATGCCGATATGAAGGCCATGGCGGAGGAAGAGTTTAACCGCCTAAAACCGGAGGTCGCGGCCCAGGAAGCAAAAGTCAATCTCGCCTTGTTGCCCAAGGACGAAGCGGACTCCAAAAACGCCATTCTTGAAGTGCGCGCAGGTACAGGCGGCGAAGAGGCGGCGCTGTTCGCGGCGGAATTGTTCCGCATGTACGAACGCTACGCCAGTCAGAAGGGCTGGAAGTTCGAGATTGTCGACCTCAACGAAACCGGCTTGGGTGGCTTCAAGGAAGCCATCGCCAATGTCAGCGGCCGGAATGTCTTCGCGCGTCTCAAGTTTGAATCGGGCGTGCATCGCGTCCAGCGCGTGCCGGAAACCGAAGGCAGTGGACGTGTCCACACATCGGCCGCAACTGTGGCCGTTATGCCGGAAGTCGAGGAAGTCGATATCGAGCTCCATCCCGACGATTTGCGCATCGAAACCATGCGGTCGCAGGGATCGGGGGGGCAGCACGTGAACAAGACCGAAAGCGCGATACGCATCACGCACATCCCCACGGGCTTTTTCGTGAAGTGTCAGGAAAATAAGTCGCAGCACAAGAACCGTGCGCGCGCCATGGCCATTCTGCGCGCGCGCCTTTATGACGTGAAGCGCCAAGCCCTGGACGCGCAACGCTCGGCGGATCGCAAAAGTAAAGTCGGCTCGGGCGATCGTTCGGAACGCATTCGGACCTACAACTTCCCGCAAGGACGTGTCACCGACCACCGCATCAACCTGACGCTCTACAATATTCAGGACGTCATGGAAGGCGGCGGCGTCGATCAATTCGTCGATGCTCTGACGGCTGAGGACCAAGCCGAACGTCTCGCGGCGCTGACATAAGCGCTGCCATGGCGCGGGAATGGAGCATCGCCAGCGCCGTCAACGAGCTCACAGCGGCGTTTGAGGCCGCCGGTCTTGACACGCCGCGTCTGGACGCCCGTATCCTCGTCGGCCACGCCGTTCAACTTGAACCGTCGCTGTTGTTTGCGCACGGCGAGCGGATTCTCACCGATCCGGAATACACGCTGGTGCGTGATTTTGCCGCGCGGCGCGGGCAGCGCGAACCGGTTTCCCGGATCACGGGCCACCGCGGTTTTTGGGATCTCGACTTCGCGCTAACACCCGACACGCTCGACCCGCGTCCCGACACCGAAACCGTCGTCAGCGCCGTGCTTGCGCGCCGGCTGATGTTCATCTCGCCGCGGGTGCTCGATCTTGGCACCGGCACTGGCTGCATTCTGCTCGCCGTACTGCAAGGCTGGCCGGCGGCGTCGGGCGTCGGCGTCGATCTCAATCCGGGCGCGGTCGCCGCCGCTGCCGCCAACGCCGAGCGTTTGGGCTTCGCGCGGCGGGCTGCGTTCCGCCAGGGAAATTGGTGCGACGGCCTAGATGAGCGCTTCGACGTCATCGTCAGCAACCCGCCTTATATTTCGGATGCCGAGATGGCCACCCTGGCGCCCGAGGTGGGGCGATTCGACCCGCACCTGGCCTTGGCGGGTGGTGCCGACGGCTTGGCGGCGTACCGCGCTGTGATCCCCGCCGCTTGGAGCCAACTCAACCAAATGGGGAGGGTGTTCCTCGAAATCGGCGCTGGGCAGGCCCCCGCGGTCACCCAACTGCTGCGTGCCGCGGGTTTCTCGGGCATCGGCGAATACAAGGATTTGGCTGGAATCGTACGCTGCCTGGAGGCCGTCAAGGCCTGAAACGCCACGCTATTTTCAAGAGTCCTTAAAAAAAGGCTTGGACAAAGCCGCCCGGCTGAATACCATCGGCCCCGTAGCGCGAAAGACCCTAAAGCGTTGTCCCGAAAGGGGCTAGGTCACCAGCCGAGAACGCCCGTGGATTTCGCCGATGGAAGCGGCTTGGTACCGCTTCACGAGCACCCCCGAAAATAGATCGTGCTGTCGTGGCACCGTCGCCACGCTATGAGTTGGGCGGATGTATCGGAGGGGGATTACGACGGAAGGTCAACCAATTCTCTTGATGAACGATAAGCAAAACCACATGAAGAACCGTCAACGCGGCCGCAACAACAATGGCAAACCTCGTCCCATGGGCGGCGGTGGCGGCGGCGGTGGCCGCAACCCCAACTTCGACGGCGGCGGTGGCCGCCCGCGCGGCAACGCGCAGCAGTTGATGGAAAAATTCCTCGCCATGGCGCGCGATGCCTCGTCCGCCGGCGACCGCGTGTTGGCGGAAAACTACTTCCAGCATGCCGACCACTATTACCGTGTACTGAATGCCCGCTTCGAGCAGCAGAACGGCCAAGGCGGTCAACAACCGAACAATAACCAGCAGCACAATCAACAGCCGGGGTACAGCAACGGCCAAGGCCGTCCGCAGTACCAGCCGGGCGACGACAACCGCGGCAACCAGATGGATCGCCCGGGCGACCACCAGGGTTACGAAGGCCACCAGGGCAACCAGCCCCAGCAGTCCGCGAACTACGCGCCGGCACCGCAACCGCAAGCCCAGCCCCAAGCCGCTTCTCAAAACGAAGCTGAAATCGGCCTGCCGCCAGGCATTCTCGGTATAGCGCCTGAGGTGCCGGGCGGCTCCGAATCCGAAGAGGCCGGTGAGGGCGATGCCCCGCGCCAGCAGCAGGGCCGCCGCCGCCGCGGTCCACGCGCCGGCGCTGGGGAATAACGCCCGCCGTGCGGGGTATTCGCGAAAGCCGCGTACCTTGCGCGAAAGCAACCTCGCCCCAATATCTCCGTTACCTCACGGGAACGACCCGTACCGCTTTGGCGGTAGGGTCGCTTCCCGCTGACAAAGGGTAATGGGACATGGATCAGGAAAAGTTCACAGACCGCGCCAAGGGCTTCCTGCAGGCCGCGCAAACCATCGCCATCCGCGAGACCCATCAGCAAGTCACGCCAGAGCACCTTCTCAAGGCGCTACTCGACGACAAGGAAGGCTTGGCGGCGCAGTTGATCACCTCTGCCGGCGGCGATGCCGGTAAGGCTTTGGCGGCCGTCGAGGCGGACCTCGCGAAACTGCCCAAGGTTCAGGGGTCCAATTCCCAGATATACATCTCTCAGGATCTCTCGCGCATCCTCGATCAGGCGCAGCAGGCCGCCGAGAAGGCGGGGGACTCCTTCGTCACCGCCGAATACCTGCTGCTCTCTCTCGCCATCAGCAAAGCAGGTGGTGCTCCACGCATCTTGCGCGAAGCTGGCGCAACGCCCACGGGCCTCGGCGAAGCCATCAAGCAGCTGCGCAAAGGCCGCACCGCCGATACCTCCAGCGCCGAGGATCAATACGAAGCGCTGAAAAAATACACCCGCGACCTCACTGCGGCCGCCCGCGACGGCAAGCTCGACCCCGTGATTGGCCGCGACGAAGAGATCCGCCGCTCGATCCAGGTGCTCTCACGGCGCACCAAGAACAATCCCGTGCTCATCGGCGAACCTGGCGTTGGTAAGACCGCCATCGTTGAAGGCTTGGCACTGCGCATCATCAATGGCGACGTACCGGAAAGTTTGAAGGACAAGAAGCTGCTTTCGCTCGATCTGGGCGCGCTGATCGCTGGTGCGAAATTCCGCGGCGAGTTCGAGGAGCGCTTGAAAGCTGTCCTTAACGAGGTCCAGTCGGCTGCCGGCCAGATCATCATGTTCATCGATGAGATGCACACCCTCGTCGGCGCCGGCGCCTCACAAGGCTCGATGGATGCTTCCAATCTTCTCAAGCCGGCCCTTGCGCGCGGCGAGCTGCATTGCGTCGGCGCGACCACGCTCAACGAATACCGCAAACATGTGGAGAAAGACGCGGCGCTGGCACGCCGCTTCCAGCCGGTGTTTGTCAGCGAACCCTCGGTCGAAGACTCGATTTCGATCCTGCGCGGCATCAAAGAAAAATATGAGCTCCACCACGGTGTGCGCATTTCCGACAGCGCCCTGGTGGCCGCGGCGACCCTGTCCAACCGCTACATTTCCGATCGTTTCCTGCCGGACAAGGCCATCGACCTGATGGATGAAGCCGCCTCAAGGCTGCGCATGCAGGTCGATTCCAAGCCCGAAGAGCTAGACGAACTCGATCGGCGCATCGTTCAGCTCAAGATCGAGCGCGAAGCGCTGCGCAAGGAGAAGGATGAAGCTTCACGCGATCGCCTCGACGATCTCGAGGAGGAACTCGCCGAACTCGCAGCGCAATCCGCCGACATCACCTCGCGCTGGCAGGCGGAAAAGGCCAAGCTCGCCGATTCCACCAAGGTCAAGGAAGAGCTCGATCACGCCCGTCAGGAACTCGAACAATGCTTGCGGCGCAGCGAATATGAACGCGCGGGAAAGCTTCAGCACCAGGTGATTCCGGAGCTGGAAAAACGCTTAAAGAGCGCCGAGACCACGCAAGCCGGCGGCATGGTGACCGAAGAAGTTACACCCGAGCATATCGCCGGCGTGGTCTCGCGCTGGACTGGGATCCCCGTCGACAAGATGCTCGAAGGGGAGCGCGCGAAACTACTCAACATGGAAGGCGAACTCGGTAAACGCGTCGTCGGCCAGAAGGAAGCCATCGAAGCCGTCGCCAACGCCGTGCGCCGCAGCCGTGCCGGCCTTGGCGATCCTCACCGCCCCATGGGTTCGTTTCTCTTCTTAGGTCCCACCGGCGTCGGCAAGACCGAGCTGACCAAAGCGCTGGCCGCTTTCCTGTTCGACGACGAGACCGCCATGGTGCGCATCGACATGTCGGAATACATGGAGAAGCACTCGGTTTCCCGCCTGATCGGGGCCCCGCCGGGCTATGTCGGCTACGACGAAGGTGGCGCGCTCACCGAAGCGGTCCGCCGCCGTCCCTATCAGGTCATTCTTTTTGACGAAGTCGAGAAGGCGCATCCCGATGTTTTCAACGTGCTCTTGCAGGTGCTCGACGACGGCCGCCTCACCGACGGGCAAGGCCGCACGGTCGACTTCCGCAACACGATCATTGTCCTCACGTCGAACCTCGGCGCCGATATCCTCGCCAACCAGGCTGAAGGCGAAGACTCGAGTGCCGTGCGCGACCAGGTGATGACCATCGTGCGTGGCGCCTTCCGCCCCGAATTCTTGAACCGTCTCGACGAAGTTCTCCTGTTCCACCGCCTGTTCAGGGCACAGATGGGCAGTATCGTCGATATCCAGATC
This sequence comes from Fidelibacterota bacterium, assembly GCA_947481595.1. Taxonomy (GTDB): domain Bacteria; phylum Pseudomonadota; class Alphaproteobacteria; order Rhodospirillales; family Rhodospirillaceae; genus SHVO01. The sequence continues at coordinate 29,232 of CANKHC010000015.1, forward strand.
GCGCGCGTGGCCAAGCGCCTCGAAGAACGCGGCATCGGCTTGACGCTCGACGACAAGGCACGCACCTGGCTGGCCGAGCACGGCTACGATCCAGCTTATGGTGCACGTCCGCTCAAGCGCGTGATCCAGCGCAGCCTCGAAAACCCGCTGGCTCACGCGGTCCTGGAAGGACGTATTGCCGACGGCTCGCAGGTCGAGATCACCGCCAATAAAGAGGGGTTGGTGGTCGGTGGCAAGACCGTCAAGGCCGACGACACGTTGTCGGCTACGCCGCCCCCGCGCAGCGGTGACGACGCTAGCAAGCCTGCATTGCTACACTAGCGGGAGAGGGGCTCCGGCAGCCCGGCGAGTTCTTCGGGCTGGTTCAGCGCCGCGAAGTCCTGGTCGGTCTGGGCTTTGTTGCTCTTGAACTTGGTCAGCATTGCGCCCTCCAGCTTCTGCGAAGCCGGGAACTTCACGCTGATCGGATTGACCTGCTTGCTCTTGACCATCACTTCGAAGTGCAGGTGCGGCCCGGTGACGCGCCCCGTCGCACCGGAATAACCGATGATTTGGCCCTGGCGTACGCGCTTGCCGATGCTGATGTCGGGCGAGAAGCGGCTCATGTGGGCATAGGCCGTGGCGTACTCGCCGTTGTGACGCACGCGCACATAATTGCCATAGGCGCCGTTGGGACCGCGCATTTCGATGATCCCGTCGCCGGCGGCCATGATCGGCGTCCCTGTGGGCACGCCGAAGTCGACACCCTTATGCAACAGCGAGTAGCCCAGGATCGGATGGCGGCGCATGCCGAAGCTCGATGTCAGCTTGGCGCCGTTCACCGGCGTGCGCAGTAGCGCCTTGCGGATGCCTTCGCCTTTGTCGTTGTAATAGTCATAGCTGCCGTCGTCGTGACGGTGGGCGTAAAACTTCAGCTGCGTGCCTGACAACGTCATGCTGGCATAGCGGATGTCGAGGTTGCGCACCGGGCGGCCGTCTTCGGTGACGGTGCGCTCATACATCACCTGGAAGCTGTCGCCTTTTTGGATGTCGCGCTGGAAGTCGACGTCATAGGAGAACAACTTGACCATCGCACTCAGTACGTCGCTGGGCAGGCCCTGATCGGCGGCGGTCTCAAACA
>CANKHC010000016.1 GCA_947481595.1 Fidelibacterota bacterium
ACCGATTTACCCGATGACGTCGCAACTTCAATCTGACGCAGTAGCGTCACGATCTGCTCCGGACTGGGTCTCTTCTTTGGCATGACAAAGCTCCTTTCCAAGCTAGTTTCTATCAAATCGCTTGGTACAAAAAGAGCCGGTCAGGTCAGGTCAGGTCAGGCGCCTTCAGCTATTCCCACGGCGTCGAGTGGCTAGTGGAAACCGGAGAGGTCAAGGATACGCAAAGCCTGACGGCGGCCATTGCCGGCGTTCTGCTGTACGGCAGCGGCTGCAACGACGCGATTTTCTTCTGCGAAACCCATCGGGCAGTCACGGCCGCCGATGAAACGCGCCTCGCGGAGATCGTGGAACTGGCTGGTGCCTCTGTAACCTCTGCCGAACGGGCGCTGGAAACGCTGTCCCAAGGCCGCGCCTTCGCCGAGACCACCAGCACGGCCTGGCGCAGCCCGACCCTCGCGCGCCTACTCGCTGACATCGACCGCCCGATTGCCTATCCGGTCGCGGTCGCCATCGCCGCCGCGGAACACAAAATTGCGCTTAAGCCCGCCCTTGCCGCCTATCTGCACGCCTTCGCCGCCAACCTGGTTTCGGCCGGCGTGCGCCTAATCCCGCTTGGCCACACGGCGGGGCAGGTGACGCTCACGCGCCTGGAAGATCCCGTGGCGCAAGCCGTAGCCGTGGGCCTTAACGCCGGCCTCGACGACATCGGCGGTGCCGCCTTCCTGATGGATATGGCCGCCATGAAACATGAAACCCAATACTCAAGGCTATTCCGCTCATGACCGACATCTCAGCCTCCAACCACGGCCCTTTGCGCGTCGGCATCGGCGGGCCCGTCGGCTCTGGCAAGACCGCGTTGATGGAAAATCTCTGCAAGCTGTTCCGCGACCGCTATGACATCTGCGCCATCACAAATGATATCTACACCAAGGAGGACGCTCTGATCCTCACGCGCGCCGATGCCCTGCCGGTCGAACGCATCATGGGTGTGGAGACGGGCGGCTGTCCGCATACGGCCATCCGTGAGGATGCCTCGATCAACCTCGCCGCCGTCACCCAGATGCGGCGCAAGTTCCCCAAACTCGATCTGATCCTGATCGAATCCGGCGGCGACAACCTGGCCGCCACCTTCAGTCCAGAGCTCGCCGATATCACCATTTATGTGATCGACGTCTCCGGCGGCGAGAAGATCCCGCGCAAGGGCGGCCCGGGCATCACGCGCTCGGACCTTTTGGTGATCAATAAAATCGACCTCGCCCCTCACGTGGGAGCGTCGCTCGAGGTCATGGAAGCCGATACCCAGCGCATGCGCGGGTCACGGCCTTATGTGTTCAGCAATATGAAGAAAAAGACGGGGCTGGAGCGGATCGCGGCCTTCATCGAGAAGGCAGGCGGCCTCAGCGCGCCCCCGGCGCAAGGTCATGGCGCCGCCCTCTAACGGGCGGCGCCGACCAAGTCTTAGTTCGCGTATTCGACAGTCGTGTCGGTCAGGGTCGATCTTTCCGTCTGAGCAACTTGTGTCTGCCACTCGGGCGCGGTCAACGCGGCGTTCAAGGCGCGATTGATCTGAGCGTGAACCCGGTTCGGCGTGAAGCCATCCCGGCTGACGCGGTACTCAGGGCCCGCGACCAATCCGCTGCGTGCGACCCACTTGGCTTGGATGGACTGCCGAGCGGAATCGTTGGCGGCATTGACGAGCTGCTTCGTGCAGGTCGCTTGATTGGCTTGCGAAAGCCCAATCGAAGCGCAGAAAATTCTGCCGTCGGTACGATCGTTCGCCTGCGCGCCGGTCGACAGCGCCATCGCGGTGCCAGCAGCCAGGACAAAAGCCAATACTTTGGTATTCATGTTTTCAATCTCCCATTTACATAACATTTCGTCACAACGCTCCAGCCGCGTTGGAGAGGGATATTTGTGCCTGTTTGCTAAGGATTACAAGGATGAGGGCGCTGCAAAAGCTGGAAAAGCACTGCACAATGTTCCGCAGTCGCGAGATGGCGCAACAATACCTGTGACTGCTTTAATCTCATCTGGTCCGGTTCAGCAGGGTGCCTCACAGCAGTTCGAGAGCACCGGGCCGAGTACTCAAAAATCCCTCTAGGTCAATGACTTAGGGTGGCCTGCTTTTCCCGGTTTCGCATCTCCCTCATGGCATCCGCCGGGACATTTCGGCCGGCGTTTTTCGCACCCTTGCTTCTCGGCGATAAACCATCAGTCTGGCGAGACGTCGTCGTCGTGGGGAGGGAGTGTACGCATGCACGGCTTGATGCAAAATTGGCCGCTCACGGTCGACAAGATCCTCGACCACGCCAAGAGGTGGCATGGCGCCACCGAGGTCGTGACCCGCACGGTGGAGGGCCCGGTCGTCCGGTCGACCTACGGCGAACTCCACGCCCGCGCGCGGCGTCTTTCCAATGTGCTTTTGGGATTCGGTATTAAGCGTGGCGACCGTGTTGCGACATTAGCCTGGAACACAGCGCGGCACATGGAGGTCTGGTACGGGGCCATGGGCATTGGGGCTGTGTGCCATACGCTCAATCCGCGGCTTTTCGCCGAGCAGCTGGTTTACATCATCAACCATGCCGATGATCGGGTCATCTTCACCGATCTTTCGTTCGTTCCGTTACTGCGCGATTTGCGCCCCAGAATTCCCAGCGTCGAACGTATCGTCATTCTCACGGACGAACACAGTGCGCAGGCGTGCCGGAAAGACGAGTTGATCTTCGAAACCCTCTTGAACGAAGCTTCGCCCAACGCCGTCTGGGGCGGGTTTGATGAGAATACCGCCGCCGGGCTTTGCTACACCTCCGGCACAACCGGCGATCCAAAAGGTGTGCTCTATTCTCACAGATCCAACTTTCTCCATACCCTCTCGATTACGAATGCCGATGTCTTCAGTCTATCGGCCCGCGACGTGGTGCTGTCGGTCGTGCCGATGTTCCATGCGAACGGCTGGGGCCTTGCCTTCGTTTGCCCGGGACTGGGCTGCAAATTGGTGCTTCCCGGGCCGAAACTCGATGGCCCGTCCATCCATGAGCTTCTGGAATCAGAGAAGGTAACCTTCACGGCCGGCGTGCCTACGGTGTGGCAGATGCTGCTCGCGCACCTACGTGAAACGCGCGGCAAGCTCACGACACTGAAGTGCATCGGCGTCGGCGGCGCGGCGGTACCGGACGCCACCGTGCGCGCCTTCCGCGACGAATTCGGCGTCCAAATTTTGCATGCCTGGGGAATGACGGAAATCTCGCCCATCGGCACGGTATCGTCGCCAACGAATGCTACCGCTTCCCTCAGCGCCGCCGAGCAGTTCCAAGTCTCCCTCAGTCAGGGCCGCACGACCATGCTGATGGACGCCAAGCTGGTCGACGATGCAGGGGAAAGATTGCCCCACGACGGCAAGACCTTTGGTCGGCTGATGGTCAAAGGCCCATTTGTCGTCGAGCGCTACTTCAGAGATGAACCAACCCAAAAGCGCCTGGACGGCGAAGGTTTCTTCGACACCGGCGACGTCGCGACCATCGATCCCCACGGCTTTGTCAAAATCACCGACCGTGCCAAGGACATCATCAAGTCAGGCGGCGAGTGGATCTCATCCATCGACATCGAAAACCTGGTGATGGCGCATCCGAAAGTCGCCCTCGCGGCCGTGATCGCCTGCGCGCACGAGAAGTGGTCCGAGCGTCCGCTCCTGATCATCAAACTGCGTCCCGGCGAGAGTGCCGCGAAAAATGATTTTCTTGCGTTTCTGGAGGGAAAAATCGTCACCTGGTGGATGCCCGATGACGTGGTTTTCGTGGACGACTTGCCTCTTGGGGCGACCGGCAAGATCGACAAAAAACTGATCCGCAAACAATTCGCCGACTACCGGTTGCCTATGCGTTGATACTTTAACACTCCCGTCAGATCAGCGGTCGCTGACGGTCTTGGTTTTCCAAACGCCGAGTTCCATCGCCTGATGCCCCAGCGCGGGCTGCTCCCGATATGTACCAAACACCCGGTCCCAGCACGCCAACTGGAATCCATAATTGCTGTCGGTTTCCTCGCGCAAAACCGAATGATGCACCCGGTGCATATCGGGCGTGACGAGCACAAGCCGCAGGATCCGATCAACGCGTTCGGGCATGCGCACGTTGGCGTGATTGAAGATCGCATTAGCGTTGAGCAGAACTTCGAAGATCACCACCGCCGCCGCCGGCGCGCCGAGGGCAACGACGAGCCCCATCTTGAAGACCATCGACAGCACGATCTCGAGCGGATGAAAACGCGCCCCCGTGGTCAGGTCGACGTCCACGTCGGCGTGATGGAGACGATGCAGCCGCCAGAGCAGCGGCACTTTATGGAAGACGACGTGCTGAGCGTAGAGGCTCAAGTCCAACACGACGATCGCGATCAATCCGGAGGCCCATCCGGGCAGGGCGACGGAGTTCAACACGCCCCATCCGCGGGTCTCGGCCAGCACCGCCATGCCGACGGCGGCGGTCGGAAAGACAACCCGCAGGATCACGGTGTTGAGCGCGGCGATGCCGAGGTTGACCGGCCAGCGCTTGCTCCGGCCGGTGCTGCGCGGCCGCCGCGGGGCGAGCACTTCCCATCCCGCCATCGCCGCGATGATCCCGGCGAAAGCCGCCAGGCGCACCGCGGGCTCATGGGCGAGGATGAAAGTGCCGACGTCCTCCAATTCCTAAAACGTCCCTCCGCCTTAGCCGGCGGTCAGCGCTTTAACGTACTTGCGGATGCGCAGGGTATTCATGCCGACATCGCCGCCGCCGACACGCGACTTGGAACGGATGTCGATGCGGCTGCCGTTGTCCTGCGGTGCTACGCGGATCACGACGTCGTCATAAAAGCCAAACCAATTCGAGCGCTCAAAAGCCTCGATGCGGCCTTCCTCGGGCTTGGCCGCAACCACTGTCAAACCGATATCCTTGACCGCTTCCACGGCGCGGTTGAACGCTTCGGCCGGCGGCACGTTCGCCAGGATCACCGGCTGGATGTCCGGATAGGACTTCCGCTGGGCATCCGGCACGTTGATGATGAGATCACCGCGCTTGAGATTGGTCACGTACTCCGGCGGGTTGGTGGCATTCGTCGAGGCGCGCAGCGGGACGATGTCGACGAAGGGCGGGGGATTGTCGAGGTCGGTGGAGATCTCATGGATGGGCGCCCAGGCCGGGCCCATGTAGCGCATGTAGGTGGGCGTGCCTACCGCGACCAGTCCGACGACCAGGCCGATCAGGGGCAGAGCCGCGCGGCGCAACGCGTCGCCCTTGAACTGCGCGAAGGCGATGCCCACCGCGACAAGGCACAACGCCGCTCCGGCCGCCGCGATATAAGCGCCCCAGCGCAACACGCCCTGCAGCGCCAACCCCAGCGGCAGGATGTGCATGCGGTAAAGCGTGCCCGAGCTCATCATCGTGATGACGCCAATCGCCGCCACGGCGAAGGCCAGCAACGCGATGGTTCGGTAATTGCGCGCAAGCGCGCTTCCCTGCGCGCTGTCGCCCATATTGCTCGTATGAACTGCGTCAGCCATGTCAAAGCCCTCCCTCAGGTGCAGTGTGCTGCGGCGCCGCATCGTCTCCCGGCAGGCGCCTCGGCCAGAAGAATAAGCAAAATCGGCACTTCTGGCTATGGTTACAAACCCTCGTTGCGCTGCAATATGATGCGAACCCCTCGCGCCCGTTTGACTTGCGGGCGGCCTTCAAACCCGTGCAAATGGCCAATCATTCGCAAGGACCTCCCGCGCCATGACGTCTACGTCCATGAAACGCCTCTTTGTCTTGCTGATCGTCGCGGCCGTGGTCGTTGCGTTCTTCGCCACCGGCCTGAACCAGGTCCTGACACTGGACGCGCTGAAAGCCCGGCTGGAGGATTTCCAGGCCCTGAAGGCCGGCTCCCCCGTTGCCGTCGCGGCCGCTTTCTTCGCACTCTATGTGCTGGTGGCTGCGGCCTCTCTGCCGGGGGCGGTCTTCCTCACCCTCGCGGCGGGAGCCTTGTTCGGCCTGGGCGAGGGGCTCCTGCTGGCGTCCTTTGCCTCGACCATCGGCGCGACGTTGGCCTTCCTCACCGCGCGCTATCTCTTCCGCCAGAGCGTCGAAGACCGTTTTGGGAGCCGTCTCAAGGCCATCAACGAGGGCATGGCCAAGGACGGTGCCTTTTATCTCTTCACTCTGCGCCTCATCCCGGCGGTTCCCTTCTTCCTGATCAATCTTCTGATGGGCCTGACCGCCATCCCGGCGCGCACATTTTATGTCGTTAGCCAGATCGGCATGCTGCCCGGCACCGCAGTGTACGTAAACGCTGGCACGCAGCTCGCCCAGCTCGACAGCCTGCGCGGCATCGCTTCGCCGGCGCTGCTCGGCTCGCTGATCGCGCTAGGCATCTTCCCCTGGATCGTGCGCGGCGCCTTGAACTGGTTCAACGCCCGGCGCGTTTATCGGCCCTACAAGAAACCCAAGCGTTTCGATCGCAACATGGTGGTGATCGGGGCAGGGGCCGCCGGCCTGGTCAGCGCCTACATCGCCGCCGCCGTCAAAGCCAAGGTCACCCTGGTCGAAGCCCACAAGATGGGCGGCGACTGCCTCAACTACGGCTGCGTGCCCAGCAAGGCGCTGATTAAAAGCGCCAAGGTCGCCCAACAAATACGTGACGGCGCACGCTACGGCCTGAACGCTACCGATCCCCAGTTCAGCTTCCGCGCCGTCATGGCCCGCGTGCAGGACGTGATCGCCGCCATCGAGCCGCATGACAGCGTCGAGCGCTATACCAGCCTTGGCATCGATGTGGTCACCGGCTACGCCACCATCGTCGGCCCTTGGACAGTAGCGATCAAAAAACCCGACGGCAGCGAACAGCGCCTGACCACCCGCAGCATCGTCATCGCCGCCGGCGCACGGCCCACCGTGCCGCCGCTACCGGGTCTTGATCAATCGGGATATGTCACCAGCGACACGATGTGGGAGCGCTTCACGCAGTTGGACGCTCCGCCGCGTCGCCTGGTCGTCCTGGGCGGCGGCCCCATTGGTTGCGAACTGTCGCAGGCGTTTGCGCGCCTGGGCTCCGAGGTCACGCTGATCGAAATGGCCGATCAACTACTCGGCCGTGAGGACGCGGACGTCGCCGAGCTCGCGCGCGATATCCTGACAAAATCAGGCGTACGCGTGCTCACCGGCTACAAGGCACTCCGCGTCGAGCAGAAGACCCTTGTGGCTGAACACGCGGGCAAACCCGTCACCATTGCCTTCGACGAACTCTTGGTCGCCGTCGGCCGCTCGGCGCGTCTCGAAGGCTACGGCCTCGAGGCCCTGGGCATAGACACCAAACGCACCGTCGTCACCAACGGTTACCTGCAAACCAAATTCCCCAATATCTATGCCGCCGGCGATGTGGCGGGGCCGTACCAATTCACCCACGTCGGCGCGCACCAGGCTTGGTACGCCGCGGTCAACGCGCTGTTCGGCTTCGCGCGCAAGTTCAAGGCAGACTACCGCGTCATCCCCGCCGTCACCTTCACGGACCCCGAAATCGCGCGCGTCGGCCTCTCCGAACGCGAGGCGCGCGAGCAGGGCATCGCCTTTGAGCTCTCGCGCTACCCCGTGCACGAACTCGACCGCGCCATCGCCGAAAGTGCCACGCAAGGTTTCATCAAAGTCCTCACCGTGCCCGGCAAGGACCGCATCCTCGGCGTCACCATCGCCGCCCAGAACGCCGGCGAATTGCTGGCCGAATATGTGCTCGCCATGAAACACGGCCTGGGCCTCAACAAGATCTTAGGCACCATCCACAGCTACCCCACCATGTCCGAGCTGAACAAATACGCCGCCGGCGATTGGAAAAAGGCCCACGCCCCCCAAGGTACGCTCAAGGTCCTCGAACGCCTGCATGCCTGGCGGCGCGGTTAAGTTTCACAATTTTGTCGTTGATCGGCGGGCCAGTATTCCATATTTCTAGAAATATGGAATTACACGAAGCCGTCAATACCCTGAGCGCTCTCGCCCAAGACGCGCGTCTGGGCATATTCCGCCTTTTGGTCGAGGCCGGCCCCGCAGGATTGCCGGTGGGGCGGATCGGCAAGGTTGTGAAAATCCCACCCGCCACGCTCTCCTTTCATCTCGCGCAGCTCAAGCATGCCGGCCTGGTGCACGCCGAACGGCGCGGACGCCAGCTCATCAACGTCGCCGATTTCGCCCGCATGAATGCGCTCGTGACATATCTCACCGAGAATTGCTGCGGCGGCGACCCGGCTGCTTGCTGTCCTCCGCCCAAACGCCGCAAGAAGTCGCGCTGATCTCATGTCGAACGCCTACGGCAACGTCCTCTTTCTCTGCACCGGCAATTCCGCGCGCAGCATTTTGGCGGAAGCCTTGATGACGCACCTCAGCAAAGGCGTTTTCCGCGGCTACAGCGCCGGCAGCTTTCCCAAGGGCGAGGTGCATCCTCTGTCGCTGGACCTCCTGCGCCAGATGAATCTCCCCACCGAAGGCCTGCGCAGCAAAAGCTGGGATGAATTCGCGGCCCCCGGCGCACCGGTCATGGACTATGTGTTCACCGTGTGCGACCAGGCCGCCGGCGAAGTCTGTCCGATTTGGCCGGGCCACCCCATCACCGCCCACTGGGGCCTCCCCGATCCCGCTGCCGCCACAGGTTCCCCCGCCGAACGCATGTTGGCCTTCCGCGAAGCTTTCCGTGTTCTCGAAACCCGCATCAACTACTTCCTGACCTTCCGTTTCAAGGAGCTCCGCCGCGAGGACCTCGAACGCAAGGTGAGGGACGTGGTGCGCGCCACCGGCGAAACCCAGTCGTGACCCAGCCCTCCTTGCGCGAAGCCGCCGCCGTTGAATTTGGTGCCACGGCGTTCCTGCTGATCGCTGTCGTGGGCTCAGGCATCGCCGCCGAGCGCCTGTCAGGCGGCAACACAGGCCTCGCATTGCTGGCCAACGCCATCGCCACCGGAACAGCGCTGTTCGTGCTGATCCTGACCAGTGGTCCGATCTCCGGCGCCCATATGAATCCCGCCGTTACGCTGAGTGCGCTCTTAGCCGGATCCATGAGTCGGAATACAGCCGCCGCTTATGTGGCCGCTCAGATCCTCGGCGCCATCGCGGGAACGTGGGTGGCGCATCTCATGTTTGACCTGCCCATCATTCAAGCCAGTACACATATGCGCGCCGGGATCGGGCAACTCACTTCGGAGGTCGTTGCCACAGGCGGTCTTCTGCTCGTCATTGCAGGCGCCAGCCGCCACACGACACCGGTACTTGCCGCCGCCGTGGCGGCGTACATCACCGGTGCTTACTGGTTTACGGCCTCCACCTCTTTCGCCAATCCTGCCGTGACCATCGCGCGCATGCTGACCGACACCTTCGCCGGAATCCGCCCCGTGGACGCGCCGCTGTTCATCCTCGCCCAGCTTGCGACGGCGCTGGCGGTGTCGCTCCTCCTGCGCCAACGCGCCACCCCTTAAGCCCACCTCATATATGCGTGAATACACCCGCGACCCTGTGGCGCGGGCACTGTGTTCTCTGTAACAATCCTCGTTCTTCTCGAAGGGGGATTCCATGACTGTCCGCGCCACACTCGCATCTGCCTTGCTGGCCTCCACCATGCTGGTCGGCCTCAGCGCGCCGGCCCTGGCCCAACAGGCCGGCCTTCAGGTTCAGGTCACGCGCCAGGCGGACGGGGCACCCCTGGCCAACACCGACGTCACCATCACCAACCCCGAGACCGGCTTTGAGCGCCGCCTGCGCACCGACGCCTTCGGCCAGGCGCGCATCGAAGGCCTGGTCACCACCGGCCGCTATGTCATCAGCGTCGCCGAGGGCCCTGGCCACGGTGCCGCCACCAGCGCGCCCGTCACCCTGCGTTCGAACTTCGTGCGCGGCATCAGCATCGCCGTCGGCGCGCCCGGTGTGGCTCAGATCGAGGTGTCCGGCACGCGCATCGTCACCGGCATCAACACGGTCAACGCCGAAGTCTCTGCCTCGCTGCCGCAGGAGCAGTTGCAAGCCCTGCCCATTGAAGGCCGCGACGTGCAGACCGCCCTGATCCGTCTGCCCAACGTGGTGCCCTCCACCGGCTTCTTTCCGGAAGCCCCTGTCGTGTCCATCAACGGCGCCAATGGCCTGTTCACCAACTATCTGATCGACGGCCTCGACAACAACGAGAATTTCCTCGGCGGCCAGAAGTTCGCCGTGCCGCTGGGCTTCACCCGCGATGTCACCGTGCTCGCCAACAGTTATTCCGTGGCCTACGGCAACAGCGCCAACGGCGTGGTCAACTTCACCTCGCCCTCGGGCGGCAACGACTATCACGGCGAGCTCTACAGCCTGATCCGTCCCGGCCGTCCGCTGGATGCCCGATCGCCGTACCCGCGTCGCGATCTCTCCGGCAATTTTGTCAGTGAGAGTTTCGAGCGCTATCAGGCCGGCGGCAGCCTGGGCGGGCCCATCGTCCAAGACCGCACCTTCTTCTATGCCAACGTCGAGTACACCCGCGACATCAGCACCAACATCGTCGATGCGCCGGTGCTCAACACCGTGGGCAACGTTAAAGGCAAGAATTCCTTCCTGCTCGGTTCCGCGCGCGTCGACCACCGTCTCACCGACGATTGGACGATCACCGCCCGCGTCAACATCGGCCAGGTCGCCATCGCCCGTCCCGGCGGCGGCCTCGGCGCCGGCAACAACACCTTTCCCTCGGCGGGCTCAGATCAGGACCGCAACTCCACCATCGCCGCGGTCTCGGCGGCCTATTCCTCCGGCGATTGGTCTTACGACGGCGCGCTGCAGTTCGCGCGCTTCCGCTGGAACTATGCCCAGCCCTTGGTGGCGCCCGGCCCGCAGGTGGCCATCCGCGACCAAAGCGGCCTGACCATCGGTGTGGTCGGGCATCCCGGTTATCTCTTCGACGACGTCGAGAAAACCTGGCAGACCCAGCACCGTCTGCAGCGGCGCTTCGGTGACCACCGCGTCTCGGTCGGCACTGACATCATCCATTCGGAATTCGCCCTGCTCGGCGGCGGCAACCCCAACGGCAATTACACCGTCGAGCTGACCCCGGCCCAGATCACCACGCTGAACGGCCAGAATCGCGGCTTTGGCCTGAGCGCCGGCGACGTGCTGGCGCTCAATCCGCGCATCATCGATTACTCCGTCGAACTGCGACCGCAATCCTTCGGCACGCCGCAGAACTTGCTCGCGCTGTACGCCGAGGACGAATGGCAGATTTCTTCCAACCTCACCGGTACGTTGGGCCTGCGCTGGGACTATGACTCGCTCACCGGCAAGGGCGCAGGCGCGGTCGACACCAACAACATCGCCCCGCGCGCCGCCCTGAACTACCGCCTCGACGAGCGCTCGGCGCTTCGCGGTGGCGCCGGGCTTTTTTACGGCAAGATCCCGTACTCGGTGATCTCCGACGCTCTGCAGCGCAACACCACGACCACGGCTTTCCTGGGCCAGCTCCAGGCGCTGCAGACGCGCGGCCTCATTCCCACGGGCGTGAACCTGCGCGAACTCACCTACGACGGCAATCTCACCGTCTCGCCCACTTGCACGACCGCCGCGCAATGCCCGGCTCCCAGCGCCGTGCAGACACTGCGGGCCACCGCTTTCAGCAACGAGCTGCGCATCCTCAATCCCAGCGGCTACAAAAACCCCTACAGCCTGCAGTTCAGCGGCGGCTATCAGTACCAGGCAACCGATACCATCACCGCCTCCGCCGATGCGATCTACAGCCGCTCCCATAACCTCGTGCGCCTGCGCGACCTCAATGCGCCGACCACCTTCACGCCCAACACGGCGGCCCTGACGGCCGCCAATATCGCCGCCCTGCGCGCGCTGCCCAACAATGCTGCCCGTATGACCATGGCCCGCAATCTCGGTCTGATCCGCACCCAGGCCGACGCCGACGCCACGCGCCCCGTCGCGGCGGTGGCCGGCGGCGGACGCCAGATCACGGTTTCAGAAACCGACGGACGCTCCACCTACCGCGCCCTCAATCTCCAGCTCAACAAGGCCAAGGGCGAGGACCTCTACGCCTACCGTGTGTCCTACACGCAGGCGAAGCTCAGCAACGACACCGACGACATCAACTTCCGCGCCTCTGACGCCAACAATTTCTCCGCTGACTACGGCGCCTCGGCCAACGACCGCCGCCACGTACTCTCCGCCGTCGGCTACGTCTATCCGCTGCGCGGCCTATCCTTCAGCGTCGCCGGCCTGTTCCAGTCGGGTCAGCCCATCAACTACGTGCCTGACGCCTCCATCTTCGGCACCCAAGACCTCAACGGCGACGGCGCCTCCTTCGGCGAAAGCTACGTCGGCAACTCCGACCGCTACCCCGGCGAACCGCGCAACTCGGGCCGCTTGCCGTGGTCGACCACCATCGACCTGGGCATCCGTTACGCTTTCCCTGCTCTCCGCGGCAATCTTGAGCTCAGCGCGGATGTCTTCAACGTCTTCAACACCAATAACGAGTCGGGATTTGCCAATGCCGCGACCACCTCGAATCAGGTACAGTTCGGCGGCGGGGCGCCCTTCGTGCAGCGCAACGCCGGCGCGCCGCGCCAATTCCAGTTCGGCGTCGCCTGGAAGTTCTAAGCCGGGAAATTCTAGGTTCGCCGTTGTGGGGGTTGAGTGGCTCAGTTCCAAGGGATCATCGGACTCACGCTGATCACAGCCCTCGTCTGGGCGTTGTCGGAGAATCGGAAAGCCCGGCCCAGCTGGCGCTGGATCGCCGGTGCGCTCGCCATGCAGATTATCCTCGCCGTCGTCATCGTCCGCGTTCCGCTGATCTGGGACTTCATCGGCCTTGCCAACAAGGGCGTGTCGGCCATCGAGCAGGCGACGCTCAAAGGCTCCGCTTACATGTTCGGCTACACCGGCGGCGGCGAGAACCCCTTTGTGCTGAAGGACGGCACCACCCCGCCCGTCATCGTCGCTTTCCAGATCCTGCCGCTGATCATTGTCTTCTCCGCGCTCGCGGCGCTGCTGTGGCACTGGGGTGTGCTGCGCTGGATCGTGCGCGGCCTGTCCTGGGCCATGCGCAAAACCCTCGGCGTCAGCGGCGTCGTGGGCCTCAGCGCCGGCGCCGATGTCTTCCTCGGCGTGGTCGAATCCCCGCTGGTGGTGCGCGCCTATTTTGACCGCATGAGCCGCTCGGAGCTCTTCGCCGTCATGGTGCTCGCAATGTCCACCATCTCCGGCGCCACACTCGTGCTCTACGCCACGACGCTGTCGCGCACCGTACCCGATGCCGTCGGCCACATGATCTCGGCCACCCTGATTGCGTTGCCAGCGGCGATCCTGATCTCCCGCTTGATGGTGCCGGGCGGCGGCGACACTGAAGCCGACCCGGAAGAAGCCGGCCTCAGCTACCAAAGCAGCATGGACGCCGTCATTCGCGGCACCATGGATGGCATCCAGCTTTTCCTCGCCGTCATGGGCGTGATCATCGTGATCTTTGCGCTGGTCGCCCTAGCTGATCAGGTGCTCACTGTGTTGCCCGATGTCGCCGGTGCGCCGATCACGCTCAAGCGCACCTTCGGCTGGCTGTTCGCGCCGGTGATGTGGACCATCGGCGTGCCTTGGGACCAAGCGTCGACTGCCGGCGGTCTCATGGGCACCAAAGCCATCCTCAACGAATACGTCGCCTATCTCGAATTCTCCCAAATGCCCGCCGACGCAATGGACCCGCGTACCCAAGTCATCGTCACCTATGCCCTCTGCGGCTTCGCCAATCTCGCCAGCATCGGCCTGCTGGTCTCGACCATCGGCACGCTGTCGCCCAGCCGCCGTGCCGAAGTCTCGAGCCTGGGGTGGAAGTCCTGGATCGCCGGCAACTGCGCCTCGGCCATGACGGGTGCGGTCATAGGCCTCGTCACTTCCATGCCGTCCTAGAGGAGGGGCCGTGTTCGACGCGCTGCTCCGGCCCGTCATTGATCCGCCGCTCAACCGTATCGGCCGCGTGATCGCGGGTGCCGGCCTCACTGCCAATCAGCTCACGATCATCGCCGTCATCGTTGGTTTCGCCAACACAGCCGCGCTGTCCTATGGCAACACCGCACTCGCTATCGGTCTCATCTTGCTCAACCGCCTTCTCGATGGCCTCGACGGCGCGGTCGCCCGCGTCCGTGGGCCGTCCGACCTCGGCGGTTATCTCGACATCGTTTGTGATTTCATCTTCTACACCGGCGTGCCGGTGGGCTTTGCCATTGCCGATCCCGCCAACGCCGTGGCGGCCGCCGTGCTGCTCGCCACCTTCACCGTCACCGGGGTCAGCTTTCTGGCCTATGCCGCCGTCGCGGCCAAACGCGGCCGCGAAACCACGGCCCACGGCCGCAAAAGCTTCTTCTACAGCACGGGCCTTGCCGAAGGCGCCGAGACCATCGTCGTCTTCCTGGCCATGTGCCTCTGGCCCGCCGCCTTCACAACGATTGCCTATATATATGCAGGGCTTTGCGTGCTGACCGTCATCCAGCGCAGCGTCCTGGCGTGGCGCGACTTTTCAGATAAATAGCGCCTCGCCGCCTTCCTGGACGGGCGTTCGTCTTCTGGCGCATACTCACCGCCTGGATGGGAGGCTGATATGAAACGCATATTCCTGGCAACAGCGGCCCTGGCGATCACGTTTCTGGCCGTATTCCTTATGTTTGGGCAGACGGCGATGACCGCCGGCAAAGACCAGACTAAGTTCAAGCGCATTTCCCCACAGTATATCGCGGCCCTCAGCGACCCGAAGGCGACCTCCGGCAGCGGCGCTGAGACCTGGGGCTATTGGCGCCTCGATCCTGGCCCGCGCGGCGTCACGCTCTCGCGCTACGATAGACTCAAGGCCGCAGGCGGCGTTGCGCCGACCAAGTGGCAGTTCGATGGCGCGGACTGGTGGCTGGAGGAGCACGGCCTCATCATGGAACGCCCCGACTTTCCCATGGCTGCCGGAAAATATCTGGTGACGGGCGACCGCGAGACCACCGCCGTTCTCACGGTGCATCCCAAAGATGTCGGCGGTGCCCAGCGGTGGGAGCTCAGCGACGGCGCGACGATCTACGACGTCACCCACCTGGCGTGCCGTTCTGCGCGCTATACGCCGATGACGGCCAACTCCTGCTCGCCGGAAAAGGCCCAGCAGAAGTCGTTCCCCGTCAGGCCCGGCGCCGAGATGCCCGCCGTGGAGGGATGCAACAAACAGGACTACGCGGTCTTGATCGTGATTGGTCTGGCTGAGGGAAACTGACGCGCACGCAGAATCCGAGCCTCACGAAGGAAGGGATTTGAAAATGCGGTTGCGTTCCCACAGCTGGGTTCTGTCTTGCGCAGCAGCGCTGTTCCTCGCGTCAAACGCCTCCGCAGCGGATCTCAAGATGGTTTCCGTCGATCTCGAAGGCGGTGCCGCCACGATCTACCTGACCCCGGAGGGGCAGAGTCTCCTGGTCGACTCCGGCTCGCCCCCAGGTCCGGCCTCGACCATGTCCACAACGGATGACTCCGCGCGCATTGTCGCCGCCGCTAAGAAACTCGGCATCACGCGTTTCAACTATTTCCTGATTACGCACTATCACCGCGATCACATCGGTGGACTGGGCGCCCTGATCGAGAAAATGCCGGTGGAGAATATCCTGGACCACGGGGTGACGCGTGAGGAGGGCCCCGCAGCCGAGGCGACCTATGCGGCGTATCTGAAGGCGATCGAAGGACGTCCGCGCCGTTCGCTCAAAGCCGGCGACGTCGTCAAGATCGGCTCACTCACTTTAGACGTCGTCATCAGCGACGGCGTTCCCATCGCGCAAGCCCGCCCGGGTGCCGGCGCGGCCAACCCCGCCTGCGCCGGATCAACCGACAACAGCGACTACATTAAACTTGGCGAAGAGAATCCCCGGTCCGTCGGCGTCCTCTTTACCTATGGTGTGACGCGCATCCTCAGTCTCGGAGATCTCACCTGGAACAAGGAACGCGAGCTCTACTGCCCCATCGATAAAGTCGGCCCCGTCGATATCCTGCTACCGGGGCACCACGGCATTACCGTGTTCAGAGACTTGGTCCTGAGCAACAGCCCCTTCGCGGTGGCGGCGCAGGACCCGTTGGTCGTGGTCATGGGCAACGGCCCCGTCAAAGGCGGCGGGCCCGAAATCCTGGCGCGCTTCAAGAAGTCTCCCCGCCTGCAAGGATTCTGGCCGGCGCACCAGACCGCGATGGACGCGAAAGAAGGGGAGCTGCTGGATTACACCGCCAACTTGCTCGTTGGGCAGGACGGCTTTGCGACGGCCGTCACGGTGTCGGACACCGGCCAGATTACGGTGACCAACGAACGTAACGGCTTTGGCAAGACCTACCGCGCCCGCTTACATAAGTAGCTAAGCGCGTCTGGACTCTCGCCGCGCTTGGCGCGCTGCGTATTTGGCATCGCGGCCGGCCTTTTGCGCCGCCTTGAGCGCCAGAGCATCGTTCGCTGCCCGATTGGCTTCCGCATCCCGCGCGGCTTTCTCGGCTTCCGCCGCGAGCTGTGCCTGCACTGCCGCTGCTGCCTTTTCTTCGGCGACGCGTGCGGCCTCGACACGTTTACGTTCTTCGGCTTCCGCCTTACGTCCGTCGCGCGCGATGCTCACGGCGATGCGCTCGGCCTGCCGCTCGGCATGACCGGGGGAATTGTTCGGGGCGTTTGCCAGCGCCCGGGTCTTCATGGCCAGTTTCGCCTTAGCCGCATTCTCAAGTCGTTCGTTGAAGTCGTCCATAGCCATTGATTTGCATCTCCAAGGTTATTGATTTTCGCAGTGATCGATTAAAGAGGTGGATAAAACGCAGTGCGCGCCAGACGACACGCTTCGTCTCCCGGCATACAGTCCCGACAGACGCTGGGCCGTGCGCTGTAAATCGAACAAGATACGTCCTCGCCAACGATTCCCCGCAGCGCGGCACATCTCGTACCGATGCACTTCATGCCGCTTCCGTCGCCGTTGATCAGCGAGTCCGGAATCATGGAAAGGGCCGCGTCACTTTCAAGAGTGAAGCGCGGCCATTCCGCGGAGTATGAACAACACGCCCCGCATGTGCGGCAGTCGAACGCCGGCAATCCCGCCGGTTCTTCCGCCGCGCCAGCGTTAGGCTGCATTCAGTATCCCTTCGAGCTTCGCAACAGCGTCGCCTGATTCGATTTTCTCAACGGCGGCGACCTCATGCGTGAGGCGCTCGAGAGCCTGCTCGTACAGCAAGCGGTGACTGTAGGACGGCTCCTGGTCGCTCGGAGAGCGGTGCAGATCGCGCACGACTTCTGCGATCGAGACGGCATTTCCCGAGTTGATTTTGGCGGCATATTCCGTCGCGCGCCGGTTCCACAAGCCGCGGCCCTTGATCGCGGGCTCGCTGAGCGTGGCGAGGGCGGCGCTCATCGCGCGTTTGGTGAGCACGTTGCGCAAACCGGAGGTCTTCACTTTTTGCAGCGGCACGCGCAGCGTCATGCGGCTTTCCTTAAAGCTGATGACGATGACGTTGAGCGATTGGCCGCCGGCCTGTTTGGTTTCAATGTCCGTGACTTGGCCTACGCCATGCGCCGGATAAACGACGAGGTCGCCGGGAGAAAAAGGAGATGTCACGGCAGCAATTCGTGGACCGGTCATTGGTTTCCTTTGCGGCAAGGCCGCGCATTCTTGATGCTGAAGCGCCCACCACGGACGCCAGCGTTGCCCATTCCGTTCGAATGGGATGTGTACTTTTCTGTCACGGCAAGATCGACGAGACGCTTCCGCGTGGTGCCTTCAAAAGGCCCGATGGGAAGTGATTCGCAGTACCTCAGCGAATCGAAGGCCTGATGGTAGCACGACTCGCCTCAATATAACAGCCGCCGGATCAGCCCAACCAATACGGGCAGCGACTCCCTGCAACTACAGCATAAACAACGACGTCCACGGGATGGCGGTCTCATAAAGGGCGGAGAACAGCGCCGGCGGAGTACTTGCAATCGCGAGACCCAGCCATGCGCGCCGCGCGGAGCGCGCGTGGAATACGGCCATGACGATGCCCGCAAAGAGAGGAAAGCTGCCCATGGTCATCGCGAGTACAGCCTCGGCTTTGTTCATGCCGGCGATTGAAAGCAGCAATACGCCGGCAATCGAGACCAGCGAAGCCAAAAGGTAGCCGCCGAAAATCGCTGCAATCACGCGCGAAGCGACACCCCATCGATGATGCGCGGCGCGGGACAAGGCGACCTTCATGCCGTCACCGGCGTGGGCATCGCCGCCTGGCTTGCCTTCGTCTCCGTGCGCCAGGCCAAACCGGCAAAGAATACGCCGATCGCAAAAGCAGCGATGTCGAAACCAGCGAGCCCCCAGTCTCCTGCAGGCACCGTGACGCCGAGATGCCGCGAGGTGGTCAGGGCATTGAGCACCGGGATCAAACCGTAAGCCGCCGCGGCGAGCGCACACAAAACCTGCCAAGCTCCCTTCGCGGGGCGTCCGCCAGCAAGAAGAAACGCCGCTCCCCATGTGATGAAAAGAACGTGAACCTCCCACGCGCCGCGGTTCGTCATCGCGAGCGGCAGCAGGCGGTTCGCCCAGAAATAAGCCGCGACACCGATGGGAAGACCAATCACCATCGCGAGGTTGATCCTCTCAATCACCTCGGTGGCGAAATGCGGCGTCATCCGCGACTTGCGCTTCGCCGACCAGTGCATCAGCCCGGTTCCGACCAGCGCGGTCCCCGCCAATCCGCACACCACGTAAAGAGCTCTCAGGTACGGCCTGGCATAGTGTCCCTTGTGCAGTCCTATAATCGTCTCTTGGAATTTTGCGACCGCCGTGCGCGGCGGCGGCAGCGCCATCGGCGCGCCTGTCGTCACGTCAAAAGCCACGCGTGTTTCACCCCGAATGCTGGCCCGCTGTGTAAAGGCGGTTACCCGCGCGCTGGCGCGGCCTGGATTCTCGACGCGGATCTTGACGACACCGCCTGGTCCCCAAAGCGTCTCCGCCCTTTTTAAAACGTCGGGCAGCGACGTGATCGACGGCGGGATTGGAATGCTGCTTTCGCCGTAGGGGCGGTCCGGCGGGAAGTAGGCTTCCACGTTGAAACGCATCATCGCTTCGTCGTCGGGAAAAAGAGCCGTCTGCGCGGTTGGCATGTACACAAACAGAAACAGCACCAGCCCGGACCAGGTCATCACTAAAAAGAACGGAAGTGCGGTGATGCCCAGCAGCGTGTGAAGGCTGCGCCAGCGCACACGGCTCTGTCGCGCGCGAAGGTTGGAAACATCCTTCAAGGCGGGTTTATGCCCGGCTACCCCCGTAAGAATCGACACTAGCATCATCATCGCCGCTGCGCCGACGACGGCAATCGCCACGTCCCTTGATACGTAGTGCAGGGCATAGTGCATGACGTAAAGCGAAACGCCGCCGCCGGTCTCGCGTGCACGCCGTTCCACGGGCTGGCCGGTTTCAAGATCCAAGACGGCGCGTTGGACCTGGCCGCGTGGCGCGCGCCAGGTCATGGTCAGCTCGTCGTTGCCGCGCTGCCCCGGAAAGAAGATCGACCAGAACTCAGCGTCCGGCGCTTTGCGCTCCAGAAATTGCTCAGCGACGGCCAGGGTTTCAGCGGCGGCGGGTGTATGCGACACCAACGGTAGCTCCGGGCGCATCCACCGGCTGATCTCGACATGCACGAATCCGGCCGTGCCCGTCAGAAACACGAAAAACAGCAGCCAGCCGGTGGTCACGCCCAACCAGCTGTGCAGCCAAAGCATCGACTGGCGAAAGCTTTCTTTCATGGGAGCTCACACCCTGCTGTTAAACCCAGGTGTTACGCGCGTCGTTCTGGACGTCCCGATAGCGATACTGCATCCCCACCAAAGCGGACTTGACCGGGCGCAACAGCAACCCAATCACCACCGCGATGAAGGTGGGCCAGATCACCACGTGCTGCCACAAGGGCGGGTGAGCGTGCACTTCAAACAGGAGCGCCAATGCCGCCGTCACAATGCACAGTGGCATCATGACAAAGAACGCCGGCCCGTCTGCCGTATCGCTCCCGGCATAAGACAGCCCGCAGGCCTCACACCCCGGGGCCAACTGCAAATAGCCGGAGAAAAGCCGGCCTTCGCCGCAGCGCGGGCACCGGCAACCAAGGCCTAAAACACGCACGAATTTGGACATATCAACCTCCTTGACCCATACAGTTAGCGCTGGCATATCCATACAATCAAATACAAAGGACTTCATTGTATGGATTGGCTCCCTGCATTGTCGGAATGGCCCGGACCGGTCTTTAGTCGGATCGTCGAAGCCATGGTCGCGGATATCGCCAGCGGCCGCCTCGTGCGGGGCCAGCGCTTGCCCACGCACCGCGCGCTCGCCAAGGCGTTGAAGCTCGACCTCACCACGGTGACGCGTGCTTATGGTGAGGCGCGCCGCCGCGGATTGATTGACGCGCAGGTCGGCCGGGGCACGTTTGTTTCCGAAACCACCGCGCGCCAGGGCACCGGCCCGCTCGTCACCAAGATCGACCTGACCATGAACATTCCGCCGCAGCCGGTGGAAGCCAATCTCGACGTCCGCATTGCGCAGGGTCTCAAAGCCATCCAGGACGACTACGGCTTTAGTGCTTTTCTGAACTACCAACCCGCCGGCGGCAGTGCCAACGATGTCTCGGCTGCCGTGAAGTGGCTGCGGAAACGCCTCCCAGAGGCGCAAGCCGCAAACGTCGTCATCTATCCCGGCAACCAGGCGATCCTCTTCAATGCCCTGCTGACCCTTACGTCGCCCGGTGATGTCGTCCTCACCGAAGCGCTTACATTCCCCGGCGTGAAGACCGCTGCCGCGGAGCTGGGCTTGCGCCTTGTCTCGGTAGCCATGGACCGCGACGGCGTGTTGCCCGATGAACTCGCGAAAGCTTGCAAGCAGCACAAACCCGTCGTGGTTTACCTCACGCCGACACAACACAATCCCACCACCGCGACTCTGGCCCCCAAGCGGCGCGCGGCCATCGCCGAGACCATTCGCCGCAGCGGCACAATCCTGATCGAAGACGATGCCTACGGCGCGCTGGAACCCACCATCCAACCCCTTGCCGCCCTCATTCCTGAGCGCACCTATCTTGCGGTCGGGCTTGCCAAGTGCATCGCGCCTGCCCTGCGCGTCTCTTACTTGCTGGCACCCGGCGCGGCGGCGGCGGAGCGCATGAAACAAAGTCTCCAGGCGACCATGCTCATGCCGCCCCCTTTGATGGTGGCGCTGGCGACGCGGTGGCTGCAAAGCGGCGTTGCCGACAAAATCATCGCCGCCATCCGCGGCGAAGCGCGCGGCCGCCAGGCCATGGCCGCAAAGATCCTCAAAGGCGTGGCCTATCAGTGCCAACCCAACGCGCACCACATTTGGCTTCCCATGCCGCCCCACTGGCCGCGCAGCGACTTTGTCGCCTACTGCGTCCAGCAAGGCCTCGCTGTCGTCGGCGACGAAGCCTTTGCGGTCGAAGAGGGGGCGCCTTCAGGCGTGCGTGTGTCGTTAGGTGCCGCGCGCAGCCGCGCGGAACTGGCCCAGGCCCTGCAATTCCTGGCGCAGACGCTCAAATCAGGGCGGCAATCGCTGCCGCTGGTGTAAGGTCGGGGGCCCCAGAATGGTGTGAGCCGTTTCTGAGGGGAGGCAGTTGCAGAGGCACGCGTCACCACATGGACAATCTCTTTTCCATCGACTGGCATGCTTTTTTCGTGCCGGAAAACTCCATCCTCGACGTGGTGGCCCGCGGTACCGTCATGTACCTCGCCATCTTCCTCTTTCTACGCGTCATGGGCCGGCGCCAAAGCGGGTCTTTCGCCACCGCCGACATCCTGGTCATCGTCCTGCTCGCCGATGCCGCCCAAAACGGCATGACCAACGAATACAAGTCCGTCACCGAAGGGCTGGCGCTCATTCTTACGATCCTGGCGTGGGATTACGCCATCGATTGGCTCTGCTTCCATGTCCCGGCGCTGCGTCGGTTACTGACCGCTCCCTCGCTGTGCTTGATCAAGGACGGCGTCCTGCAGCACCGCAACATGCGCAAGGAACTCATCACCAAAGAGGAACTCATGAGCCAGTTGCGCGAGGAGGGGGTTGAGTCGGTCGCGCAAGTCAAACGGGCGCAGCTCGAAGAAGACGGGCGCATCAGCGTGATACGAACCCAGCCATAGGAAGACGCGCTGGGTCTCTGCCCGTCACGATAAAATCCAGAACCCAAGATATTTCAAGATATTATCCGATGGAAAAGCGGCGTAGCCTCGGCCGCTTTCTCTGCTACAGTAAGTAGCACTCAGCCTTGGTAAAGCAGATGAAGTGGCGCGAACTCAAACAGGGCCCGGTCGGCCGCCTCGACCAAATGCGCAAGGTCGATCCCTATGCGCTTTTCGGCGTCGCGCGCGGTGCGGCGTTGGACGAGGTCAAACGCGCCTACCGCGAGATGGTCAGGACCTATCATCCCGATAAAGCCGATCCGTTCATGCGCTCCCATTGCGGCGAAGCCTTGAAGATCATCAACGACGCCATGGCCCGGATCGAGACCGATTACCGGACGCGAGCGCAAGAATGACGGCCCGTTACCAACGCCACGCCCTCATCGACTGGTTCTCGCAGGCAGACGTGGCGGCGGCGCGCATCGCCGTGGTCGGCGCCGGGGCCGTGGGCAATGAGGTCTTGAAGTGCTTGGCGCTGCTCGGTGTCGGCGCGCTCGACATTTTCGATTTCGACCGGATCGAAGTCCACAACCTCACCCGCAGTGTCCTGTTCCGGGAAAGCGATATCGGGCGCAACAAAGCCGAGTGCGCCGCCGCACGGCTGCGCGAACTCGACCCCAACATTGCTGTCACGCCTTATGCGGGCGATGTATTCCGCCTGCTCGATTTCACCCGTCTCGGGGAATATGCGGCGGTGATCTGCTGCGTCGACAATTTCGAGGCGCGTATTCGCCTGAATCTCGTCTGCAAGCTCTGGGGTATCAATTTCATCAACACCGGCGTCGACAGTCGCCACGCCGTGGTCGACACGTTCCCCTTCGCGAGCAACCCGGCGGCCGGCTGCTACGAATGTTCGCTGCCGCCGTCGGTCTATCAACGCATGTCCCAGCGCTATTCCTGCGGCGGCTTGAAGCGCATCGCCTTCGTCGAGAAACGCATCCCGACGACCGTGATCACGGCCAGTCTCGCCGGCAGCCTCGCGGCCTCAAAAGCGCTGCGCTTGGGACCGGCGAACAACGATCAGCAGTCCGGCCGCATCTTCGTCGACTCCATCGCCGGAAGTTCCACGCGCACGGAACTGCCCCAGCGCGCCGATTGCCCGGTGTGTTCGCAGTTCACTGTCCCCGTCGAAATCACCCGCGTTCAAAACAGCCTTCGGGCGGAACTCGAGAAACTCGGGTCCGCCGAGATCACCCTGCCGGAACCCCTGATCCTGTCCCACAAGTGCAAGTCGTGTGGGCGGGGCGAGGGGCAAGATACCCCCTTGTTTTGGCGCGCATCCGACCATGATTCCCGGCTTGCCGACTGCGCCGGTTGTGGGGCCCAAGGGGCTGTGGAGATTGAGATCAGGGATAGGATTCCCGCGAAAACATTGGCATTAATGGATGAGGGGCGAGCGCCGCTGCCGTTCGTCGCGGCGGCTTCCGACGCTGGAACGCGCGTGTTTGTATTCGACCCGCTTGTATTCGAAAAGGGAGACTGAGGATGGCGGACGTAAAGTTTATCGTGAGGACCGCGGATCAAACACGCAAAGCCGAAGTCGAGATGGACCGCTCCAGCCTCGGGTCCGACATCATTCAGGCCGCCGTGGACAACTGGGCCTTGCCGGCCGACACCGACTACACCTTGGTCAAT
This sequence comes from Fidelibacterota bacterium, assembly GCA_947481595.1. GTDB lineage: Bacteria > Pseudomonadota > Alphaproteobacteria > Rhodospirillales > Rhodospirillaceae > SHVO01. The sequence goes on from CANKHC010000016.1 coordinate 23,821, forward strand.
GTGACCACCGGCAAGTCGCTGGTCCCGATGCAGCTCTTGGACGAAACCTTGGTGAAGCCGGGCGACGTCTTGGAAGTGCAGCCGGTCCTCGTCGCCGGGGCCTAGTGAACCCGCTTACTGAGCGCCGCGTTCAAGACCTGGCGAAAATAAAGCGGCTGGGGGAGCGGGCGCGCGGGCGGATCGCGGTGTGCGACACCCTCGGAACGCCGCCTTCCGAAATTACCGTTGCGCTCAACTACAAGACCGCCGCATCGGCGCGTTATCCCGTCGACACGCGCGACACAACCCGCATCAAGATCGTGCTCAGCGCACGCTATCCCTTCCAGGAGCCGGTGGTCGATATCCTGGACCCGGTGTTCAATCCCAATGTCTATCCCTCGGGCCGCGTGTGTCTGGGCAAAAAATGGCTGGCGACCGAGGGCCTCGATCTCGTCGTCTTGCGCGTCGTCAAGATCCTGACCTTCGACCCCGAGATCCTCAACGACTGGGCGCCGGCGGATATGGAAGCCGCCCGCTGGTACAAGGCGTTGCTCGCGACCACGCCGGCGGCGTTTCCCTCGGAGAAGCTCGCTCTCGAGGAGTGGGCCGCGCCCCAGAAAGTCCTCTGGAGCGAGAAGCCCTGATGCAGTGGCGCGACCAGTCCGAAACGCTCACACTGCCGAAGCAAGAGGTGCTGCTAGCCCATCTCGCCGCCGCCGACAGCGCGCGGCTGAACGACATGGACAACACATCACCGCGTGTGCTCATCGCCGCCGGCTGTATGAGCACGATGCGCGAAGACGTCGACCAATCCCGCGAAGAACGCGGCGGGCTTCTGCTGGGGCGGGCCTACGGCGGTGGCGGCGAGACCCAGGTCGTCGTGGCCGAGCGTAGCATCGCCAGCCGCGCCTTCAGCAGCACGGGCGTTTCCTTGCGCATGGAAAGCGAAATCTGGGACCTGGCGCGGCCGCTGCTGGTAGACGGCACGATCGTCGTCGGCTGGTACCACAGCCATCCCGACCTCGGCGCCTTTTTCAGCGACACCGACCGCGCCACCCAGCGCAGTTTCTTCCGCAACCCCTTCAGTCTGGGCCTCGTCATCGACCCCGTGCGAAACGAGCTCAGTGCTTTCCTGGGTCCCGACAGCACGCACATTCCCCCCGAGAATGTGATGGTGACGGAAGGCCCATGATGAAGCCGCTCTTGATCCTGTTCGTGCTCATGATGGCGCTCCTCCCGGGCGAACGGGCGCAGGCCGCCTGCGGGCGTGGGTACACGCAGAACGGCGGCGTCTGCGAAAAGATCGTCGTGCCCGAGCACGCAAAGCTCAATTTCACCGGCGATAACTGGATCTGCGGCTTCGGTTTTCAGCGTTACCAAGGCGGCTGCATTCCGGTGATCGTGCCGCGCAATGCTTCGCTGGGGCGCAACAGCGACGCCTGGCGATGCAACCGCGGCTACTACGAATTCCGCGGCATTTGCCTGCCGAATGAGACCACCTCTGCGCCCCGCAAGGTCGTGCCCCTCGACATGAAAGCACTGCGCGAACTGGCGCGGGAACAGAATAACGAAGCCTACGCCTACTTCGGCGGTGTCCTCGCCTTCGCCATCTTGCTCGCGGTCGCGGCGATTGGCCTTTATTTGTTCGGGCGCCGGAATGAGCCCGCCCCAGACCTCTACATTCCGTCGCCGGATACCTTCCGGCCCCACCGCGTCGCCATCGGCGGCAACTGGCAATACTGGGGCGAACGGATCGACGGGCTCACCGGCGGCCCCATCGCCGAGGGCGTGTCGGTCACGCAGTGTCCCACCTGTCAGGCGTGCTACGCCCCCGAGAGTGTCGCTGTGCTGCGGCGCGAAAATCGTGGACGCTGCCTTGCCTGCAGCAGCCGCATCCACCGTCAGCGCGTGCATGCCAAGTTCAAAACGGTGCTGGATTCCACCGCCGAGACACAAAGGCCCCTCGCGCTACCGGCCCGCTAAGTCCCCGCGCAGCGGATCAAATTCGTCGTTCGTTGATCTCGCCTTGCCTCGCCCGCCGGACCATGTTACGACTCGTCACATGTGACACCTTGTAACATGCCCTCTTGAAACGGATTGCGCCCCCTATGGTCAAAGCCCCCAAAGAACTTCCGCCGCTTGGCGATCTCGAGCACGAAATCGCCAACCTCATCTGGACCCACGGTCCCATGACCGCTGCCGCCGTGCGCAAACTCCTGCCGCGCCCGCTCAAGGATCCCACCATCCGCACGGTGCTCCGGCGCCTGGAGGAGAAGGGTTACTTCAAACACAAGCTCGAGAACGGCGCCTTCATGTATTACCCCACCGAAAGCCGCGAAGAGGTCGCCGCCAAGGCGGTGCAAGGCGTCGTCGATCGTTTCGGCGGCTCGCTGGAAGACGTCCTCGTCGGCATGGTGAAAGCGGCGCTGATCGAACCGGCGCAGCTGCAGACCATCGCCGGACGCCTGAAGAAGTTCGTCAAGCCGCGCTAACGGGAGCGGGGAGACATCCATGGCCGTTGCGCAACTCAAAATCGCCGAGACCTCGGGTGCCGCCATGGACACGCCCGTGGCCCAGCCGTTCTGGCGCAAGGGGTCTCTGCCGGTGCGCGTCGGTATCGCCGTCGGCGGCATCTTCGCTTTTGTCCTCGTCGCTGTGGCCCTCATCGCCGGCGACGGCTTACGAACGCTGCGCGTGCCCGCCGCGCAACTGACCATCGCGCCGGTCGAGCAGGGTGTCTTCCACGACATCATCCCGTTGCGCACCAAGGTCGTCCCCCGCGACACCATCTATCTCGACGCCATCGAGGGCGGGCGGGTCGAGCGCGTGCTGGTCGAGGCCGGCGAGGTCGTCGCCGAAGGCCAGCGCCTGATGGAGTTTGGCAACACCAACCTCCAGCTCCAGGTCATTCAGCAGGAATCCCAGATCAACCAGGCGATCTCCCAGCTGCAGCAGAACGAAATCGCCCTCGAACAAAACAGCATGGCCAACGCCCGGGCGCTGTCCGACATCGACTACAACATCACCCGCCTCGCCAAATCCGCGGAACGCCGCGAGGCCCTTGTCGCCAAGGGTGTCACCTCCGCCGAGCAGCGCGACACCGTCGCCGATGAACTCGCTCACTACCGCGCCCTGCGCCCTGTCCAGGCCGAAACCAACCAGCGCCAGGCGGACCTGCGCGCCCGCCTGCTGCCGGCCATCCATGACCAGCTCGCCAAGCTGCAGCAAAATCTCGAAGTGGTCCGCGGCAAGCTCGACAACCTCATTGTCCGCGCCCCCGTCGCCGGCCGTATCACCGACATCGACCTCAAGATCGGCGAAAATCGCAATCCCGGCCAACGCCTCGCCGAGATCACACCCGACACGGGCTACAAACTCTCCGCCGAAGTCGACGAGTTCTATCTCAGCCGCGTACGCAACGGTCAACGCGCCGAGGTCGCGCTGAACGAGCGCTCTACGGGCGCGCTCATCACGCGCATCTACCCCCAGGTCAAGGACGGCCGCTTCCTGGTCGATCTCGCCTTCGAGAACGAGGGCCCCGCGGGCCTCGTCGCCGGCCAGGCCGCACAGGGCCGCCTCGCCCTGGGCAACGATCAGGCCAGCCTGGTCATGCCGGCGGGCGCCTTCCTGGAACGCACCGGCGGCGACTGGGTTTTTGCGCTGACCGAAGGCGGCAAAACCGCCGAGCGCCGCCGCATCAAAGTCGGCCGGCGCAACGCCGAACAGCTCGAGATCGTCAGCGGTCTCAATCCCGGCGAGCGCGTCATCACCTCCGACTACACCGGCTACGACCGCATCGACCGCATTGTGTTTACCGACTGAGGAGACGTTTATGTTGAAGCTCGACAACATCAGCAAAGTCTACCGCACCACCGAGATTCAGACCCAGGCCTTGCACAACATCTCACTCGAGATCCCGCCCGGCGAGTTCCTGGCCATCATGGGACCTTCCGGCTGCGGCAAGTCGACGCTGCTCAACATGCTGGGCCTCATCGACCAGCCGACCTCGGGCTCCTACATGTTTTTCGGCGAGGACGTGGCCGGCTACTCCGAGGACAAGCTCACCGTCATCCGCCGCAACGTCGGCATCGGCTTCATCTTCCAAAGCTTCAACCTCATCGACGACCTCAACGTCGCCGAGAACGTCGAGGTGGCTTTGATCTACCGCAAGGTCGCCGCCACC
>CANKHC010000017.1 GCA_947481595.1 Fidelibacterota bacterium
AAAGAGGCCGTAGATCGCATTGGCGATCGAGAGCCCAGCCGCCACCCAGAACGGCAGGCGCAGATCGATCCCGCCCAATACACCGCCCAAAGCTGGGCCCAGCACAAAGCCGAGGCCGAAGGTGACTCCGATCAATCCAAAGGCGCTCGCGCGTTTTTCCGGCGGGGTGACGTCGGCGATGTAAGCACTGGCCGCCGAGATGCTGCTGGCGGTGATGCCTGAGATCACCCGGGCGATGAAAAGCCACGTCAGGTTCGGCGCCATGGCCATCATCAGATAGCTGGTGCCGAGGCCGAAGTTGGAGATCAGCACCACCGGCCGGCGGCCGAAGCGGTCCGACAAGGCACCGGCCATCGGCGAGAACAGAAACTGCATCAGCGCCCAGACTGTGCCGAACAAACCGAACAGCGTGGCGGCGCGCGGCGTATCGCCGCCGGTGAAGCTGACGATCAGCGAGGGAAATACTGGGATGACGATGCCCAGTGCAATCATGTCGAGCAGAACGGTGATCAGGACAAAGGTGACAGCGGCGCGCCGGGGCGCGGTTTTTCCGCCGGCTTCACTCTCACGCGAGGATGGGCTGGAAACATCCATTAAAAATCACGCGCCCGCAAAGCAGGTCGCGTGGTTGTGCGGCGTCATAAAGCCTCCCAGCTCACACGCAAACGTAAGACTACGCCAATTTTGCCCGACTTTGAACGACTGTTAGGCCGAGAGCCCAAGCACTACACTGGGATGTGATCGGCCCCGCGTCAGGGATTCGCCTCAAAACATGTTGACCATCCGTCCCGCCGATGTCGACGACGCCCCGGCCATCGCCCGGGTGCATGTGGACACCTGGCGGGGAAGTTACGTGGGCATCGTCCCGCAGCGCTACCTCGACAGCATGACGGTCCAGAATCGCACCTTTGTCTGGATCCGCCTGCTTGAGCGCCGCGGCCCCGATTTCCTGACCTTGGTCAGCGAAGACCACGACCGGCGCATCATCGGCTTTGTCTCGGCCGGCGCCATGCGCCACGACGATACGCGCTTCGCCGCCGAGATCTCCTCGCTCTATGTGCTTTCCAGCCACCAGCGCAGCAACCACGGCCGGCGGTTGTTCATGGCCGCGGCAAACCGGCTGGCGAGCGGCGGTCACAAAGGGCTGTTCGTCTGGGTGCTGGCGGAAAGCCCGTCGCGCCACTTTTACGAAAACCTGGGCGGCGAAGTGGTCGCGGAAAGCACGCGCGAGTTCGCCGGCGCGCCTTTGCGCATGCTCGGCTACGGCTGGCACGAGACTCCCAACTATACTGATTTCTCTTCGAGTGCGGGGCGGTAGCAACCGCGCAAAGGCGCGCCTCTTATAATATATGCCGGCCTCCGGCCGGCCCGCCCCATTGCACATGCTCGGTTACGGCTGGGCCGAAACGCCGAGCTACGGCGCGCTATTGCGGGAGTTCTGATTCCGCCGGGATCGCTTCGTCGCGGCGGTCTTCCTCGCGGTGCGTGGCCGCGACCTTCTTCAGATCCTTGATCACGCCGTCGAGGCCTTTGAGGCGTGCGGTCAAATCGGTGCGCACATTCGCCGGCATGTCGGCGGCCAGGAAGCGCGTGACGATGTCGGCCTGGCGCGCCAGCATGTTGACCGCGTCGGCCATGCTGCGCGATTTCGGCATGTAGGATTCGTGCACGCCGCGCAGGTTGTTCATCAGCATGCTGATCATCGCCTTGATGAAAGGGTCGGCCTTGCGCAGCTTGTCGAGCATGATGTCGATGGGAATGACCATCACCGAGGACTCTTCGAGGGCAAATGCGGTCGCGAGACGCGGGCTCGCGTCGATCACCGCCATTTCGCCGAAGAGTTCGCCCTTGCGCACAGTGGCCAGCGGGATCTTGCGCCCTTGGGCCTCGCGGTACATGCCGACGGCGCCAGACTGCACGATATAGGCGGCGTCACCCTTTTCGCCCTGCTTGAACAGGACCTTTCCCTTGGGATAGGTGACAACCTCGATCGTATTGTCGTCAACGCCCGGAGCCATTCCGCATCCTGAATTCACGCCGCCCGTCGCAGAAGCGGCGCCCCGCACGGGCACGGTTTTGGCGAAAACCGCCCCCATCACCAGCTAGTTTTCGATATTTTTGTCCGCAAAGTCAAAGCTTTCCGGGAAAGCCGGATTCCCTAAAAAGAAAAACAGCGGGCCGGAGGTTTCGGCCCGCTGTCAAAGAACACACTCTAAAGGTCGCGTTGGCGCGGCTGGGTCTCCCTAGGTGACCTGCCAGGTGTTGCCGCCGCGCATCAGCTTGTCGAGATCGCCCGGCCCCTTGGCTTTCGCCTGGGTTTCCTGGGCAACGACGGCCGCCTCGTAAGACATCGGCGCCGGGTTGCAGTAGATCACGCCGAGGATTTCCGGGAACTGCGGCGGGCGCAGGGCGGCCAGCATGCCCGCCAGCACGCGGTTTTTCTCGTCGTGCACGATGATGTCCTTCTCCGTCACGCCGTTTTCGCCGACGACCACCGTCTCAATGGTGAGCGACTGGGCATTGAGGCGCAGGCCCTTGTTGTTGGCCTTGCCGTACAACAGCGGCTGGCCGTGCTTGGCATGGAGCTGCATCTCGGCGGCCACGTCCTTGGCGGTGAAGGCCTCGAACACCGCGTCGTTGTAGACGATGCAGTTCTGGATGATTTCCACGAACGAAGCACCCTTGTGCTCGCGGGCGCGACGGAACAGCACATCGAGCTCCTTGGCCTGCACGTCGATGCCGCGGGCGATGAAGCGTGCGTTGCAGCCCAAGGCAAAGGTGCAAGGATCGGCGGGGCTGTCGACGCTGCCCATGGGCGTGGACGGCGACCTCTGACCGACGCGCGAGGTCGGCGAGGCCTGGCCCTTGGTCAGGCCGTAGACCTCGTTGTTGAACAGCAGGATGTTGAGATCGACGTTGCGGCGCAGGGCATGGAACAGGTGGTTGCCGCCGATCGACAGCGCGTCGCCGTCGCCGGTGACAACCCACACATCGAGGTCGGGACGCGCCAGCTTCACACCCGTCGCCACCGCCGGCGCGCGGCCGTGGATGGTGTGGAAGCCGTACGTCGCCATGTAATAGGGAAAGCGCGACGAGCAGCCGATACCGGAGATGAACACGGTGTTTTCAGGGCGCGCGCCCATGTCGGCCAGCGACTTGTGCATGGCTTTCAGGATGGCGTAGTCGCCGCAGCCGGGGCACCAGCGCACCTCTTGGTCCGAGGCGAAGTCCTTGGCGGTGAGTTTGTCAGGTTGAACAGTGACGTTCATTTTAGTTGCTCCCGAGCATGCTGCGGATCGCGCTGCTGACTTCTTCGATTTTGAGGGGTTGTCCGGAGACCTTGAGCAGGCCCTTGGCATCGACCAGGTACTGGCTCTTGAGCAATGTGATCATCTGGCCGTTGTTCATCTCGGCGACGAGCACCTTCTCATAGCTCTTGAGCAAGGCCCCCAGGTTGCGCGGCAGCGGCCAGATATGACGGATGTGGATGTGCGACACATCTAGGCCCTTTTCGCGCATGTTGTGCACGGCGCGATTGATGGGGCCGAAGGTCGAACCCCAGCCCACCACCGCCAGCTTGCCTTTGGGCGCGCCCAGTTCCACCGTCTGTTCCGGGATATCGTCGGCGATGTTGTCGATCTTCGCCGTCCGCGTGTCGGTCATCTTCTGGTGGTTCGCCGGGTCGTAAGAGATGTTGCCCGAGTTGTAGTCCTTCTCGATGCCGCCGATGCGGTGCATCAGCCCCGGCGTGCCAGGCACGGCCCAGGTGCGGGCCAAGGTCTTGGGGTCGCGCAGGAACGGATGAAAGCCTTCCACTTCCTTGCGGAACTCGACCTTGAAGGGCTTGAAGTCCTTCATGGAGGGGATCAGCCACGGTTCGGCGGCGTTGGCGATGTAGCCATCGGAAAGCAGCATGACTGGCGTCATGTATTTAGTGGCCAGGCGCACGGCTTCGATGGCGACTTCGAAGCAATCTCCAGGAGATTTCGAGGCGATCACCGGGATCGGCGCATCGGCATTGCGGCCCCAAACGGCGATGAACAGATCAGACTGTTCGGTCTTGGTCGGCAATCCCGTGGACGGCCCGCCGCGCTGGGTGTTGACGATCACCAGCGGCAGTTCGGTCGAGATCGCAAGGCCGATGGCTTCGGTCTTGAGCGCGATGCCGGGGCCAGACGAAGCGGTCACGCCCAGTTTGCCGGCATAGGAACCGCCGATGGCCGCGCAGCAGGCGGCGATTTCGTCTTCGGCCTGGAAGGTCGTGATGCCGAACTGCTTAAGGCGCGCGAGGATGTGCAGGATCGGCGAGGACGGCGTGATCGGATAAGACGCCAGCAGCATCTCCAGCCCGGCGAGTTCCGCACCGGCGGCTAAGCCCCAGGCCAGCGCCTCGGCGCCGGAGACCAAACGATACGTGCCCGGCTCGACCTTGACGCTCGGCATCGACACCGGCGCGATATCGCCGGAAAGTTCATGCGTCTCACCGTAGGCATGACCGGCTTTGAGCGCCGCGAGGTTGGCCTGGCGCACAGCATCTTCGCCGCCGAACTTCTTGGTCACGTATTCAGTGGTCGACAGCATCTCGCGGTCGTACATCCACGACACCAATCCCAGCGTCCACAGGTTCTTGGTGCGCAGCGCTTCCTTCTGGGTCACACCGAAGGGCTTGGCGACTTCGAGCGCTTGGGCCGAGATGTCGATCTCAAGGACGCGGAATTCCTTGAGCGTGCCGTCGTGGCGCGGGTCCACGGCGAAGCCCGCGCGCTTGATGTCTTTTTCCTTGAAGGCGCCTGAGTCGAGGATCACCAGGCCGCCTTTGCGGATGCCTTTGTAGTTGACCATCAACGCAGCGGGGTTCAGCGCGACAAGGACATCGGGCTGGTCGCCCGCGGTCTTGATCTGGCGCGAACCGAAATTGATCTGGAAGGCCGAGACACCGTAGGTGGTTCCTGTGGGCGCCCGGATCTCGGCGGGATAGTCGGGGAACGTCGCCAGCGAATTTCCCGCCAGTGCCGTTTCCTGTGAAAACTGACTGCCCAACAACTGCACGCCGTCGCCGGAGTCTCCGGCAAAACGAACCACGATTGAGTCGAGATCAGATTTGGACGCCGGTTTGCCGGCGTCTGCTTGAAGGTTCATAGGCTCAATGTCTCCCACCGGGCTCGCGGCGACGACGCCGTGAACCGCATTGAAACAGCTCCCTCACCCAAGGACGATTCTACTGGATTAGGAGCTTCAAATTAAACAAAAAGCGCTCAATTATTTATCGGACAGACTGGCCCCAGGGACCTGCCGTCAAATTCCGCAAACACCCAAAAATCACGTCATTTTGGCACCAAAACCGACTTTTCCAAATGTCCGGACTTATAGGGCTTTTTGAAAGCGGGTGAAGCCTTTGGCCAGGTCGGCGATCAGGTCCTCGGGGTCCTCGAGGCCGATGTGCAACCGCACACCAGGTTGGGGATCGCGCCAGGCGACCGCCGTCCGCGCTCCCGCAGGTGCTAAGGGTGCGACCAGGCTTTCGAAGCCGCCCCAGGAGAATCCCAGGCCAAAAAGCTCCAGGCCGTCGATCAACGCGGCCATGGCGGCGTCCGAGGTCTCATGGAAAATGATGCCGAGCAGACCTGAGGCGCCGCTGAAGTCGCGCTTCCACAAGGCATGACCGGGGTCGCTGGCCAGGGCCGGATACAGTACGCGTTTGACCTGGGGCTGAGCTTCGAGCCAGCGCGCGACGATCAGGGCGTTGGCCTGATGGCGCGCGAGGCGCACGCCCAGCGTGCGCAAGCCGCGCGTCGCAAGGTAGGCATCGTCAGGCGACACCGCGAGACCCAGCGCATGGGAAGCCTTCTGCACGCCCGCGATGGCTTCCGCCGTTCCCGAGACCGCGCCGATCAGCACATCGGAGTGCCCGACAATGTATTTCGTGCCGGCCTCGATCGACAGATCGGCGCCCAGCGCCAGGGGCTGGCAGAAGAACGGCGACGCCCAGGTGTTGTCGGCCGCGACCTTGGCGCCGTGTTTGTGCGCCGCCGCGGCGATGGCGGGAATGTCCTGGACTTCGAACGTGAGCGAGCCCGGAGACTCGCACAGCACTAGCGTGGTGTTGGGCTTGAAGGCTTTGGCGATGCCGCCGCCGATCAACGGATCGTAGTAGGTCGTCTCGACCCCGAAGCTCGCCAGCCAGCCCGAACAAAAACTCCGCGTCGGCTCGTAGATCGAATCCGTCACCAGGATGTGGTCGCCGGCCTTCACGCAGCCGAGGATAGCAAGCGTGCATGCCCCCAGCCCCGACGGGGCCAGCACGGTATCGGCGGCCCCGGATATTTCGGTGATAGCTTCCTGCAGGGTCCAGTGCGTCGGCGTGCCGCGCCGGCCGTAGTAAAGCACCTTCTCGCGGCCTTTGGTCGCGCGCGCGATGGTCTCGCGCATGGCCGCGACATTCTCGTAGACGACGGTGGAGGCGCGCATGACCGGCGTGTTCACCGCACCGGCGTTGCGCTTCTTGTTGAGTCCACCGCGGACAATTTTGGTGTCTTTTTTCATCGGCAGGGGCGGATATAAGCTATTCTGGCGGCAGGGTAATCCCGGCCTTGAGAGTCACAGGAAACCGATGCCCCGTCCATGGAAGTTTGTTCTCGGCAGCCTTGCCCTCGCAGCATGTCTGTTCTCAGGGCAGCTCGGGAATGCCGCGAACCCGCGCAAAGTCACCAGCCTGTCCTACAATCCATCAGGGGTGACACAGTTCAGCCAACTCGAGGCCGGCATCAGCGAAGCGCGCATTCGCGCCGATTTGCAGCGGCTTAAACCGCATACCGACGCCATCCGCACTTATAACGTCGAACAGGGCCTCGACCGTGTTCCCGCTATCGCCCAGGAGTTCGGCCTCAAGGTGTCGTTGGGGATCTGGCTCGGCAAGGATCGCGCTAAAAACGCCATCCAGATCGCACACGCCCTCAAACTGCTGTCGTCGCGGCCAGCGGCAGTGACGCGTATCTATGTCGGCAATGAACCCATCTTGCGCGGGGAACTGACCCCCGCGCAGGTGATTGCTTACATCGCCGAGGTCCGCAAAGGTTTGCCCAAGGACTTGAAGATCGAGATCACCACCGCCGAACCCTGGCATCGCTGGCTCGCCCATCCTGAACTCGGTGCTGCGGTCGATGTGATCGGCGCGCATATCTTTCCGTCCCACGACGGCGTGCCGATCGATTACGCCCTGACCGACTTTGAGGAGCGCTACGCCGCCCTCACCAAGGCGTTTCCGGGCAAGCGCATTTTGATTTCGGAAACCGGCTGGCCCCTGGCGGGGGCGACAAACCAAGCCGCGGTGGCGTCGGCGGATAACGCCGCCAAGTTCCTGCGCGCATTCCTCAAAGTCGCCGAGGCGCGGCACTACGACTACAGTCTAGTCGAAGCCTATGATCAGCCGTGGAAAGCGTCCGACGAGAACGGGGCGATGTGGGGCCTCTTCACCGACGACGGCAAACCCAAGTTCGAAGTCTTTGGACCGTGATGGGGCCCGCTCATGCGCGCTGATCTTGCCCCCGGCTTGCGTCATTCCAACAGCGTCGCCGTCGATCCGCGCATGACGGCCGAGACGCTCTCGCACATCTTCAGTGAGGAGCGTTACCTGCCGGTCTTCGGGACACCTGCGATGATCACTTTCATGGAGCTGACCTGCGCCGATGCCGTGAAACCCTATCTCGAGGCCGGCGAGGCGACCGTCGGCACACGCGTCGAGATGAGCCACATTGCCGCCACGCCTCTCGGCATGAAAGTCACCGCGGAGGTGGAATTGATCGAGGTCAAGGGCCGCATGCTGCGGTTCAAGGTGGTGTGCCGCGATGAACGCGACGTCATCGGCGAAGGTTTCCACGAGCGCGGCGTCATCAATACCGCAAAATTCATGGACAAGCTGGCGGCGAAAACCGCCTAGGGATTGCCCAGCGCATCCACGAGCCCGCGCCGCATCAGCTCGGTGAGGCAATCGACAAAATGCCGCTGGGTGTGCGGCCGGTCGTAAAGTTCCAGCCAATTCTGTTCGGCGAAAGCCAGCACCGCCGGCTCGCCATGCGCCGTCTCCCACAAGATCCCCAAGAGCGACGCGAGATTTTCCTCATGCTCCTTGGTCGCATTGTCGACACAAGCCGCGGCGTTGGCCTCACTGATGCGCCCCGTTTCAGGCCCGGCGCCAAGGCCGAAGTCGTAGAGGGCGCGCCGTTCGGGTGGGGCAATCTGCCAGTGCGCGATCTCGTGAAACACCACACTGGTTTCCGAGCGCGTACGGATCGCCTGTCCGTCCCAGGAGAAGGCCTGCGCCGGTTCTTCGTCGCGCACACCCAGGCCCATGCGCACGGCGAGATCGACCGCCTTCTGCCGGCCGGCATGCAGATCGGCTTTGAAACCCGGGCAGAACTGCTTGGTCGCAGCGATTCGCTTGAACACCGAGCGCGCCGGCTCATGCCCCGCCAGCCCCGCGTCAAAGACGTCGAGGATCGCGGGCAGTTGTTCAGCTTCAAGCGGCGTCAGGATCATGGCGCGGGTTTTATCTCGGCCCGGGGCGCAGCATCAACTTCGATCTGCTCGGGATGGGTCAGGTCCATGGTCGGACCATTGTAGTTGCGCAGGTAGCCGCGCACGCGGATGACCTTGTCTTTCAGCGTCAAGGGATCGATGCCGGATTTCGCGAACATGCCGACGGACTCGGGGACGATGGTGGCGGTGAAATCGGTGCGGTAGTCGGCGCCGAAGTTGAGAAAGACGCGGCCCTGCACCTTGGCGGCACCCGCCACGCGCCCCTCGATGATTTGGAAGGTCCCCGCATCCTTCGCCAGCCCATCCGGATCAGGCGCGCGAACGGCGTAATACGCATCGGCCCAAATGCCCGAACGCTCTGTTCGAGCCGTTCGCTCGGCCGCAAACAACTCGACGGCGAGCTGACGGTTGTCGGGGAACGTATAGACGCGCGCGAAGCCCCGCCGCAGCATTTCCTCCTGCACCCATACGCCGTCGTCGCGCACGATATGCGCGAGGATGCGGCCGTTGCGGTCTTGCGGCTGCGTGCCCAAGCGTAACGTCAGTGTGTGTCCGTTGACGATATCCGCGAGTGCCGCCTTCGCCGCATCGGCCAGCGGCCAGGTTTTGAATCCCTTGCGGCCCAAAGGAAGTTTCGGCGCCTGGATGCCGACGAGACGCACGTCGGCTTTGAGGCCTTCCAGCCGCACGGTGTCGCCATCGATGACAACAGCGACTTTGCCGCGCCCGCCTTCCGGCAGCGCATCGGGCGCCGCCGCCCACACCGGCATCGCGATCAAAAGCGCCAACACCGCAAAGACGCGCATCACCGCTCCCAAAAGCAAACGGCCCCGGAGGTTGGTCCGGGGCCGCTCAACATCTCATTCCGCGCTTAGGCCGCGTTCAGCAGCTTTTCCAATTTCGCGGTGGCCGCTTCCGGCTTGATCTTCTCGACAGCCGCCACTTCGTGGGCCAGGCGCTCGAGGGCCTGTTCGTAGATCTGGCGTTCGCTGTAGGACTGCTCCGGCTGCGAGGCACCACGGTGCAGGTCGCGCACCACTTCGGCGATCGACACCGGGTCGCCCGAGTTGATCTTGGCTTCGTATTCCTGGGCGCGGCGGCTCCACATGGCGCGCTTGACGCGCGCACGGCCCTTGAGCGTGGTCAGCGCCGCTTCCATGACCTTGCGCGTCGACAGCTTGCGCAGGCCCGAATTCTCCACCTTGCGCACCGGAACGCGCAGGGTCATGCGGTCACGTTCAAAGCTGATGACGAACAGCTCGACCTTCTGGCCGGCGATCGTTTGCGCTTCGATGCTGGTGACCTTGCCGACGCCGTGCGCCGGATACACCACAAAGTCCCCCGCCGAGAACGGCAATACGACTTTGGCTTCTTTTGCTTTTGTTGTGGTCTTGGGCATGATTGGTCGTCTCTCTCCACCAGGGTTATTTAGGTCACCCGCGAAGCCTGATCCCCCAACGGCCGGTCCCACGCCATGGGCCGGCTCTTCCATGGATCTTGGCTGACTTATCCACAGTGCCGTATGACTACGGCAATCTTGCGGACAAGCCGGGCGAACCTAACGCCTTGCACACCAAAAATACCGGTATTACAGAGACTTACCGCTAATTTTGTGAGCGCACGGCACAGAAAAAATAATCCGCCGGGGTTCTCCGACGGATTGCGTGCAATGTATCACAAAAAGCCTGTGCATAACAGGTCAAAGCGCCTGTAAAGGCTTTAACCTGACGTCTTAAAGTCTTGGATGAGCTTTAAGCGTTGCTTCCAGGATTTACGCTAAGTAGTTCTTTTTTATTGGGTTTATCCTTCCACTCGTCAGCGTCGGGAGGAGTCTCACCCTTGGCCGTGATGTTCGGCCACTTATCGGCGTATTCCTTGTTGAGGTCCTGCCAGGCGGCAGCCCCCTCGTCCGAATCGGGAACGATGGCTTCGGCCGGGCATTCCGGTTCGCAGACGCCGCAATCGATGCATTCATCCGGGTGGATGACGAGCATGTTCTCGCCTTCGTAGAAGCAGTCCACCGGACACACTTCGACGCAGTCCATATACTTGCACTTGATGCAGTTTTCAGTGACGACGTAGGTCATGTCCCGTTGCTCCCAATCATCTGCCCGCTGGCCGCGGGCTTACCCCCGCGCTTACCCCGATGATGTTTCAAGGGGTATTCGATTTAACCCGGCACCGTCAAGCCGCTCTCACCCCGCATGAGCGCCAAACAGACGTCGCCGGCATCCATGCGCAATGCCGAACCCATTTTGGAGATTTTTACCCGCGTGCTGGCGCCCTGCCGCCACGTGCTCGAGATCGCCTCGGGCTCGGGCTATCACGCCGCGTTCTTTGCCGAGCGCTTGGCCCACCTCACCTGGCAGCCGAGCGATCCCGATCCGGCATCACGAGAGTCCATTGCTGCCTATGTGAGTGAGAGCAAGCTTGGCAATTTGCGCGCACCGCTCGCCCTCGACGTGACGAGCCCTTGGCCGGCGGTCGAGGCTGACGCTGTGGTGTGCATCAACATGATTCATATTTCCCCGTGGGAGGCGACGCTGGCCCTGTTCGCCGGAGCCAAGCAGCTCAGACCGGCCACCATCCTCACCTATGGTCCCTATGCCATCGCCGGCGATTTTTTGGCCGAGAGCAACACAGCCTTTGACCAGTCGCTGAAACAGCGCAATCCGGCCTGGGGCATCCGCGATGTGAATGATGTGGCGCGCGTCGCCGCTGAGAATGGATTTGCGCTGGCGGAAACCATCCGCATGCCGGCCAACAACCTGACGCTGATTTTCAGCCCGGCAGATAAAGCGGCAGGGCCGCTTCCTCGGAACTGAGCCGCTCCGCCGGCTGCGGTTCTTCATAGAGCCCCCGCGCTTCTTCCGCCGGTCCCCGCCGTTCACCGAGTCCGCGCACAATCACGCTGCGCCGGACCGGGCCCAGGACGATCACGACCTTGTCGCCCGGGCGCAAAGCATGGCCGGCCTTCTCAGCTTTGCTGCCATTGACGCTGACTTGGCCGCGCTCGATCAGTTTCTGCGCCAGGCCGCGGGTCTTGATAAAACGCGCGAACCACAGCCATTTGTCGAGGCGTTCGCTGCCGGGGTTCACGAGTTCATCAGCTCTTTGAGTTTGGCGAAGGGCGAATCCGACGGGGCTTCGACAGCGCGTTCGGCCAGGCGCGCGGCTTTGATATGCGGCGGCGTGCGCCGCCGTAGCGAGAACACAACACCGGCCTCGGTGATTTTGGCCTTAAAACCGAGCGCCTTCAGCACCATCACCCCGGCCTCGCTGTTGATGCCCAGCAGCGACAGAATCGCCGGCGGCAATACCGGAGTCTTGGCCCGCGCCAGTTTGCGGGCTTCGGCGGCGAAGCGCTCAATCATGTCGATGCGGAAACCGGTCTCGCCAATCGGCCGGTAGCCGCAGGCGATATAGAACGTCTCGGCCACACGCGGCGAGAGCGGCACCGAAACCCGGCCGACGGGCGGCAGTGCCGGAATGTGATCGAGCGCGTCGCGCTGGGCGGCGATCCACAACAGGCCGCGCAGGCGCATGGGGGCTGCCTTCAAAAGGGCCGGCATAAAGACGTGGTCGACACCAAAACGGATGCCCAAGCGTGCCAGCATCGTGCGCTCGGCGTCCTTGAGCAGGGCCAGATGCGCGTCGACTTCGCTGCGCCGGACCGCGCCCAGACTTTCGGCAAGCTGGAAGACGATGCCGCGCACCGGGGCAGTGACCTCAGCGGCGCGGGCTTTGACGAGGGGCGCCAAGACGTCGCCGATATGGGCGCTGACCCAACCGCGCAGTCGCGCCTCGACGCGCTGGCGCGCGAAGGGCTCGACGCGTTCGTCCGCCGGCATGTTGATGGCGGGTTTCAGACGCTCCGGCCCCACCACCAGCGCCGCCAGCATCTCGTCGCGCCAGACGATCTGCGCCTGATCGTTGAGACTAAATGCCTCATCGCCGGCGCCCGATATCGCTTCGACGCGCGCCGCGATCACCGGCTTGAGGGCTGCGTTCGCTGCCCCCAGCACGGCGCGATCGGCGGTGCGCAGGCCCGTGCGCTCGGCACGGAAGCGCAGGCCTTCGAGATAACCCAGCTTGTGCCCGTCCACTTCCACGAGGCCGTCATCTGCCACATCCGCCGACATCAGGTCGTCACCGCGCAGGCGCTTCACCAGATGCGATGTGCGGCTGTCGACGAACTGCTTGGTGAGTTTTTCGTGCAAGGCATCGGACAGACGGTCTTCGACCTCCCGCGTGCGCTCCTGCCAGCCCAGCGCATCGGCCATCCAGTCGCCGCGGTGGGCGAGATAGGTCCAGGTGCGGATAGCGGCGATGCGGTCCATGAGCACATGCATGTCGCCGTCGGTGCGGTTGATGCGCTCGATCTGGCCAGCCACCCAATCGGTCGGCAGCACGCACTCGCCTTCGGTGAGGTAATTGAACACCTGAGTCATGAAGCGCGCGTGCATCTCGGGCTTCACTTTGCGGAAGTCGGGCACCTGCGCGACGTCCCACAACAAACGCAGGCGTTCGTGGCCTTCGGCCCGCGCGCGCAGATCGGCGTCCTTGGTCATGGCCTCAAGCACGAGCTGATCCTCCGCCGGCGGCGGACGAATCAACCCGCGTTCCGGCGGCATCTGCTTGAGCGAATGCAAAAGAGCCTCGAGCGAAGTGAAGCGCAGGTCGGTGTTGCGCCAGAAGATGTTCTGCAAAGGCGGGAATTGATGGGCTTCGACGCGCTCGATGATGTCGGGATCGATCTCGGGCACGTCCGCCGTGACCCCAAAGGTACCGTCATTCATGTGTCGCCCGGCGCGCCCGGCGATCTGGGCGACCTCGGGTGCCGTCAGCGCGCGCGGCGCCCGTCCGTCGAATTTCGACATGGAGGCGAAGGCCACATGGTCGACGTCCATGTTGAGGCCCATCCCAATCGCATCCGTCGCCACCATGTAGTCGACGTCGCCGTTCTGATAGAGCGCCACCTGGGCGTTGCGGGTGCGCGGACTGAGGGCACCCATCACGACGGCCGCACCACCCCGGTGCCGGCGGATCAGCTCGGCAATGCCGTAGACTTCAGAGACCGAGAAGGCGACCACGGCTGAACGGCGCGGCAGCCGCGTGAGTTTCTTGGGCCCCGTGTAAAGCAGCTTGGAGAACCGGGGCCGTGTGACGAATTGCACGCCGGGCACAAGCTTGCGGATCAGCGGCTTGATGGTCTCCGCGCCCAAGAACATGGTCTCGATTCCGCCGCGCGCGTACAGCAGGCGGTGCGTGAACACGTGGCCGCGGTCGGAATCGGCGGCGAGCTGGATCTCGTCGATGGCGAGGAACGCCACCTGGCGATCCAAAGGCATGCTTTCGACGGTGCAGATGAAATAGCGCGGGTTCGGCGGGATGATCTTTTCCTCGCCGGTGATCAGGGCCACCGCGCCCTTGCCGCGCGCCTTGACCACGCGGTCGTAGTTCTCGCGCGCAAGCAGGCGCAGAGGAAAACCGATCATGCCCGAGGCATGACCCATCATCCGGTCCATGGCCAGATAGGTCTTGCCGGTGTTGGTCGGCCCAAGCACCGCCGTCACCGCTGGGCGGTTGCCCAGTGATGGCGTCGGACGGAATGTGCGATCAGCGGTCATGACCGCCGGTCCTTTATGTAAGTACGCCGTGCCTCGGGATTTTTATATCGGCGCCTCGTCGCGGGCGGCGCGTGCCGCCGTATGGCGGTCTTGGCGCATCCGGCTGACATAATCACGCAGCTGGCGCTGCATGGTGGCAAAGGCATCGCGCAGGGCGATGTTGATATCTTGGCGGTCCTTCAGCGCCACGTCGCTCTTGGGGTCGTGGGTCACCACCAGCTCCTCGCCGGGAACCTCGAGAAAAATCTGCACATGGAACGGCTGGTCTTTCACCGCCACACTGTTGTGGTGGTGTTCGATCACCACGCGGGCGGAGGTGATGCGGTCGAAGAACTGCTCGAGCTTGGCGACTTTCTCGCGGATGCGGTTTTCGACCGCCTCCGAGCTATCAAGACCATGGAAGCTGATTTGTACGGGAGTTTGCATTCAAGGCTCCGTCAGTTGAGAGCTTAAGTGTCACGGAAGCGACGTATCAATCATGGGGCCGAATCGGGCCAGTTCGGAAGGGATTCTTTTTTGCCGGAACGCCACGGAGTCCGGAACAAAACCAGTCCCTTACGAGCGGAGCCCTCTTGCCATAAGGGGCTCTGCATCTCATATCTGCGCGGCGGCGCGGCCCTGCAAGGCCCGCCCCTGAAAATAGGCTTTGGATTATGACCAAGAATACATCTACCGAATCACCTCCTCAGGGCGAGACTCGGGAGTTCCAGGCCGAGGTCGCCAAGCTGCTCGACCTCGTCGTGCACTCGCTTTACTCGAATCGCGAGATTTTCCTGCGCGAGCTGATCTCCAATGCTTCGGATGCCTGCGACAAGCTGCGCTATGCGGCCCTGACCGATCCCAAGCTTCTGGAAGAGGCTGACGGAGGGTTCGCCATTCACCTCGCGGTCGATAAAGAAAACAAGACCCTGACCGTGACCGACAACGGCATCGGCATGAACCACGACGAGCTGATCGCCAACCTAGGCACCATCGCCAAGTCAGGCACGGCTGAGTTCTTGAAGTCGGTCGGCGATAAGAAAAAAGATGTCAGCCTCATCGGCCAGTTCGGCGTCGGCTTTTATTCGGCCTTCATGGTCGCCGACAAGGTCGAAGTGACTTCGCGCAAAGCCGGCGAGGCGCAAGGCTGGATATGGTCGAGCACCGGCCAGGGCGCGTTCACCGTGGCACCGGCGGAAAATGCCAAGCGCGGCGCGGCCATCACGCTGCACCTGAAAAAAGACGCCGCAGAATTCCTCGAGCCCGCGCGCCTGCGCAATATCGTCAAGACCTATTCCGACCATATTGCGCTGCCGGTAATCCTCGATCCCATCGCGGACGCAAAAGAAGAAACCCTCAACAGCGCTTCGGCGCTATGGATGCGCGCGAAAAGCGAGGTGACGGCCGAGCAATACAAGGAATTCTATCACCACGTCGCACACGCTTTCGACGAGCCGTGGCACACCCTGCATTTCCGCGCCGAGGGCGCGATCGAATACACGGCCCTGCTCTTCGTGCCCACGCAGAAGCCCTTTGATCTCTTCCATCCCGAGCGTAAAGGCCACGTCAAACTTTACGTCAACCGCGTCTTTATCTCCGATCAATTAGAAGGCCTGATGCCGCGCTATCTGCGCTTTGTCGCGGGCGTGGTGGATTCCTCGGACCTGCCGCTGAACGTCAGCCGCGAGATCCTGCAGAGCAATCCGACCCTGAAGAAAATCCAATCGGGCATCGTCAAACGCCTGCTGAAGGACTTCAAGGAACGTGCCGAGAAAGCCGAAGATTATGCGACCTTCTGGAATACCTTCGGCGCCGTCTTCAAGGAAGGCCTTTACGAAGACAATGAACGCCGCGAAGAACTGCTTGAGCTGGCGCGCTTCAAGTCCACGCAAGGAGACGGCCTCCTCAGCCTCAAGGACTACGTCGCGCGCATGAAGGAAGGCCAGGAGGCGATTTACTACATCACCGGCGACAACCCGGCGGCCTTGAGAAACAGCCCGCAGGTGGAAGGCTTCCTCGCCAAGGGCATTGAGGTCTTGCTGCTCACCGATGCCATCGACGAGTTCTGGGTACCCACCGTCGGCACCTACGACAAAAAACCGTTCAAGTCCGTGGCCGAAGCCGGCGCCGATCTTTCCAAGATCAAGAGCGGCGAAGACAAAGCCGACGAGGCCCCGCCGGAAGATATCAAGCCGCTGGTCGACAGGCTCAAAGCGAGTCTCGGCGACGCCGTCGCCGACGTGCGCGTCTCCGACCGCCTGACGGGCAGCCCGGTCTGCCTCGTGGCCGCCGAAGGCGGCATGAGCCTGCATCTGGCCCGCCTGCTCAAACAACACGGCGAAAGCCCCGGCATGGCCATCCCCAAGGTCCTGGAAATCAATCCCAAGCACGCGTTGATCAAGCGGCTGAACGGCGCCGACGACGCCACGCTGGCCGACGCCGCCCTGCTCCTGCTCGATCAGGCGCGGATCGTCGAAGGCGAAACCGTGCCCGATGCCGCCGCATTTGCGAAACGGTTGTCGGCGTTTGTTGAACGCGGCCTCGCCTAACAACAAAGCAACTTCGGCGGGCACCGGCGCCACCCCATAATAATCACCGGGCCGCGCTTTAAGACTTTGGGTGGGAGATTTTCATGAGTGATGAAGGCGAGAAGAAAAAACACCCGCCGTTTTGGCGCGACTTTGGTTCGATCATCGTGGCGATCCTCGTCGCCCTGGTGGTACGCACGGTCGCGGCCGAGCCTTTCAACGTGCCCAGCGCCTCGATGGTACCCACCTTGCTGATCGGCGACACCCTGATCGCCGGCAAGTATGCCTACGGCTTCTCCAAGTTCTCCTCGCCGCTCGATATCGTGCCCAACACCCTGGGCGATCGTCTGTCGGGCCGCATCCTCGAGCAACCGGCCAAACGCGGCGACGTGATCGTCTTCAAGCTGCCACGCGACACCTCCATCAATTACGTCAAACGCCTGATCGGCCTGCCCGGCGACCGGATTCAGGTGAAAAGCGGGCGCCTGTACATCAACGGTGAGATGTTGGCGCGCCGCGAGGACGGCGACTTCAGCGGCGAGCTCGGCATGCGCACCAGGATCTCGCGCCGCTACGTCGAAACCCTGCCCGGCGGATTGGAGCACAAGATCATCGAAGACTCCGATACGGCACCCCTCGACGACACGACGGAATTCACTGTCCCGCCCGGCAACTACTTCATGATGGGCGACAACCGCGACAACTCGCTCGACAGCCGCGTGCCCGCCATTGCCGGCGGTGTGGGTTTCGTGCCCGCCCAAAATCTGGTGGGCCGTGTGGACCGCATCATGTATTCGCGCGATCTCGATGCGCCGTGGTGGGACTTGCCCGCCATCGCGCGCGGCTTCCGCGGCCAGCGCTTTTTCGCCGCGGTTCAGTAGAACTAGATTTCGGACATAAAAAAAACCCCGCAGCGTGACGGCGCTGCGGGGTTTTTGATTCGCGGAACTTTTACGCCGCGAGGCTGCGCAGCACGTAGTGCAGCACGCCGCCGTTCTTGTAGTAGTCGAGCTCGCCCGAGTTATCGATGCGGCAGGTCACCGTGATGGTCTCCGACGTGCCGTTGGCACGGTGGATGGTCACGGCCACATCGCCGAGCGGCTTCAAGCCGACGATATTCTTGATGTCGAAGGTTTCGGTCCCGTCGAGGTTCAAGGTCTTGCGCGTCATGTCCCCCTTGAACTGCAAGGGCAGCACGCCCATGCCCACCAGATTGGAGCGGTGGATGCGCTCGAAGCTTTCCACCAGCACGGCTTTCACGCCGAGCAGGTTGGTGCCCTTGGCCGCCCAGTCGCGCGACGAGCCGGTGCCGTACTCTTTACCGGCGACGACGACCAGCGGCGTGCCGTCCTTCTGATACTTCATGGCGGCGTCATAGATCGGCATGACTTCGCCCGAAGGCTGGTGCTTGGTGATGCCGCCTTCGATGCCCGGGACCATTTCGTTCTTGATACGGATGTTGGCAAACGTGCCGCGCATCATCACTTCATGGTGGCCACGGCGTGCACCGTACGAATTGAAGTCCTTGGCCTCGACGCCGTGCGCGATCAGGTACTTGCCCGCCGGGCTGTCCTTCTTGATCGAGCCCGCCGGCGAGATGTGGTCGGTGGTCACCGAATCGCCCAGGATCGCCATGGGCCGCGCGCCGACGATGTCGGTAACGGCTTTGGGCTTGGCCGTCATGCCGACGAAGTACGGCGGGTTGGCGACGTAGGTCGACTTGCCGTCCCACGCATAGGTTTCGGACTTGTCGGCCTTCACGGCCTGCCACGGGGCGGGGCCCTTGAAGACGTCGGAGTAACGCGCGCTGAACATTTCCTTGGTCAGGAACTTCTCGACGAACTCCGCGACTTCCTTGGTCGAAGGCCAGATGTCCTTGAGGTACACGGGCTTGCCGTCCTTGCCGGTGCCGATGGGATCCTTGGTGATGTCCTTGCGCATGGTGCCGAGCAGCGCGTAGGCGACCACCAGCGGCGGCGAAGCCAGGTAGTTCGCTTTGATGTGCGGGCTGATGCGGCCTTCGAAGTTGCGGTTGCCGGACAGCACCGCGGTGACGACCAGGTCACCGGTCTCGATCGACTTGATGACATTGTCATCGAGCGGGCCGGAGTTGCCGATACAGGTGGTGCAGCCGTAGCCCACCGTGTTGAAGCCCAGCGCGTTGAGGTCGGCCGTCAGCCCGGCCTTGTCGAGATAGTCGGTGACCACCTGCGATCCCGGCGCCAGCGAGGTCTTCACCCACGGCATGCGGGTGAGGCCCTTCTCGCGGGCTTTGCGGGCCAGCAGGCCGGCGGCGAAGAGCACCGAGGGATTGGAGGTGTTGGTGCACGAGGTGATGGCGGCGATGGCGACATCACCGTCTTCAAGGGTCGTCTTGGCACCCGGCCCGGTGAGGCCTTCGATCGGCGACGACACGGGGCTCGCGTGCGCGAAGCCTTCCTTCAGAGCCTTTTCGAATTCCACTGTGGCCGCCGACAGCGTCACGCGGTCCTGCGGACGCTTCGGGCCCGCCAGCGACGGCTCGACAGTGCCGAGGTCGAGTGAGAGCGTGTCGGTGAACACCGGATCGGGGGTGGAGTCATCGCGCCACATGCCCTGCGCCTTGGCATAGGCTTCGACCAAGGCGACGCGCTGCGGCTCGCGGCCGGTGAAGGTGAGATAGCGGATGACTTCCTTATCGATGGGGAAGAACCCGCACGTGGCACCATATTCCGGCGCCATGTTGGCGATGGTGGCGCGGTCGGTGAGCGAAAGATCGCTGACGCCGGTGCCGTAGAATTCGACGAACTTGTTGACCACACCCTTCTTGCGCAGCATCTGCGTGACGGTGAGCACCAAGTCAGTGGCCGTCATGCCTTCCTTGAGTTTGCCGGTCAGCTTGAAGCCGACCACTTCGGGGATCAGCATCGGCGTCGGCTGGCCGAGCATGGCCGCTTCGGCTTCGATGCCGCCCACGCCCCAGCCCAGCACCGCGAGGCCGTTGACCATCGTGGTGTGGCTGTCGGTGCCGACGAGGGTGTCGGGGTACGCCAGCGTCTTGCCGTTCTCTTCGCCGGTCCAGACGACCTGCGCGAGGTACTCGACGTTGACCTGGTGGCAGATGCCGGTCCCCGGCGGCACCACGCGGAAATTGTTGAAGCCCATCTGGCCCCAGCGCAGGAACTTGTAGCGCTCGCCGTTGCGTTCGAATTCGAGATCGATGTTTTTCTGCAAGCTCGTCGAGCTGGCGTAAGCATCGACCATCACCGAGTGATCGATGACCAGATCGACCGGCGACAGCGGATTGATCTTCTGCGGATCGCCGCCCAAGGCCTTGATCGCTTCGCGCATGGCGGCGAGATCGACGACGGCGGGCACGCCGGTGAAGTCCTGCATCAGCACGCGCGCGGGGCGGTAGGCGATTTCGGCGTCCGACTTCTTGTCCTTCAGCCAGCCGACGAGGGCCTTCACATGTTCGGAGGTGACGATGCGCCCATCTTCAAAGCGCAGCAGATTCTCGAGCAGCACCTTGAGCGAGAACGGCAGGCGCGAGATGTCGCCCAGCTTTTCGGCCGCGGCAGGCAGGCTGAAATAATCGTAGGACTTGCTGCCGACCTGAAGTGTCTTGCGAACCTTCAAGCTGTCATGACCACTGAGCATGGGAGCTCCTTCACGGGGTTACATTTATGGGCGGGCGGGTATGGGCGGGCGGGAGGGATCGGGAACACATAAAGCCTGGCCAAAGCTCTTGGCCGCCCCAGCTTCGTCCCCCATCCCCGGTGTCGTCCCGGTTGTATAGGGAATCAGCCATATTCGGGGGTCAAAGTCCAGGGCTGCTTTTGCACCGCCCACAGCCCAACCCATTGGCTGACTTACGAATTTAGCTCTGCTATGGTCCCTTTCATGAACCAGACGGCTTTCCAAAGTGCTGCTTTTTCAGGTGCCGGGCTCGCCTGCCGCCGCGGCGGGCGGCTGGTATTCACGGGGCTGAATTTCAACGTGACCCCCGGCGGCGCCCTCGTGCTGCGCGGTCCCAACGGCAGCGGCAAGACCACGCTGCTGCGCGTCATGGCGGGTCTGACGCCGCATGCGGCCGGCACGATGTCGTGGGGCGGCACCGTGATCGACGATCCCGATCAGCACGCCGGCAACCTGCGCTTTGTCAGCCATCTCGACGCCGTCAAACCGGCGCTGACCGTCGCCGAGAATTTGAGTTTCTGGATGACGCTCTGGAGTTCGCCCGACGAACAGCGTCTCAAAAAAGCGATGGCCGCCTTTGATCTCGCGCGGCTGGCGACATATTCCGCGCGCCTGCTCTCCGCTGGCCAGCGTCATCGTCTTGCCCTCGCGCGCTTGCTGGTCGCACCAGCACCGCTATGGCTGCTCGATGAGCCCGGCAACGCCCTCGACACCGCGTCGCGCGATGCCCTCGCGCGCGCGATCCTTGAACACCGCGCGGCCGGCGGCATGGTGATCGTGGCCAGCCACGAAGCGACCTTCGTGGCCGGCGGCGAGACACTGGATCTGGGCCTTTTCACGCCTAAAACCGCGGCGCACTGGAGCGACGACGAAGTGCCCCAGACTGTCGGAGATGCCGCGGAATGAGCGTGTTTTCGACACTTCTCGCACGCGATCTGCGCCTAGCGATTCGTCAGAGCGCCGACAGCTTGACGGTCGTTGCCTTCTTCGCCATCGCCACCGTGCTATTCCCTTTCGGCGTCGGACCGGAGGCGAATATTTTGGCGCGCATCTCCGGCGGCGTGCTGTGGGTGACCGCGCTGCTCGCAGCTCTGCTGTCACTCGACCGCGTGTTCACCGTCGACTACGAGGACGGCACGCTCGATCAGCTGGTCTTGAGCGGCGCACCCTTGCCGATGGTGGTGCTCGCCAAAGTCATGGCGCACTGGCTGACGACGGGCTTGGCGCTCATCATCGTCTCACCGCTGCTCGCCATCACCTTGCACTTGCCGCTCGAAGGTTATGTGCCCCTACTGCTGGCATTGCTGCTTGGCACACCCACGGTGAGCCTCGTCGGAGCGGTCGGAGCAGCGCTCGTCCTCGGCACGCGGCGCGGCGGCGTGCTGCTGTCGCTGCTGGTTTTGCCCCTCTATATCCCCGTGCTGATCTTCGGCACCGCGGCGGTAGAATCCGCGGTGACGGGCGTCTCAAGTAGTGGGCCACTGCTGGTTCTGGGAGGCTTCGCCGTCCTCGCCCTGACGCTGTGTCCCTGGGCGACTTCTGCTGCACTGCGGCAAGCGGTCGAATAGCCCAAAATAGTGTTACAGATTCGTACTCTAGACGTTACCGGGAACGGTTCGGAATCGCGTGCCGAAGGGCTTATATTTGATCCGGTATTTGGTGGTGGCGGGGGCTATCCGCCTGCGATAAACCAACGGACTTATTAAGGATAACGCCGTGCACAGGTTTGCCAATCCGACCCAGTTCATGCGGATCGCCAACGCCATCTTCCCGTGGGCGGCTGGCTTGGCGGCGTTGCTGTTCCTGATCGGCCTGCCCATCGCGCTCGTGACCTCGCCCGACGACTACCAGCAGGGCGATACCGTGCGCATCCTCTACATGCACGTTCCCGCCGCCGTGATGGGCGAGATGATTTATTACGCCATGGCCGCCGGCAGTGCGGCCTATCTGATCTGGCGCCACCCGATGGCGAACCTCGTCGCCAAAGCCTCCGCGCCGATGGGCGCCATGTTCACCGCCCTGTGCCTGATCTGCGGCATGCTCTGGGGCGAGCCCATGTGGGGCACGTTCTGGGTCTGGGATGCGCGCCTCACCTCGACGCTGATCATGTTCTTTTTCTATCTCGGCTACTTGGCGCTGGGCGATGCCTTCGAGGATCCCGAGCGCGGCGACCGCGCGGCGGCCATCCTGGCTCTCGTCGGCGTCGTCAACGTGCCGATCATCAAGTTCTCGGTGACGTGGTGGAACACACTGCACCAGCCGGCGAGCCTGACGCTCACCAAGAGCAACATGTCGGGCGACATGCTGCTGCCCTTGTTCCTGATGATGGCCGCTTTCGGAATGTTCTATGTCACGGTGCTGATCATCCGTGTGCGCAGCGAATTGCTCGCAGCCAAGATCCGCAACGCGCGCATGAGCCAGATCGCGGTCAATGAAGCCGCGCAGCCGGCCGAGTGATGCCCGTGGACCTCGCAACATTCCTCGACATGGGCGGCTACGCCCGCTGGGTTTGGTCGGCGTACGGTGTCTGCATTGTCTCACTCGTCGCCATGCTGGTGTTTTCTCTGCGTAGCTTGAAGGCCCGCGAACGCGAATTCGAGCAGCTGCGCGCCGCGCGCCGAAATGAAGGTTAGTCATGACCCGTAAAACTCGCCGCCTCTATTTCGTGTTCCTGGGTCTGCTCGGCCTCGGTGTGGCCGCAGCCCTCGTGCTCACCGCCTTCCAGGACAACATCGTCTTCTTCCGCAGCCCTTCCGAAATCGCCCAAGGCAAGGTCACGCCCACACAGCGCTTTCGTGTGGGCGGTCTGGTCGAAGAGGGTAGCGTGGTGAAGAACGGCGAGAACGTCGCCTTCTCGGTCACCGACATGAGCGCTTCGGTCAAGATCCACTACACCGGCTTGCTGCCCGATCTGTTCCGCGAAGGCCAAGGCATCGTCGCCGAAGGCCGCTTGAACCCCGACGGCGTCTTTGTCGCCAGTGAAGTGCTGGCCAAGCACGACGAGAAATACATGCCGCGCGAAGTCGCCGACGCCCTCAAAAAGAGCGGCCGCTGGCAGGAAGAGGGCGGCAAAGGCACGGCCGTGCCCGAAGGCCTGACCCCCGCGTCAACCGCACCCGCTTCGACCGCACCCGCGGCCTCACAGTAAGGACAACGCCATGTTCACCGAAGTCGGACACTTTGCGCTGGCCCTCGCTTTGATGGTGGCAGTGGTGCAGGCGAGCGTGCCCTTGATCGGCGCGCAGCGCGGCAACCTCGCCATGATGAGTGTCGCCAAGCCCGCCGCGGTGATGCAGCTGGTGCTGATCCTCACCGCCTTCGCCGCCTTGATGCACGCCTTCATCACCTCGGATTTCTCGGTGGTCGCCGTCTATCAGAACTCCCACACCGACAAGCCGCTGATGTACAAAATCGCCGGTGTTTGGGGCAATCACGAGGGCTCGCTGGTCCTCTGGGTCTCGATCCTCGCGGTCTTCGGTGCCAGCGTGGCCCTCTTCGGCGCCAACCTGCCGCCGGCCCTGAAAGCCCGCGCGCTCGCCGTGCAGGGCATGATCAGCGTCGGCTTCCTGGCCTTCATCCTGTTCACCTCGAATCCCTTCATGCGCCTCAACCCGATCCCTGAAAACGGCATGGGCTTGAACCCACAGCTTCAGGATCCGGGCCTCGCCATCCATCCGCCCATGCTCTACTTCGGCTACGTCGGCTTCTCGATGGCCTTCTCCTTCGCCATCGCCGCATTGATCGAAGGCCGTGTCGACGCCGCTTGGGCGCGCTGGGTGCGCCCTTGGACGCTCGCGGCTTGGGCGTTCCTCACCGCCGGCATCGGCCTTGGCAGCTGGTGGGCCTACTACACGCTGGGCTGGGGCGGCTACTGGTACTGGGATCCGGTCGAGAACGCCTCGTTCATACCGTGGCTGACGGGCACGGCCCTCTTGCATTCCGCAATCGTCGTCGAGAAGCGCGAGGCCCTCAAAAGCTGGACCATTCTCCTGTCGATCGTCACCTTCTCGCTGTCGCTGCTGGGCACCTTCCTGGTGCGCTCGGGCGTGCTGACCTCGGTGCATGCCTTCGCAGCCGACCCCACGCGCGGCGTCTTCATTCTCGCCCTGCTGGCCATCGCCATCGGCGGCTCCTTCACCCTGTACGCGGTGCGCGCGCCGCAGCTTCAGGGCGGCGGCATCTTCGCGCCGATCAGCCGCGAAGGCGGCCTACTCATCAACAACCTGCTGCTGACCGCCGCTGCCGCGACGGTACTCTTGGGCACGCTCTATCCGTTGATCACCGAAGTGCTGTCGGCCAACAAGATTTCCGTCGGCGCGCCCTACTTCAACGGCGTCTTCATCCCGCTGATGATCCCCTTGGTGCTGCTGCTCGGCGTCGGCCCGCGCCTCGCCTGGAAGCGCGGCGACCTTGCCGGCGCCATCGCGCGCCTGAAGGCCGGCACCGGCATCGCTGTGGCCGTCATCGCGCTGTCTCTCGTTCTCAATGGCGCGAGCGTCACCGATGTGGGCGGTGCTGCCGGCCTCGGCATCGCCGCCTGGCTCGCCACCGCCGTGCTTTCCGAATGGATGGATCGCGTGCGCTTCGGGCGTTCCGGGACCATGGCGCGCATGAGCAACCTGCCGCGCGCCGCCTATGGCATGACGCTGGCGCACCTGGGCATCGCCGTCCTGATCGCCGGCGTGTCTGGGTCTTCGGCCTGGAAGGTGGAACGCATCCAGACCATGACTCCCGGCCAGACCATCGAGATCTCCGGCTACACGATGCGCTTCGACGGCGTGAAGGACGTGAACGGTCCCAACTACGCCGCGGCCGAGGCCACCATCGTTGCCTTGAAGGGCGGCAAAGAGGTCGCTGTCATGCACCCGCAGCTGCGCAGCTATATCCAGCCGCAGCAGCAACTGACCTTCACCACCGTGCACACCACCTTCGCCTCCGACCTGCACGCCGTCCTCGGCGAGCCGCAGGAAAACGGCGCCTGGGTCACGCGCTTCTACTTCGAGCCCCTGGTGCCTTTCATGTGGTACGGCATCCTGTTGATGGCCTTCGGCGGCATTATCTCGCTGACCGACCGCAGACATCGTGTCGGCGCACCGCAGCGCGCGGCGGCGGCGGCCGGCGTTGCTCTCCCGCAGGCTGCAGAATAATGAAGCGCTGGCCTTATCTCATCCCGCTGGCGCTGGTGCTGGCGCTGGTCGGCGTCTTCGGCAAACGCCTGTTCGATGTCGCGAGCGGCGTTGAGGTCAGCGCCTTGCCCACCGTCGTCCTCAACACGCCTGCGCCCGAATTCGATTTGGCACCGCTGCCCGGCCATGCCGAAGGTCTGAAGAGTGCCGATCTCAAGGGTCAGGTTTATCTGGTCAACTTCTGGGGCTCGTGGTGCGCGACCTGTCTTTACGAGCACCCGGTCCTCCTCAACATCGCTAAGTCCGGGGACGTGCCCCTGTACGGCGTCGCCTGGCGCGACAAGCCTGAGAAGAGCCTCGCCTGGCTCGCCGAGCGCGGCGACCCCTACGCCAAGATCGGCCAGGATCCCAACAGCAAGGCCGCGATTTCCTTTGGCGTCGCGCAAGCCCCCGAGACCTTCCTGATCGATAAGAAGGGCATCATCCGCTACAAGCAGCCCGGCATGATCACCGCCGAAGTGTGGCGCGACAGCATCCTGCCCAAGGTCAAACAGCTGCAGGCCGAGCCATGAAACGCTTAGCCCTCGTCGCCGCTCTCCTTTTCAGCGCACCCGCCTTCGCCGTCCAACCCTATGAGATGCTGAAGGACCCAGCGCAGGAAGCCCGCGCCCGCGAGGTCAGCAAACACCTGCGTTGCGTGGTGTGCCAGAACGAGAGTATCGACGACTCCGGCGCCGAGATCGCCCACGACATGCGTGTCCTCGTGCGCGAACGCATCACGGCGGGCGATTCCAACGAACAGATCATCTCTTACATGGTCGGCCGCTACGGCGACTATGTGCGCTTGCTGCCACGTTTCACGCCCATCACCTTTATCCTCTGGCTGGGGCCGCTGGCGCTGCTTCTGGCCGGCGGCGTGATCGTCATGACA
The DNA here is from genome assembly GCA_947481595.1 of Fidelibacterota bacterium. Lineage (GTDB taxonomy): Bacteria > Pseudomonadota > Alphaproteobacteria > Rhodospirillales > Rhodospirillaceae > SHVO01. Next base: position 26,408 of record CANKHC010000017.1, read on the forward strand.
CGGCTTCGCCAACCGATGGCGGGTACGGCGCCGTTGTCCGATGAAGAACAGCTCGCGCTGGCCGCCCTGAACCACGCACCAGACGACAGCGGAGAAAAACAAACATGATGTGGGTTCTCATTGCCCTTTTGGCGGTGATCGCCGTCGCCGTTCTGGTTCGTCCGCTTCTGAAGCAACACGAAGAAGTCGCCAGCCGCGCGGCCTACGACCGCACCATTTTCGAAGACCAGCTCAAGGAAGTGGACCGCGACGTCGAACGCGGCGTGCTGACGCCGGCGGAAGCCGAAGCCGCGCGTATCGAAATTCAGCGCCGCATCCTCGGCGCCGCCAAACTGTCCGAACCCACACTCAACACGACTGGACCCGCTATGCGCAAAACCACCATTGCAGCCGTCGGCATTGCCGTGCCGGTTCTCGCCGCTGTGATTTACTTCTCAGTCGGCTCGCCCTTCGGGGCCCGCACGCCGGCAACTGAAGAGCCCGGCATGGCGGAAATCAACCAGATGGTTGACGGCCTCGCCGCCAAGGTGAAGGAAAACCCCAAGGATGCCGAAGGTGTCGGCATGCTGGCGCGTTCTTACCTCCAGCTCGGCCGTTACGACGATGCTGTCGCGCAGTTCAAGCAGCTCACGACTCTCACCCCGGACGGCGTGACCTTCGCCGCTTACGGCGAGGCGATCGCCATCGCCAACAAGAACAAGGTCACCAAGGACTCGCACGACGCTTTTGTGAAGGCCCTGGTGCTCGACCGCGGCGAGCCGCGCGCGCGCTTTTATCTCGGCATGGAGCAGCTCGATAAACACGAGCCTAAGAACGCCATCGCCATCTGGCGCGACCTGCTTAAGGAAGCGCCTGAGGGTGCCAATTGGGGCGTGATGGTCAAGGAACAATTGGAAAGCGCTGCGACCAACGCCGGCGTCGAAGTGGCCTCGATCGCGCCCAAACACGCGCTCGAACTGGTGCCGCAGGATGAGCTGTCGCTCGCCAAGGTGCAGACCGCGGGCACGCCGGGTGCGCTGGCCAACGCTCTGCCGGCGCCAAAGACCGATCCCAAGGACAACGGCCTGCCCAAGGAAATGCAGGAGCAGGTCAACGGCATGGTGACGAGCCTCGCCGAGCGTCTGGCCAAGGAGCCCGGCGACTACAACGGCTGGCTGATGCTGGGGCGTTCCTACACCGTGCTCAAGAACCTCAAGGGTGCCAAGGATGCTTACGACAAGGCCATCGGGCTGAAGCCCTTGGAAGTCGAGCC
>CANKHC010000018.1 GCA_947481595.1 Fidelibacterota bacterium
GCACATGGGCGCGCTGCGCCGGTATTCAAGGAAGATAACAAAATCGTAAGCCGCGCTGGCGAAATCTCCGTCTCAGGTGACGGCGCGGCGCACACGGGCGGAGAGCGCTTCGGCGGCGATCACGGCGGCGAAGATCATCACCAGGATCACCGCCACCCGGCTCCATTCCAGCGTGTTGATGGCGGCGTTGAGCTGCAGGCCGATGCCGCCGGCGCCGACCAGCCCCAAGACCGTGGCCTCGCGGATGTTGATGTCCCACCGGAACACCGTGATGCCGGCAAAGGCCGGCAGCACCTGCGGCCAGATGCCGTAGCTGACGACTTGCAGCTTTGAGGCCCCCGTGGCGGCGATGGCCTCGGCGGAGCGCGGATCACTTTCCTCCAGGGCCTCGTACAGCAGCTTTGCGATGAAGCCCACCGAGCGCAAAGCGATGGCGAACACGCCGGCCAACACGCCGGGTCCGACGATCACCACCAGCACCAAACCCCAGATGAGCGAGTTGATCGAGCGCGAGGCGACGATCAGAAACAAGGCGGCGGGGCGTAGCGCGAGGCCGCTGGGCGTGGTGTTGCGTGCGGCAAGAAAGGCGAGCGGCACGCCGGCGATCACGGCAAGCGCCGTGCCCAGCGTCGCCATGGTCAGCGTGTCCCAGAGCGGGCGCAGGAGCGCACCGGTATAGGACCACTCCAGCGGCAGCATGCGCGAAAAGATGTCGCCTGCCTGGGCCGGGGCATCGAGGACAAATTCCCACGTCGTCTCGGCGGCGATGCGCTGCAGACAGGCGATCACCGCGGCAAGGCCCACGAACCAGCCGAGCCAGATCGCCGCGCGCGCGGCGGGCGTATGCAGGCGCCAGGTTCTGGGAGTTGTCATTGCACCCACCTGCGCACACGCCCCGACGTGAGCTCGGCGGCCATGACCAGGATGATGATCACGATCAGGATCGCCGCGGCGCTGGAATACTCGTAGCGCTCGAAAGCGGTGGTCAGCGTCGCACCGATGCCGCCGGCGCCGACGATGCCGATGATCGCCGATTCGCGGAAATTGATGTCGAGGCGGTACATGGCCAGCCCAATGAAGCGCGGCATCACCTGCGGCTGGATGGAAAAGGCCAGCCAGGCGAACCAGCCGGCACCGGTGGCGCGCACCGCTTCGACCGGCGCGGGGTTGACGGCCTCAATGTCCTCGGCCAGCAGCTTGGCGTTAAAGCCGACAGTGGCGAAGGTCAGCGTGAGGAAGCCGGCGAATGTGCCGAAGCCAAAGAGCTTGACGAAAAAGATCGCCACCAGGATTTCAGGGAAGGTCCGCGATACCGCCATGACCGCGCGGCAAGCGAGATACACGGGGCGCGGTGCAAGGTTGCTGGCACCGCCCACCGCCAACGGCACGGCCAGTGCCACGCCGACCGCGGTGGCCGCAACGGTCATCCAGATGCTCTCGAGCACGCCGCGCAGGATGGCGTCGCCGCGCGTGACAAAGTCCGGCGGAAAGAACCCGGCGAGAAAGCGCACGGCGCGCGGCGCCCCCTCGGCCAGGCGCGTCCAGTTGACGTCGAGGGTCCCGAAGGCCACGGCAAGGTAAAGCGCCGCAGCAGCGAACAAAGCCCAGCGCAGCGGCGTGCTTTTGATCAGCGGCGGAGGACGCCAGCGCCGCGGCGGGGTGAGTGCTGCTTCAGCCATCGGCGCTCTCTTTCTCCCAGTCCTCGGCGCCGTAGATCAGGGTGAGGGTGTCGGAGGTCAGCTGCGCCGGCGCGCCGTCGAAAACCACGCCGCCGTCCTTCAGTCCGATGATGCGCGGTGCGAACAGCTTGGCCAGCGGCACGTCGTGGATGTTGATCAGCGCGGTGAGGCCGCGCTCCGTGCAAAGCTCGGTGATCAAGCGCATGATCTGGCGCGAAGTCTTGGGATCGAGGCTGGCAGTGGGTTCATCCACCAGCAAAAGATCAGGCTCCTGCATCAAGGCGCGCGCGATTCCGACCCGCTGACGCTGGCCGCCCGACAGACGATCGGCGCGCCGGTCGGCAAGGTCGGCGAGACCGACGCGCTCCAGCAGTGTGAAGGCCAAGTCGATGTCGCGCTGTGAAAAGCGCCGCAGCCAGCTTTGCCAGAAACCCACGTAGCCGAGCCTGCCCGACAACACGTTTTCCATGACGGTCAGGCGTTCGACCAGCGCGAACTCCTGGAAGATCATGCCCATGCGCCGGCGTGCGCCGCGCAAGGTGCCGGCGTTCAATGAAGTGATGTCGAGGTCGCCCAGGAAGACGCGCCCGCCGGTCGGTTCCACCAAACGATTGACGCAGCGGATCAGCGTGCTCTTGCCCGCACCCGAAGGCCCGATGAGCGCTGCGACTTGACCCGCCTTGAGCGTCAGCGTGACGCCGTTCAGCGCGATCTTCGCGCCGTAGGTCTTTGTGAGGTTTTCAAGGGAGAGGCCGGGCATGGCCGATCTTGACGGGGAAGCAGCGGTGTTGGCAACCGCCGCAGGCGTTCTCACCGGCAGTCGTATGTAACGCCCATGGCGGCATCGACCTTGCGCACCACGTCCCAGTCGGTCTTATAGGTGATGGGGATGAACTTCTCCTCGGCGAACTCCTTGGCCAGGCCGGATCCTGCCCAGGGGAACGTGAAGAAGGCTTCCTTAATCTTGGCGACCAACTCCGGCTTAAGCGTGTGCGCCACGCCATAAGCCGTGGTCGGGAAAGTTTGTGATTTGTAGATCGAACGGATCTTGGCCGGATCGAAAACCTTGCGCTCGATCATCTGCTTCATCACCACGTTGGCAACCGCGGCGGCGTCATAGTCGCCGTTGACCACGCCCAAGATCGAGTTGTCATGCTTGCCCGAGAACGCGGCTTTGTAGTCCTTGCCTTCGGCAAGACCGTATTCAGCCCGCAGGATCGCCGCCGGCGCCTTGTAGCCGGAGTTCGACGTGGGCGCGGAATAGGCGACAGTCTTGCCTTTGAGGTCGGCGAGGCCTTTGACCGCAGAGGCTGCGGGAACGATGACTTCCATCTCATAGCCAAAACTGCCGTCCGCCATGGCCATCATCGCAAAGGGCACAAAGCCCGCGCAGTTCACCGCCACCGGATTGCTGCCGGTGTTGACACCCGCGACATGCAAGCGGCCCGAGCGCAAGGCCTCGAGCTGGGCGGCATAGGACTGCACCTGGAAGAAGCGCACCTTGCGCCCGGTCACGGTTTCGAGGTGTTTGAGGAAACTGTCCCAGACGCCGACGTAAACCGAAGGGTCCTCGACCGGAGTGTAGGAGAAAATCAGCTCCTTGGGATCGGCCAGCAGCTTGGCGTCGGTGGGAGCGTCGGCCAGCATGTCGCCGTCGCGGTCGCAGTAGCGCGCGTCCAATGTGCCATGCGGGCAGCTCGCGTCGGCGGCGAACGCCGCGCCGGGCATGGCCAGCGGCAACAGCAGCATCAGGGCGGGGAAAGTGCGCATGTGAGCCATCCCAAGGGACGGTCACAGCTTAGCGCAAGGAAAGTGGCTGGGGCGCCAGGATTCGAACCTGGGATGGCGGTACCAAAAACCGCTGCCTTACCGCTTGGCGACGCCCCAGCAGGACTCACGCGGCGTAAGCGGCGCGGACATTAAGAAAATTGGACTGAGCCCGCAACGGGCAAGTTACGCAAGTTACTGGGAAATCGCCGCAATCACGCTCGCCGGGGTCAAAACCTGCGGCAGAATCACAGGTTCTGCGGCCTTGGGCGCGTAATAGAGGTAAAGCGGCACGCCGTCACGGCCCACGGCCTGGAGGGCGGCGCTGATCTCGGCGTTGCGGTTGGTCCAGTCGCCTTTGAGGTAGACCACGCCGGCTTTCTTGAACGCCGCTTCGACGTCGCTCTTCGACAGGGCGATGCGCTCGTTGACTTTGCAGGTGATGCACCAGGCCGCCGTAAAGTTGATGAACACCGGCTTGCCCTCGGCGCGCGCCGCCTCGAGCTTGGCGACGGAGTAGGGCTCGCTGGCCGACGCGGTCTCGGTGCCTGCTGCCGGCATGCTCTTGAGCGAGGTGGTCAGCGCCACGGTGGCGGCCAGGGCGACAGCGGCGGTGCCCAGCGACCAGGCGCGGCCCTTGCCGGTGTTGGCCTTCTGCGCGGCGCCGTAGAGCCAGCCGATGAAGGCCACGAGCACAAAGCCGGCCATGGCGCCGGCGAGCTGAGTCGGGTCGAGCTGCTGCGCCAGCACCCAGACCAGCCAGGCTGCTGCGGCGTAGAGCGGGAAAGCGAGGACCTGTTTGACGCGGTCCATCCACACGCCCGGGCGCGGCAAAAGGCGCGCGGCTCCCGGCGCGAAGGTGACGATCAGGTACGGGGTGGCGAGGCCCAGCGCCAGCGCTTCAAAAATCAGGATCGCTTCGAGCGGCGACTGCGTCAGCGCAAAGCCAATGGCCGTGCCCATGAAAGGCGCGGTGCACGGTGTCGCCACGACGACGGCGAGCAGGCCGGTGAAGAAGGAGCCGGTGACACCGCCTTTGGCGGCGAGTTCCTGGCCCATGCCGAAATTGCCGCCGACATTGAAGACGCCGGAGAGATTGAGGCCCAGCACCAGCATGACGTAGCCGAGCACGGCGACGAAGATCGGCGATTGCAGCTGGAAGCCCCATCCAATCGCATCACCGGCCGCGCGCAGCGCCAGAAGGGCCCCGACGAGCGCGCCGAAGGTGACCATCACGCCGGCGGTATACGCGAGGCCGTCACGGCGCAGTGCCGCGGAATCGATCGTGCCGCGCGAGATGAAGCTCATGGCTTTCATCACCAGCACCGGCAGCACGCACGGCATGACATTCAAAACAATACCGCCCAGGAACGCGAGACCGGCGGCGAGCAGCAGCGGCACCAGAGCGAAGGGCCGGCTTTCGATCGGCCCCGTGGTGACGGGCGTGTTGACGGCATAACCAACACGCTGGCCGGCATTCTCGACGACAAGCACGCCGTCGACGGGGCTCGTCGCGGTCTTGCCCGCGGTCATGCGCAGGGTCAGCGTACCATTGTCGAGCGATTGCGCCTGCGGCGCGAAATTGTTGAGCACGCCTTCGCCGTTCGGGAAGAAAGCGGCGTTCTCGATGTTGCCCGTGAAGCCGGGGCCCGCTTTGAGCACCAGCGTCGTGCCGCTGCGGGTGAGAGCGACCGGGAAGGGTGCCGGCTTCGGCAACGCTTCGCGCGCGGCGGCGATGGCCGCGCTGGCGGGTGTGCTCATGCCGGTGGCCGCGGCGCCGATGGTGAGCGGCAGCGTCAGGCTGGCGTCCTGGGGAATGCAAACGTCGGCGCAGACCAGCCAGGAGGTGTCAGCCAGCAGCGTCACCGGACCGGTGGCGGCGCCCGGCGCCACCTTCAGTTCGGTGAGCATGGTGACGTGGTCGCTGTAGCCGAAGTTCATGAACTCGCCGAAGGCGGCGCGTTCCGGCGGCGGGAACTGCAAGGGACCGGCGGTCACACCTTCCGGCAGGGTCCATTTGATCTCGGGCGGCAAGCCGGAATCGCCCGGCGTGCTCCAATAGGTGTGCCAGCCCTGCTTGATGGTGAAGGTCAGCGCGACCCAGACGCTTTGGCCCGGCTCGACCGACTGTTGCTCGGCGGTCAGCTCGGCGCGCACTTGCTCGGTGGCAACCACGTTGTCCGCGCGGGCAAAGCCCGGGAGGGCGAGGAAGGCGCAAAGCGCCAAAAGGCTGAGAATTCTTTTCATAAGGCGACAAAATAGGCCAAGGCAGCCTCGAATCAACTCACAAATCCGAGGGGTTTCAGGCCGGAAGGCCCTCTTAAGGCAAAACCGGCGCGGCGGCGGTCCACCATGCATTCTGGACCGATTTGATGTGCTTGGCCGCGGCATTAGCCTGGGCCGCGCTGGCATAAAGCCCAAAACAGGTAGGACCGCTGCCCGAAAGGCGGGCGAGGAGGCAGCCTGGGGTTGCCTCGATCAGCGCGAGCACCGACCCGATCACGGGCAGCTGTTCGCGCGCCGGCGCCATAAGGCTGTTGCCGTAGGCCTTGAGGACCTGGGCGAGCGCCATGGCCGTGTCGAGACCGGCGAAATCAGTGCGGGTCATGGGCGCATGAAAGCGGCCCGCCAGCGCTCCAAAGACGGTCTTGGTGGAAAGGGGCACACCGGGATTGACCAGCACCATCCAGGTGGCGGGCAGCCTGGGCGCGGCGTCGATGATCTCGCCGATGCCGCTCATGAAAGCCGGCTTGCCGTGCAGGCACACGGGCACGTCGGCCCCGAGCTTGGCGGCGATCTCGGCGTCACTCAGCGCGCGCGGGTCCACATTCCACAGCTCACCGCAGGCGCGCAGCGTCGCCGCCGCGTCGGCGGACCCACCGCCGATGCCCGAGGCGACCGGCAGGTGCTTCTCAAGCGTGAGGACCGCGCCCTTGGTGACCTTGTGCGTGGCCGCAAGCAGGCGCGCCGCGCGCAGGACGAGGTTGTCGGGCTCGGCTTGCAGTGCCGCGCCAAAGGGGCCGGTGATCGCGAGGCTGAGCTCGTCGGCGGGTGCCACCGAGATCAGATCGCCGACGCCGGCGAAGACCACCAAGGAGTCGAGCAGGTGATAGCCGTCGGCGCGCTTGCCGCAGATATGCAGAGTCAGATTGATCTTGGCGGCAGCAGCGGCGCCGGACGGCATCTTCGTCTCAAGCCAAACTTATTTCGCCGCGAGGCCGCGCTCGAGCTTGGTGCGCAGGCTGGCGCGCTGGGGCTCTTCCATGTCGGCGCTGAGCAGGGCGCGCTCCCACTGGAAGCGTGCCTCATTGCGACGGCCGACCTTCCAATAGGCATCACCCAGGTGTTCGTTGATGGTGCCGTCGGCGGGTGTCGATTCCACCGCCTTCTCGAGGTTCTGCACGGCGGCTTCAAATTCGCCGTTCATGTACAGCGCCCAGCCGAAGCTATCGATGATGTAGCCGTCGTTGGGGCGCTGCTTGTAAGCGCTTTCGATCAGGTCGCGCGCTTCCTTCAGCTTCTCGCCGCGGTCCAGGTACGAGTATCCCAGATAGTTGAGCACGTTGGGATCGTTGGGGCGCAGCTCGAGGGCCTTGCGGAAATCCTTCTCGGCCTCGTCCCACTTCTTGTTGCGTTCATGGGCGATGCCGCGCGAGTAGTAGATCGCCCAGGCGGAGGCCCCTTGCGGCGCGAACTTGATCGCGTTGTTGTAGGCGTTCACGGCCTGATCGTACTTCTTGTCGTTGCGCAGCATGTCGCCAAGCGCGGCGTGCGCATCGGTCCACTCGGGCTTTTCCTTGAGCAGGTCCTGCAGCACAGTCACCGATTCATCGGTGCGCTTCATGCGCATGTAGTTGTCGGCGATCTGCATGCGCACATCGAGATAACCGGGCGAGCCTGTCTTGAGGGTGCCCAGGACGGCGTTGGAATCCTCGTACCGGCCGCGCGCGGCCAAGGTGCTGCCGACAAAGCGCTGCGCGATCTCAAGATCGGGGTTGAGATACAGCGCGGTCTGGGCATAGGCAGTCGCGACCTGCGCGCGCAGATCGTTGGGATCGTTCATCAGCAAAAGTTCGGCGGCGCCGAACAGCGCTTCGGACATGCCCTGCGCCGGCGTGATTTTCTTCACCGGCTGCGATGGGATCGTCGCCATGTAGGCGTCCAGCGTCGGCGACGTGCCATGCGTGGCGCGGAACCCGTCGAACAGCCCCTTGAGCTTGGCGTCCTGGCCGAGGCGGTGATAGCCCTCGGCGGTCAGGCGCAGGGTCGAGAAGCGGCCCTGGCCGATCTTGATCGCCAGCATGTCGTATTGGGCGGCGGCGGCGTCCTTGCGGCCGTAGAACTCGTTGAGCAGGCCGCTCATGGCGGCGTGCAGATCGGCGGTGTCCTGGAAGGTCTTGAGCGGATCGAGTTCCGAGATCGCGGTCTCGGCGGGCACGGTCGGGGCCAGGGCCCAGGCGCGCAACACCGGCATGGCGAAGCTGTTGAGGGTCTGGCCGCCGGTCTTGGCGAGATAAGGCAGGGCCTTGTCGTACTCACCCTTCTTGAAATGTTCGATGGCGAGCAGCACGGGCGCCATGCCGCGGCGCGGCTGCGCGTCATAGGCGCGGCGCGCGGCGGGAAGGGCGGTCTTGAAGTCGCCGGTCTGTGCGGCGAGGAAATAAGCGTTCTGCAGCAGCGATTGATTCTCGGGGTCGAGCTCGATCACGCGGTTATAGAACTCGACGGCGGTGTCGCCCTCGGAATTGGTCTCGGCGTGGCGGCCGGCGAGATAGGCGGCGGCCAGGCCCGCATCTTTCGGCTTGGGCGCGGGCGCAGTGGAAGCGACCTGCTTCGGTGTCGTGGCGCTGTTGACGGCGAGCGCTTTGGGACCAAAGCCGATGGCCGCGCCCACGGCGGCGGCAAGTGCTGCACCCAACAGAAGCGTGAGGGGCCAGCCGAGCGGCTTGACCAAACTGGCGATGAAGCCGCGCGGAGGTGTCGAATTCATAATCTCATCAATCCCTTCACCGGGCCTTGGGGGAGGCGGGCGGACAAGCGGTCGGACGACCGCGGGCATGTTCTTCGGCAGTGTACAAGGCCACTGCCTCGGCACAAACCCCTGACATCGCGCATGTTACCAAGACTATAGGGTGAAGGTACAAGGGAGGGCGCCGCATTCGTGTAAGGATATCATATTCTTAATGCTCGGATCGCCGACGGGGATGAGGGGGCAGGCTATGACGGAGACACCGCAGGGCAAATTACACCTGCTTTATTTGGACGATCTTGCGGTCGGCCAGACCTTTGTCAGCGCCGAAGCTTCGATCACTGAAGCCGACATTTTGGCTTTCGCGCGTGCCTATGATCCCCAGCCTTTCCATCTCGACCCCGAGGCCGCCAAAGCCACGCTCTTCGGCGGCCTTGCCGCCAGCGGCTGGCACACGGCGGGACTGACCATGCGGCTGAACGTCGAAGGCGGCCTGCCCTTCGCCGGCGGGATCGTGGGCCTCGGCGGCGAGGTCAAATGGCCGCGTCCCACGCGCGCCGGCGACGTGCTGCATGTGGAAAGCCGGATTTTGGAAATTACGCCGTCGCGCTCAAAGCCCGACCGCGGCACGGTGAGCGTGGTCTGCGAAACCCGCAATCAGCGCGGCGAAGTGGTGCAGGAACTCAAAGCCAAACTGATGGTGCTGCGGCGCACCTGACTCACATATTCGGATAGTTCGGGCCGCCGCTGCCCTGGGGCACGGTCCAGGTGATGTTGCGGCTGGGATCCTTGATGTCGCAGGTTTTGCAGTGGACGCAGTTCTGCGCGTTGATCTGGAAGCGCTTGGCGCCGCTGGTCTCGTCGACCGTGACTTCATAGACGCCGGCGGGGCAGTAGCGCTGCGCTGGCTCCGCCCACTCCGGCAGGTTCACGGCGATCGGAATAGTTGGGTCGGCCAGCTTCAGATGGATCGGCTGGTTCTCTTCGTGATTGGTGTTGGAGATGAACACCGAGGAGAGTTTGTCGAAAGAGATTTTGCCGTCCGGCTTGGGATAAGCGATGGGCTTGGCGTCCTTCGCGTGCTTGAGCGTCGCGTCGTCGGGTTTGCCGTGGCCGAGCGTGATGGGCAGCCCGATGCCCAACTGATTCATCCACATATCCAGGCCGCCGAGGGCCAGGCCCACCTGCAGGCCGAACTTGCTCCACAAGGGCTTCACGTTGCGCACGCGTTTCAGGTCTTTGTAGATCCAGCTTTTTTTATACGCCGTGCCGTAGTCGACCAGTTCGTCGTGTGAACGCCCGCCTTTGACCGCGGCAAACGCCGCGTCCGCCGCGAGCATGCCCGACTTCATGGCGTTGTGGCTGCCTTTGATGCGCGGCAGGTTGACGAAGCCCGCCGCGCAGCCGATCAAGGCGCCACCCGGGAATGTCAGCTTCGGCACCGACTGCAGCCCGCCTTCGGTGATGGCGCGTGCGCCATAAGAAATGCGCCGCCCGCCCTCGAGCATGGTCTTGATCGCAGGATGCTGCTTCAGGCGCTGGAACTCGTCGAAGGGCGAGAGATAGGGGTTCTTATAGTTGAGGTGCACCACAAAGCCGATGGAGACCTGATTGTTTTCCAGGTGATAGATGAACGAGCCGCCGCCGGTGGAACTGTCCAACGGCCAGCCCATGGTGTGCATGACCAGGCCCGCTTTGTGTTTGGCGGGATCGATCTCCCAAAGCTCTTTCAGGCCGATGCCGAACTTCGGAAAATCTGAGTCCTTGTCGAGGCTGTAACGCGCGATCAGTGTCTTGGCGAGAGAGCCGCGCGCCCCTTCGGCGATCAGCGTGTATTTGGCATGAAGTTCGATACCGGGCTCGAAGTGGTCGGTCTTCTCCCCGTCGCGCCCCACGCCCATGTCGCCGGTGGCCACACCGCGCACGGCACCCTTGTCGTCGTAGAGCACTTCGGCGGCGGCAAAGCCGGGATAGATTTCGACGCCCAAGCTTTCCGCCTGCTGCGCCAGCCAGCGGCACAGGTTGCCCAGGCTGATGATGTAGTTGCCGTGGTTGCTCATCAGCGGCGGCATCAGGAAATTGGGAAAGCGCACCGATCCGGTTTCCGTCAGGTAGAGGAAACGGTCATCCGTAACAGCGGTGTTGAGCGGCGCGCCTTTGTCTTTCCAGTCGGGGATGAGCTCATTGAGTGCGATGGGATCGATGACCGCGCCCGATAAAATATGGGCCCCGACTTCGGAGCCCTTTTCGATGACACAGACGCTGATGTCGGATTCCGCTGCGGCGGCGATCTGCTTGAGGCGGATGGCTGCGGCAAGGCCGGCGGGCCCCCCGCCCACGACCACCACGTCGAATTCCATTGCCTCGCGATCACTCATTGGACCCCCACGGTCTGAGGATACCTAAAAATGATTGGTTTTCCAAGGACTTCCGTTACATGGCCGATGCCGCCTTGCCGTCTCAGGGCCTTGCACCCACATCCTGTCTGGGGCAGAAACAGGCCCTGCCACCGCTACCCCTGCAAAAGGAAGAGACGTTGAGCAAGAACCCTGTCGTCATTGCCGTTCTGACCACCGTGCTGTTTGCCGGCACCCTTGGCGTACTGATCGCGGTGGCGGGCTTCGGCGTGATCCGCCTGGTCGAAGAGATGATGGAAGCCCTGGGCGTGCTGCCGGTGCGCTGGGGCGAGAACAACGTCGGCCTGTTGATGAAGATCGCGGGTGCTGCGAGCGTGCCCGTGGTGCTGTGGTTCAGCTTCTGGTTCTACAAGAAAGCCGTCGCCGCCGAGCGCGTGCTGACCGCCCAGGAAGCCGTTCAGGCAACCGCCCGTCAAACCGGTTCGCCGACCTAATAGTTAGCGCGCGGCGCAAAAGTTAGCGCGCGGCGCAAAAGTTACCGCGCGACCCGATACGGGCGCCGCGGGGTTTGGTAGTCTGGTCTCCTGTAGCGATGCCTTGTCCTGAGGACAGCCATGAGTCCCAACGCCGAACCCCCTCTCGACCTCGCGCGCGCCCCGCTCCATGACGCGCGCCGCGACCTGATGGAAAAGGCTTCGCTGGTCCTCGCGGGGCTCGCCCTCTTCTTCATCCTCCAGCTGCATATCCTCTCGTCCCTGATCGCCGGTATGGCGGTGTACCTGATTGTACAGTCGGCCGTGCCGCTGGTGCGCTCGCTGGGCCTGACGCGGCGCACCGGCAAGGCGCTGGTGCTGGCCCTCGTCGCCACCCTGATCGGTGTCGGCGCGGTGTATGGTGCTGCGGCCATGTTGTCGCTGGCGACCGACGGCTCCGACAGCGTCGTCGCCCTCTTGGGACAGATGGCGGACGTCATCAGCACGGCGCGCGAACGTGTGCCACCGTGGGCGCAATCCTATGTGCCGGCCAGCATGCAGGACCTTGAAGCCTCGGCGGCGACATGGCTGCGCGAACACGCCGGACAGATCGGCGCCATCGGCCAAGACCTCGGCAAGTTCCTGTTCCATGTCGTCATGGGCATGATCATCGGCGGCATCATCGCCTTCTACCGCGGCGCCGGCGATGGCCAGTCCGGACCGCTGGCGCGCGCTTTGATGGCACGCATCGCCGTGCTCAGCGTGGCCTTCCGTAACGTGGTGTTCTCGCAGGTCCGCATCTCGGCGCTCAACACCGTGCTGACCGCGATCTATCTCGCCGGTGTTCTGCCGATCCTCGGCGTGCAGCTGCCGCTGCTCAAGACCATGATTGCGGTGACGTTCTTCCTCGGCCTGATCCCGATCCTCGGCAACCTGATGTCGAACACCGTGATCGTGATCGTCAGTCTCTCTTTCTCGCCGGCTGTGGCGGTCGGCTCGTTGGCCTTCTTGGTCTTGATCCACAAGCTCGAGTATTTCGTGAACGCGCGCATCATCGGCTCGCGGATCCGCGCGCGCGCCTGGGAACTGCTCACCGCGATGCTGGTGATGGAAGCTGCCTTTGGCCTGCCCGGACTGATCGCGGCGCCGATCTATTACGCCTATCTCAAAGACGAACTCACGGCGCGGGGCCTGATTTGACCACGCCGCTTGGCGAGGACTTCGCCGGCGATCCGGCGGCACTGCTGCGCTGGTACGTCGACGCCGGTGTTGATGAAACCATCGGCGACGAACCCCTCAATCGCTATGTGACGCGGCCAGCGGCGCCTGCAGTGGCGCCTGCACCTGTCGTGGCGCCGGTTGTCCAACGCGCGGCCCCCGCAACGCCCGCGCCGCCGCCGGCCGTTGCGCCGGTCGATGCCAGTGCCACCCAGCTCGCCCAGGCCGCGCAGACGGTGGACGAGCTGCGCGCGGCGGTGGAGGCTTTCACCGGCTGCGGGCTCAAACAGTTCGCCAGCCGCACGGTGTTCGCCGATGGAAACCCTCAATCCCGCGTGATGTTCATCGGCGAGGCGCCCGGGGCCGACGAAGACCGCCAAGGGCTGCCCTTTGTCGGCGTGTCGGGAAAACTGCTCGATCGCATGATCGAATCCGTGGGCCTGTCGCGCGAGACCAACGCCTACATCACCAACGTCGTCTTCTGGCGCCCGCCCGGCAACCGCGCACCGAGCGACGAAGAAATCGCCTCCTGCCTGCCCTTCGTCACCCGCCACATCGAGCTGGTGGACCCCGCCGTGCTTGTGCTGGTTGGCGGACTCGCGGCCAAGACACTGCTGGCCAAGCCGCTCGGCATCACCAAGCTGCGCGGGCACTGGTACGAATATGAAACGCCGGGCTTGCCGCGGCCCGTGCCGACCATGGCGCTGTTCCATCCCGCCTACCTGCTGCGTTCGCCGCAGCAGAAGCGTTATGCCTGGCGCGACCTGCTCGCCATCCGGCAAAAATTGAGCGAAACCGCACCCGCTTAAAGTATAGTCGGCGGCCAACGCGGGGGTCTTATGGGCATCGACGAGAAGCGCACGTTTGTCGGCATCAATATCGCGGTGATGACCGTCTCGGACACGCGCACGCCCGCCACCGACACCTCGGGCGACACCCTCGCCGAGCGCCTGACCACGGCCGGACACACGCTGGCCGAACGCATCATCATCAAGGACGACGTCGGCCTGATCACGGCCAAGCTCAAGCAGTGGATCAATGATCCGAAGGTCGATTGCATCATCACCTCGGGCGGCACCGGGGTCACCGGACGCGACGTCACACCCGAAGCCTTCAAGCAGGTCTGGGAAAAAGAGATCCCCGGCTTCGGCGAGCTGTTCCGCTGGATCAGCCTGAAAAGCATTGGCACCTCGACGGTGCAAAGCCGCGCCACCGCCGGTGTCGCCAACGGCACTTACATGTTTGCGCTGCCCGGTTCCCCCAGCGCCTGCCGCGACGGCTGGGACGAGATCCTCAAATTCCAGCTCGACATCCGCCACCGCCCCTGCAACTTCGTCGAGCTGATGCCGCGCCTCAAAGAACATATGAAGCTGGAGCCTAAGAAGTGAAGCGCATCGTTTACGCCCTGCTGGCGGCGCTGTTCGCCGCACCCGCCAGTGCGGCGCTGAAGAACGGCGCGCCGGCGCCGGTGTTTACGACGCAGGCCTCCTTGGGCGGCAAAGAGTTCACCTTCTCGCTGACCGAAGCGCTGAAGGCGGGGCCGGTAGTGCTGTACTTCTATCCCAAGGCCTTCACCTCGGGCTGCACCGAGGAAGCGCATATGTTCGCTGAGGCGATGGATCAGTTCAAAGCCCTCGGTGCGACCGTCATCGGCATCTCCAAGGACAAGATCGAAACCCTCAACCGCTTTTCGGTGGAAGCCTGCCAGAACAAATTCCCCGTGGGCGCCGACGACGGCACCATCATCAAGAGCTATGACGCCGCCCTGCTGTTCTCCTACGCCAACAGGACGTCATTTGTGATCGCCCCCGATGGCAACATTATTTATTCCTACACCGCGCTCAGCCCCGATCAGCACGTCGCCAACACCATGGATGCGGTGAAGCGCTGGCGCGCGGGTCAGAAGGGCTAATGAAGCGGCCCAGCTTCACCTTCGAGCGCGCCGCGCTCAAGCGTTTGCCGGGCGCCATCGTCGCCGGTGTCGACGAAGCCGGACGCGGACCCTTGGCGGGACCAGTAGTCGCGGGTGCCGTGATCTTGGACCTCAAGAAGACGCCCAAGGCCCTGCGCGACGGTCTCGATGATTCCAAAAAACTTCCTCTCGATGTGCGCGAGGAACTCTACGCGCTGCTGCTCTCGTGCGGCACGGCGGTGATCGGTGTTGGGCGCGCCGAAGTGCACGAGATCGACAGCCTCAACATCTTGAACGCCACCTATCTCGCCATGCAGCGCGCGGTGGAAGCGCTGGGGCATGTGGTGACGGTGGCGCTGGTGGACGGCAACCGCGCGCCGAAGCTGGCCTGCGCGGTGGAGACCATCATCGGCGGCGACGGCAAGTCACTGTCGATCGCCGCCGCCTCGATCATCGCCAAAGTGACGCGCGACCGCTTGATGAAAGAATTTGCGCTGGCGCATCCCGGCTACGGTTGGGAAACCAACGTCGGCTACGGCACGCGCGCGCACTACGAGGGCATCAACAAACTTGGCGTTACGCCGCTGCATCGCCGCTCCTTCGCGCCCGTGCGTGCCGCGCTGGCCGGCGAAGTCATCACGCAAAGCGCGTTGTTCGCCCCCGACGCGGCGGAATAAAAACGCCAATATTTTTTCGCCTCGCCCCGTCCTTTGCTACCGGTTGAGTCCCTCGAGTCCCCGGGACTCCATATCTAGTGGCCTTGCCCCACTTCACGAACTACTTCATTAATCAATCATAAGCGTTTGATTCTTATGATTCTTCCATCAGGACCCCGCTGTCCCGAGGACGGCGCGAAAAATGGATCCTGGGGGAATTCCTGCTCTGGACGCCTTCGCTTGCCGAAGGGTTGTGGGGTGGGGAGGGAAGAAAAAGAGCCTCGGCTACAGGGGCGCATATGACCCGAAGGCGCGCGCGGTTCCCGAATGGAACCCGCGCGCTCTTCATCGGAGCGGACCGCATCATGCCCAAAGATTCCATCAAAGAGACCGCGCCCCTCAAGACAAATGTGATCTACGGCGGCGACTGCGTCGCGGCCATGGAACGCTTGCCGGAGAATTCGGTCGATCTGATCTTTGCCGATCCGCCTTACAACCTGCAGCTCGGCGGCGAATTGCACCGCCCCGACAACAGCCGCGTCGACGGCGTCGACGATGCCTGGGACCGCTTCGACAACTTCGCCGCCTACGACGAATTCTCGCGCCGCTGGCTCAAGGCCGCGCGCCGCATCTTGAAGGACACCGGGTCGCTGTGGGTGATCGGGTCCTATCACAACATTTTCCGCGTCGGCTCCATCCTCCAGGACATCGGCTTCTGGATGCTCAATGACATCGTCTGGCGCAAGTCCAACCCGATGCCCAATTTCCGCGGCACGCGCTTCACCAACGCGCACGAGACTCTCATTTGGTGCGCCAAGGACAAGGACGCCAAGTACACCTTCAACTACGAGGCCATGAAGAACCTCAACGAAGGCCTGCAAATGCGCAGCGATTGGACGCTGCCCTTGTGCACCGGCGATGAGCGCATCAAAGGCACCGACGGCAACAAACTGCATCCGACGCAAAAACCTGAGTCGCTGCTGTACCGCGTGCTGCTGGCCGCCACCAAGCCCGGCGACGTGGTGCTCGATCCCTTCTTCGGCACCGGCACGACCGGTGCTGTGGCCAAGCAACTGGGCCGCAAGTACATCGGCTGCGAGCGTGACGCCGACTACATCGCCGCCGCGCGCGAGCGCCTGGCCCTCGTCAAGCAAGTGGCGGACGATAAGCTGTTGTCTACCCCCAGCAAACGTTCCGAGCCGCGTATTCCCTTCGGCACGGTGGTCGAACGCGGCATGTTGCCGCCGGGCACGGTGCTGTCGGATCCGTCAGGCCGTTTCACCGCCAAAGTGCGTGCCGACGGCACGCTGATTTCGGCCGAACATCGCGGCTCGATCCATCAGGTGGGTGCGGCGGTGCAAGGGGCTCCGGCCTGTAACGGCTGGACCTTCTGGCATGTGAAGATGGGCAAGAACCTGGTGGCCATCGACGCCTTCCGCCAGAAAGTGCGCGCCGAGATGGTCGCGCTCAACTAGCTCTTCAGGCGCTCGACGGCTCCGGACGCCACGCGCGCGAGATCGGCGAGCATGGCTGTTTCGATCTCGGTGAATGAGCTTGTCGCGGGACGCCACAGTTGCAAGGCCGCGCGCGGCATCTCCGTCTGCAGTCCGATCAAGACCCCAAACCAAGCGCCTTTGTCGGTGTAGCCCAGATCCTTGCCCGTGACCGGGGCGAAGGACGCGCGCTCGCGCAAAGCGGTGGCGCGCTGGCTCCAGGGAATACTGGACGGCAGCTCCGCTCCGCCGCGCGTGGCGAAGAAGGCCGCCGGCGGAGCGAAACCCTCAAAATGGGCGGCTTCCGCCACCACCAATCCGCGCGCGGCTTCGGTCAGCGGCTTGGCGACCTCGGCCATGGTGCGCGCCTGGGAAATCGTAACCATCGCCTCGGCGACCTTGGTGAGCATGCGGCTTTGATGCTGGGCGCGCAGCGTCTGGCGCCGGCTTTCCATGGCATTGACCACCATGCGCGCCAGCAAGGTTAGGGTCTTCTCCTGATCGGGACTGAGACCACCCTCCCGCGGCGCCGTGTCGATCACGCACAACGTCCCCAGGCGAAAATTGTCCGGCGTGATCAGCGGTGCACCGGCATAGAAGCGGATGTCAGGCGCACCGGTGACGAAGGGATTTTCGGCAAAGAGCGGATTCTTGGTGGCGTCGTTGACGACATAGACGTTGTCGCCCTGGATGGCGTGGGCGCAGAAGGCGTGCTCGCGCGGGGTTTCGGCGGCGGCGACACCGTAGCGCGCCTTGAACCACTGCCGGTCGCGGTCGATCAGGCTGACCGTCGACATCGGCGTGCCGAGAAGCGAGGCCGCCACTTGGACGATCTCGTCGAATTCCTTCTCGGGTGCGGTGTCGAGGACTTGGTACTCGGCCAGCTTGCCAAGGCGGCTGAGCTCAGTGGCGGCGCTTTGCATCACCGAAGACTACTTACCTTCGCGCCACCACGCCAGCATGGCCCCGGCCATGATAAGCAAGAGAATGAGCGCCACCGGCGACAGCGGCGTCTGGGTGACGCCGGTGACGGCGACCTGTTTGTTGGCCTTGAGGCCGAGCCAGGTCGCGCCATGCGCAGTGCGCCCGGCGGCGACGCGGCGGATCGCCGGCGCCACGGCATCTTCGAGCCAGTAGACGCCGCCGCCGCTGGCTTCGGCCAGCGGGCCGACCTTGGTCGGCGTGGAAACGACGTCGAAGCTCTCCAGCGGATTGGGGGTGCCCACGGCGGCGATGGTGGTGATCTTGCCGTCGGTAAGGCTGTAGACGCCCGGGTCTTGAATATCGAGCCGCGCGGTGAAGGTGCCGTTGCCGGAGTTGACGGGGGTGACTTTCACCTCTTTGCCGTCGGGCGTCTTCACCGTGACCGGGATTTCATTCGGAGAAAGGCTGCGGCGGGTCACCTGCAGGGCGCCCTCGGCGGCGTGGGCACTGAGGGCCTCTTCCTCGAGCTCGGGTTCTTTCATCAGCCAGTGGGCGACACGGCGCATCAGCTCGGTCTGCGGCCCGCCGCCGTCGAAGCCTTTGCCCCACAGCCACATGGTGTCGCTGAGCAGCAGCGCCACGCGGCCCTTGCCGACGCGGTCGAGCACCAGCAGCGGTTCTTTTTCCTGGCCGAGCAGCACCGGCGCACCGCCGGTTTTCGCCACCTGGATCTGGCGGATCCAGCGGCCCCAGGTGGGGTCTTCGCCTTTGAGTCCACGTCCGATCGACCCTTCGAGGGCGGCGGTGACGGGATGGCGCTGGCCGACCTCAGAGAGATGCGGCTGGAAAGCGCCGTTGAAGACACGGCCCGTAGGCTCGGCGGGCAAAATCCCCTGCAGCGGACCGCCGAACAATGAATAGCTGTCAGCGTACTCCGGCCCCACCGCCAGCATCACCGCACCCCCGCCGCGCACATAGTTGGCGACGTTGTTCATGTACTGCAGCGGCACAAGGCCGCGCTGGCTGTAGCGGTCGAAGATGATCAGGTCGAATTCCTTGAGCTGCTCTTCGAACAGTTCGCGGATCGGGAAGGCGATCAGCGCCAGCTCGTTGAGCGGCGTGCCATCGTCCTTGGTCAGCGGGCGCAAGATGGTGAAGTGGATCAGATCGACGTTGGGGTCGGACTTGAGCAGGTTGCGCCAGGCGCGTTCCCCCGAGTGCGGCTGGCCCGAGATCAAAAGCACGCGCAACCGGTCGCGCACGCCGCTGATCGACACCAGAGTGCGATTGTTGGCGGTGGAGATCTCGCCCTCGCCGGCGGCGATCTCGATTTCAAAGACGTTGGCGCCGCTGTTGTCGACCGGCAACTGCACCTCGGTGGTGACCCCCGCGGGCAGGCTGGTCTGGATCGGTTCGCCGCCGTTCCGGCGGATGGTGATGGGCAGTGACGTGGTGACGCTCGCCTGTGTGTCTTCGGCCTTCAGACGCACCGATGCCGTCTGGCCGACGATGCCGAAGTCCGGCGCACTTTCGAGGCGGATGCGGCGGTCGAATTCCTTGCGCTCGCCGGTGAGCAGCAGATGCACCGGCGCATTCATGTAAGCGGCGTGGGCCGCGGTGGCGCGCTCGGGGGCGACGGCGTCGTGCACCTGGCCGTCGGTGATCAGCACCGAGCCGGCGAGGCGCTGCTGCGGCACGTCGGAAAGGGCGGCCGACAGGGTGTCGAAAAGGCGCGTGCCGTCGGCGCCGCGGCTGGCGTCGTCGCGGCCGCTGTAGACCGTGCGCACTTCAAGATCGCCCACGGCGTCCAGTTCGGCCGTGAGCTTGGCGACAGCCTTAGTGGTGCGATCGCTGCGCTGGCCGACGTTCTGGCTGGCGCTTTCATCGACCACGATCACCGCCACGTCCTTGAGCGGCGTCTGGTTCTCGCGCACCAGCTCAGGGTCGGAAATGGCGATGAGCAGTGCCAGGATCGGGATCGCGCGCAGCAGCACGCCCTTGGCGCGGTGGAACAGGCCGTAAGCGATCAGGCCCACAGCCAACACGACCAGCGCAATAATGAACGGGACGGGGATCAGCGGCGAGAATGTGAGACCGGTCATGGATTATTTTCCCGTGGGCTCACTGATTCAGGCGCTGAAGAATGGCGGGGGCGTGCACCTGATCGGCCTTGTAGTTGCCGGTGAGCGCGTAGATCACGATGTTGACGCCGGCGCGGAAAGCCATCTCGCGCTGCTGTTCGCCGCCGGGGATGACGGCGTACATTGGCGCGCCGTCGACGCCCTTGGCCCAGGCAGCCGCCCAATCGGCGCCGCCGATGACCACCGAAGAGACACCGTCGTTGGCGCTGGCGTCGCGCTCGACCATGGTGATGCCCGCGGAGTATCGGCCGGGTAGTCCATGCAGGAGATAGAAGGCACGGTTGAGCACATGGTCGTCGACCATCTCGACGACCTGCGGAATATCGAGCTTGGAGAGGACCTCTTCGAGCCTCTCGCGCATACCGCCGCCGGTGCCGCCCAGAGCCCCCGCCTGTTCGGGTGCGTCGAACACGACCATGCCGCCGCGGCGCATGTAATCATTAAGCGCGGTCAGCGCCCGGCCCGTGGGCGCCTGCGTGGTGGTGGTGATGCGCCAGAAAATCATCGGATAAGGCGTCAGGCTGTCGGCGCTGAGCAGCGATCCATTGAGATCGAGGCGCGTCGGCGGCGCCAGCTCGACGGCGCTGCGGTCGGCGAGCAGTTGGGTGAGGGCGGTCAAGCCGCTGCCGACCATGCGGTCAATGTCGCCGATGCCGGTGGAGACATAAGCGAGGCGGGTTTCGAGAACACCGGCGCGCGTCGCGGCATCGATTTCGCGCAAGGGCACCAAATTCGCCGGCACGTCGGCCGCGCGCGCGTCATGCACGCCAAGGGAAGCAGGCGCCAGGCACGCGAACAGCACGGCCACCGCCGAAGCGGTCTTGAAGCGCATCGACGTCGGCATCAGGCGGCGCAGGAAGTAGCTAATCACCAGGTCGGCCAGTAGCAGGATGAGTGCTGCGGCCAGTAGCCAGGGCTTGAAATTGCGTTCGCGCGCGAGGCCGTCGAAGGTCATGCGGTTGGCACCCAGCGGCAATCCTGCGAGCGGCTGCGGTTCCGGCAGATGTGCGGCGAGGTTGAGCGCGCGCGTGGCTCCCGGCGGGCCGTAAAGGCCGGGCGGGGTCTTGGCGGACGGCAGCGTCTCCGCGAAACCGGGGCCGGGGACCGGCGGAACATTCGCCCCCGGCGGCACCAGGCGGCCACGGCCGTCGAGCAGCATGAAGGGCGACAGCGCGCCGGCGACTTCGACCGAACCGTCGGCGGGCACGCCTTGGCTGACGTCCACCATCCGGTGCAGCATATCGACGAAGAGGCCAGACAGCGGCAGCTTCGACCATTCCGGCGTGGCGGTGACGTGGAACAGCACCACGTAGCCGCGGCCGCGGCGCTCGGCGGTGACCAAGGGCGTGCCGTCGCCGAGACGGGCCCAGGTCTTGGCCGTCAGGTCGGCGGAAGGTTCGGCCAACACCTGCGAAGTCACTGTCACGTCTTCCGGCACGATCATGCCTTTGAAAGGCGAAGTGTCGGGGAAGGGGGCAAGCTGCACCGGCGTCGCCCAGGACATCGTGCCGCCAAACGAACGCCCGCCCGTGCGCAGCTTCACCGGCAGCAGGGCGTCGAGGTTGCCGTCCAGGCGCGGGCCGGCGAAGCGCACCAAGAGACCGCCGGCATCGACCCAGGCCGAGACGCGTTGCGCCTCGACGTCGAGGATCTTGCCGCCGCCGGCCATGATCAGCACCGCCAACGGACGGCTCAGCAGTTCTTCAAGCGTGCCGCTGCGCGCGTCGGCGAATGGCGCCAAGGCTTCGCGCAGGTAATAAGCATCTTCCAGCAGCGGCACCGAGATGCCCGATGCAGTAGCACTAGCGATGCCGACGGGGCGGCGTTGCCACTGGTCGTCGGCGAGCACGGTGGTGGCCGCACTGGCGATGCCTTCAACGTCAAATCGTGAAATGCGGTTGGCGAGTTCCGACGGCACACCCATGGTCGCCGTGCCGACGCCTTCGCCGCGCGGAATCGACACCAGCGTGCGCGCCAGCACCTGGCCTTCGGAATCCATGGCGCGCACTGTGTGGGCCACCTGCGGGCTTTGCGGCGTGGCAGGGCGTGCGATCTTCACGCCGATGCCGTTGCTGGCGCCGGCGGTGGTGCGTCCATTGGCCGCAAAGGTGCGCTCGGGCGGGTACTGCACGAGGGGTGCGGTCAGCGCGTCGGTTTCGATGACGGTGAGATTGCCGAAGCGCGAAAGCGCGGCGGCCAGTTCTTTCACGCCGGGTGTATCGACGCCGTCGCTGATCCAGGTGGCGGTTGCGGTGCCGGTGACCTTCAAGCCCTTGAGGCGTTCGACGGCGCCGAGGCGGTCCGACGGCCAGGCTTGCGCGGTGGCTTGCAGGGTGCGCGCCAGTACGTCGCGCGCGGGCGCGAACTGCAAGGGCTGCGGCGTTGTGCCGGCATCGACCGGCGCGGTGGTGACGAGCACGGCCGGCTGGCCGCGGCGGTCGGCATTCTCGAGAAGTCCGCGCGCGGCTTCGAGACGTTCTTCCCAGGCATTGGCCGAGGCCCAGCCGTTGTCGAGGACGAGGATCAAAGGCCCGTTGTCGCTGCTCTGGCGCAGATTGAGGATCGGATCGGCCAGGCCCAGGAGGGCCAGCAACAAAATGCCGATGCGCAGCAACAGCAGCCACGGCGGCGTATGCGCGGCGGTGCGCTTGGTGGGATCCAAGCCGAACAGCAAGCGGATGGCGGGAAAGCTGATCTGCTTGACGGTGGGCGGTGTCAGACGCAACAGCAGCCAAACCAAAGGCAATGCCGCGGCGGCCGCAAGGGCCCAGGGTGTCGCGAAGGAGATGAAGCCGAGGCTCAGCATGTCAGCGGCGGTATCCGGTGATGGCGTTATGCAGCGCGGCCAAGGCCGGCTGCGGGGAATGGTCGGTGTGGTGCAGTCCGAAGCTCCAGCCGATGCTGGCGGCCAGCGCCCGCAAGCCGTCGCGGTGTGTGTTCAGCTTCTTGATGTAGCCGGCGCGGGCTTCCTCGGCGCGGTCGATGACGGTGGCCCCCTCGCGCTCCATGCCGACGAAGCGCACGCGCCCCGAGAAGGGCAAGGTTTCTTCGGCCGGATCCAGCACCTGCATCATGTGGCCGTTCAGGCCGCGGCGCGACAACGCGCGCACCGAGGCTTCGACCTGTTCAAGGGGCGCTAAGAAATCGCTCATCAGCACGATGGAGGAATGGCGCGGCAGCGAGACGCCGAAGGCCGGCATCTCGGGCGCATCTTCGATGGGATCGCCCACCAGATCCGCGCCCAAGGCATCGGCCAGGCGCGCGACTGCGATGCGCCCTGCGGCAGCACGCTGCGGTTTGCCGTCGCTGGTCAGGCGCATGATGCGTTCGCCGCCATCGACCAGCAGTTCGGCCACCGTGATCATCATCACCGCGGCGCGTTCGGCTTTGGTCGGCAGTTTGGGCGAGGAGCGGTAGCGCATCGAAGGCGAGGTGTCGCACCACAAGCACGCGGTTTGCGCAGCGACCCATTCACGTTCGCGCACATAGACCATGTCGACCTTGCCCGATTGGCGCCAGTCGATCGCTTGTGGCGAATCATCCTTGGAGTAGGGGCGGAACTGCCAGAAGCTGTCGCCGACACCGGCACGGCGGCGGCCGTGGCTTCCCAGCTGCACCGAAGCGGCGATCCGGCGCGCGGCCACCAACAGCGGCGGCAGCGTGGCGGAAATGGCATCCGCCTGCACCCGCAGATTATGGCTTTCCTCGCGTTTGCTGACCGTTTTCATGGGCCCTCAGACAACTTTAGCCCTGGGGTTTCTCAGCCGGCGTCGATGCGCTGGCAGAGAAGATCGATAAGCGCGCTCAGCGTGTGACCGTCGGCACGTGCGCCGAAGTTCAGCGCCATGCGGTGCTGCAGCACGGGCCGCGCCAGCGCCAGCACGTCATCGACAGACGGAGAAAGCCGCCCCTGCAACAGCGCGCGGGCGCGCGTGGCTTGCATCAGGGCCTGCGACGCGCGCGGGCCGGGGCCCCAGGCAACGCGGTCCTTCACTTCTTGAAGATCGGTGGTCTCGGGACGGCCCGAGCGCACCAGCTTGAGGATGGCGTTGACGACACTTTCGCCGACCGGAACTTGGCGTACGAGATTTTGCGCGGCCACCAGATCATCGGACGAGAGCACCTGTTGTGCGACGGCCTGATCGGCGCCGGTGGTGCGCAGGATGATCTGACGTTCGGCTTCGAAATCCGGGTAGTGGATGTCGACCTGCATCAGGAAGCGGTCGAGCTGCGCTTCGGGCAGCGGATAGGTGCCTTCCTGCTCGACCGGGTTTTGCGTCGCGAGCACATGGAAAGGATGCGGCAGCGGATGTTGATGACCGGCCACCGAGACATGGTGTTCCTGCATCGACTGCAGCAGCGCCGACTGTGTACGCGGGGATGCGCGGTTGATTTCGTCGGCCATCAGCAGCTGGCAGAACACCGGGCCCTGAATGAAGCGGAAGAAGCGTTTGCCGTCGGCCCCTTCTTCGAGCACTTCGGAGCCGATGATATCGGCGGGCATCAGGTCGGGCGTGAACTGCACGCGTTTGTCGTTGAGGCCGAGCACGGTGCCCAGCGTTTGCACGAGCTTGGTCTTGGCCAGGCCCGGCACGCCGATCAGCAGAACGTGCCCGCCGGCGAGGATCGTGATCAAGCACTCTTCGACCACCAAGCCCTGGCCGTAAATGACCTGCTCAATGGCGGTCTTGGCCCGCTGAATCAGTCCCGCGATACGCTCCATGTCAGCGACGGCGCCGTCTTCGGCACGTCTGCTCGCGCCGCCACTCGATTGTGTTATCGTTGCACTCACGGACATTAGCTCCACCTAAAGATTTCAAAGGCTTAGTTCGTTGATCGCGATGGGTATGGAACCACGGAATAGCGCCGCGCCGCCGCAAAATTCTCCCTCCTCGCAGACGGTTCCTCCTCCCGTCAGCGAGGGCGGCGCGCTGGCCCTCCCTGATTTGTGCGGCGACCTTAGCATGCGTATCGACCGCAACGGAACCTGGTATTACCGGGGTTCGCCCATCGGCCGGCCTGCCTTGGTGAAGCTGTTTTCCACGGTTTTACGCAAGGATGCCGACGGCCACTACTGGTTGACGACGCCGGTGGAAAACGGCCGCATCGAGGTCGAAGACGCGCCCTTTATCGGTGTCGAATTACGTGTGGATGGCACCGGTCACAACCAGGTCCTCATCGTCCGGACCAATGTCGACGACGAGGTCGCACTGGACGCCGCCCACCCCTTGCGCCTGACGCATGATGGCGCGAGCGGCGAGCCCCGGCCATATGTCCATGTTCGCAAGGGCTTGGAAGCCCGGTTGAACCGCGCGGTCTACTATCAGCTTGTCGAAATGGGCGAAGTGGGAGGTCCCGATGGCAGTTTTGGCGTCTGGAGCAGCGGCCAGTTTTTCGCGCTGGGAAATCTCTCAGAGTCCGCACCATGAGCGCCGCGCCGCACAAAACACATCCACCGGAAAGCGCCCTGACGCGCGCCGAGATTCGCCGCCGGCTTGCGCGCCCGCGCGAGGCCCGCCCACGCGGCGATGACGCCACCGCCCACCGGCTTTTGGAATCGCCTCACGTCCAGCCCTTCGACCGCGCCAAACACGACCCCGCCAACTGGGGAGGTCTCCCTGGCAAGTTGCCCCCACAGCGGCGGGAGAGTGCTGTGCGCACGCCGGCGGCGGTGCTGGTGCCGCTGGTCGAACACAGCAGCGGGTTCACGGTGTTGTTCACCCAGCGCACGGCGGGGCTGAAGGCCCACGGCGGTCAGATCTCCTTTCCGGGCGGGCGCATGGAGCCGGGCGACGCCGATGCCGATGCCGGGGCCTTGCGCGAAACCGCCGAGGAGATCGGACTTGCGGCGCGCCATATCGAGGTGCTGGGCCACTTGGATCCCTATTGGACGGTGACCAACTTTGAGGTCACGCCGGTGGTCGCGGCGATCACGCCGCCCTTCGACTTGGCGCTGGATCCCGCCGAAGTGGCCGATGTCTTCGAAGTGCCGCTCGCGTTTTTCCTCGATGCGCGCAATCACCAGATCCACAGCCGCACGATTGGCGAGGGAAAAGCCCGCGCCTATTACGCCATGCCCTACGGTGATCGCTATATCTGGGGCGCGACCGCGGGTATGCTGGTGAACCTGTACGAAGTCCTGAGTTCAGGAACATGAAACCTGGCGGCGCGTAAACCATGTCGCGGATCTTCATCTCCTACATCATTCCCTTCCTCCTGCCCGCCGCGACCTATGCGGCGTGGGTGTGGTACCGCACGCGCTATGCCGACGAGCACGGCGGCGAGGTGCCGAAGCTGGAGCAGGGACCGTGGCCGCTGCTGTTGTTCCTCGGCGCCGTCTTCGCCTTCGTGGTGCTGGGTTCGACCGCGCTGATTCGCGGCGGCTCGCCCGACGAAACCTACGTGCCGCCGCATCTCGAGAACGGCAACATGGTGCCGGGTCACCTCGAGCCCAAAAAGCCCTGACCCCCGTGTCGACGTCCTCTAAAACCTGGCCGGCCCAGCCTTGGATGACGGTGCCGGCGGTCTCGCGCCTGTTCAAGGCGTTAGGTGCGGGTGACGTCGACGTACGTTTTGTCGGCGGCGCGGTGCGCAACACCGTGATGACTCTGCCGGTCCATGAGATCGACGTCGGCACCCCCGAAGTGCCCCCGCGCGTGATCGAACGCTTGAACGCCGCCGGTATTAAATGCATTCCCACCGGCCTCGATCATGGCACCGTGACGGCTGTCGTCGACGGAACGCCCTTCGAGGTCACCACGCTCCGGCGCGACACCGCCACCGACGGACGCCACGCGGTGGTGGCCTTTTCCACCGACTGGCAAGAAGACGCGCGGCGGCGCGACTTCACCTTCAACGCCATGTCGCTGCGTCCAGATGGAACGCTGTTCGACGACCACGGCGGCGTTGAGGATGCGCGCGCCGGTATCGTGCGCTTTGTCGGCGATCCCACCGCACGCATCCGCGAGGATTACCTCAGGATTCTACGCCTTTTCCGCTTCTTCGCCTGGTATGGGCGCAGCCCTTTGACTCCCGGCACGCTGACAGCGTGCAGGAACGAAGCCCAAGGCCTCGCGCGTCTGTCCGCCGAGCGCATACAACAAGAGCTCGCCAAGCTGCTGGCGGCACCCGCTCCTTTTGTCGCGGTTAAGCTGATGGATGAGTGTGGCGTGCTCACCGCCGTGCTGTCGGAAGCGCGCGGTGTGACGGCGCTTGCCAAATTACTCACCCTCGAGACCAGCGCAAACGTCACCGGCGACTGGGTCTTGCGTCTCGCTGTGTTGCTCGCGAGCGGCGCGGAAGCAGAAGCCGTCGCCGCGCGCCTCAAATTATCGAACGCCGATACCGCACGGTTGATCGCCCTGGCCGGCAATGAACCTGACGTGCACGCGGGAAGTTCACCCCGCGATCTGCGCCGCGCGCTCTATCACCACGGCAAAGACCTTGTGAGCGCGGCGCTTCTGGCCGTTTGGGCGCGCGCGGACGACGGCGAGGCTGGGCCATGGCGGGACCTGTTGCAGAACGCTGCGGCGTGGACGCCGCAAACGTTTCCCATCACCGGCGCCGATGTGCTCGCACGCGGCGTAGCCCCCGGGCCGGAGGTGGGCCGCCTCCTGGCCGCAACTGAGGCGTGGTGGATCGACGAAGCCTTCAAGCCCACGCGCGAAGACGTGCTCGCTCGCTTAGCCGAACGCATCCCAAAAAAATCCTGAGACCCCGAAAAGGAAACGGCTCCGGAGGGGGACCGGAGCCGTTTGTCTTGTTGGACCCCGA